>NZ_JBGNUT010000006.1:70843-410760 GCF_041951385.1 Actinomadura sp. NTSP31 | reverse complement strand
ACCCACCCCCACCCCCACCACGAAGACCAAAGACTGCTTCGACGGGGACTGCCTGCTCGAAGTCGACGGACCCATCGACATCAAGCTCGACCGGAAGACGTTCTACTACCCCGAGTTGTCGAGCGTGTCCGTGGACAACAACAGCCTGACCTACCACGTCGAATACCCGCACGGCCGAGGTGCTCAGCAGGTCCTCTCCCCCGGCGGCGGCGGAAGCTTCGGCTTCCGCGACAGAACCCCAGTGGACGTCAAGCTCGTGTCGATCAAGAACGGCAAGGCCATCCTCTCCCTCACCCCTGGCAAGCACCCGTGAAGGACGCGACCGTTGCCGTCGTTGAGAACGAGTCCGAGGAGCAGCCGTTCAGGCGCCGCAGGGTGCGGCGTCGGACGAGTAGCTGCCTTACCTGCACGGATGCGATTTTCGGCAGCTCAGCGTCCTGTCACTGTGGCCAAGTGCCAGGCCTGTCGGCCTGGCCGTACGGACCGACGACCTCATTGATGTCGCTGGAAAGCCTCACGATGACGCGGTCGTGGAGCCCGACGCTTCACTTGCTCGGCTCGGGAACCTTGCAGGAAGCGGTGGGGTTGAGACCGATGTAGTTGAGCGGACCCGAGACCAAAGTGATTCCGACCGTGGCGAATTTGGCGCAGCTGCCGTCGAATTGGGCGTAGTAGTGGCGCTGTCCCGCAGCGAGCGCTCCGATGACCAACCAGGCGACGAGCATCCACCGTCCGGACCGCATCGTTACCTCCGGTGACCGCGTCGTCGACCCTGGAGGACGACAGTAACGACAAGATCGTCCATAGTTAAGCAAGTCGGGCCGGGTGTGTCATCTCATCGACGTGTGGACGCCGGATCCATCCGGTTTGTACCGCTTCAGATGTAGACATTCAGCTCAGCGCGGTGAGCTCGCGTCGCGTGGCAACGCGGGGGTGGTCGTCGGGTCAGGCTGTGAGTGGGTTGGCCGACCAGTAGGTCATGGTCTTCGTCCTCACCGAGGGTCGACGCGCCGGCATGCGTGGCTTGAGCGCGCTCGCCGTGTGCCCGGTCCGCAGGAGGCAGCGGCCTCTGCCCCACTGCAACGGACCTTCACGGGCGTTCAGGCCTTCTGCCTGATGCCTCGCGCGGATCGACCGCGCTCCGAATCGGTGAGGTCGACGCGCGCGGGCGCAATTTGGGAGCCAGACGCACGGACTCGACGGACCGTCCCTGCAACATGGCCGCGAGCATCTCCATGGCGCGCTGGCCGATCTCGTGCATCGGGACGGCGACGCTGGTCAGGGGGATGGGCAGTTCGGCCGCCAGCGGTGTGTCGTTGTAGCCCATGATCGCCAGGTCGGTGCCCGTCTGCAGGCCGTGGTCGCGGGCGGCGCCGAGGGCGCCGATGGCGGCGAAGTCGTTGACGGCGAAGATCGCCGTCGGGCGGCGGGGACCGGCGAGCAGCCGCTCGGCGGCGGACCGCCCGCCCGCGGTGTCGAAGGAGGAGTGCACGACCGCGTCCGGCGGGACGTCCACGCCCCGTTCGCGGCAGAGGCCAAGGAAACCCGCGGTCCGATCGGTGCCCGTGCTGGCGAACGGCTCGCCCGCGATGACCGCGACGCGGGTGTGGCCCAGGTCGAGCAGGTGCTCGGCGGCCAGCCGGCCGCCGAGCACGTCGTCGGGTGTCACCGAGGGGTGGCCGCCCGCCCGGCGGTTGACCAGGACGAAGCGCACGCCGTCGGCGGCCAGTTCGTCCAGGAACGCGTCGTCGAGGTGCGCGTCGCCGAAGACGAGCCCGTCGACGCGGCGGGCGAGGAGCAGCCGGGTGCGCAGCCGGCGGGTCGTGTCGTCGTCGAGGGTGTTGGCGGTGATCGTGGTGATCCCGTGCCGTCCGGCGGCCTCGTCGATGCCCTCGTAGATCGTCGCGAGGACGAGGTCGGACAGGCGCGGGATCAGCACTCCGACCAGCCCGCTGCGCCCCGTGCGCAGGCCGGAGCCGTGGGGGTCGGGCTGGTAGCCGAGCTCGGCCGCGCGCTGCCGGATGCGGGTGGCCGTCTCGCTCGAGGCGGCCCGGCCGCGATCGTCGCCGCGCCCGTTCAGGACGCGGGAGACGGTCGAGATGTGGAGCCCGAGCTCGTCGGCGATGTACCGCAGGGTCACCGGACGCTCCTTGCGCTCCGTCACCGGCATCTCCCTTCCCCGGGTTCCGAACAGGGCCGCCGAGACGATATCGCCCCTGCCCGATCGGCGCCGCCATCGACGGCGGGCCGCCCCGATGACTTCGGTAGGGGTTCTTGACGGCGCCGGGGGCACACGACCATGCTAACCCAAACGTTTGGCCCAAACGTTTGGGTACCTGGGAGGGAAACGTCATGACGCCGTCCGGCGCAGCTCAGGCGCAGGATCACCCGATCTTCATGACCGCCATTTCCATCACCACAGCAACGTCCGAACACGGGAAAGACGACTGAGGACATCGAATGCCGGCTCCCGCCCATCAGACCCTTGAACTCCAGGACTTCCGACTCGAACGCGGCGCCGTCCTGCCCACGGCGCGGCTCGCCTACCAGACCTACGGGGTGCTGAACGAGACCAAGAGCAACGCCGTCCTGTTCCCCACCTGGTTCGCCGGGGACCACACCTCCAACGAGTGGTTGATCGGCCCGGGTCGGGCCCTCGACCTCGCCGGTACTTCGTCATCGCGCCCAACCTCTTCGGCAATGGCGTCTCCTCATCGCCGTCCAACACGCCCCCGCCGCACACTGGGCCGGACTTTCCCCAGGTCACCATCCGCGACAACGTCCGCGCCCAGCACGTCCTGGTCGCCGAGCACTTCGGCATCGAGCGGCTGGAACTGGTCATCGGCTGCTCCATGGGCGCCCTGCAGACTTACCAGTGGGCCGTCAGCCATCCCGGCATGGTGGCCCGCGCCCTGCCCTTCTGCGGCGCGCCGAAGACCTCGCCCCACAACGCGGTGTTCCTCGAGAGCCTCAGGGCCACCCTCACCCTGGACGCCGCCTTCCAGAACGGCCGCTACCGGACCCGACCCATCGCAGGACTGCGCGCCTTCTCCCGCGTCTACGCGGCATGGGGCTTCTCCCAGGCCTTCTACCGGGAAGGCGCCTACCGGCGGCTCGGCTTCACCGGCATAGAAGACTTCCTCACCGGCTTCTGGGAGCCCAACTTCGCCGGCCACGACGCCAACGACCTCCTCGCGATGCTCTGGACCTGGCAGAACGCCGACGTCTCCACAACCCCCGGCATGGACGGCGACCTCCCCCGCGCCCTCGGATCCATCACGGCCGACCTCCTGGCCATGCCCGCCGAAAAGGACCTCTACTTCACACCCGAGGACGAGGAGTACACCGTGCGGCACGTCCCGAAAGGAAGACTGCGCACGATCCCGGGAATCTGGGGCCACCTGTCCGGCAGCGGCGCCAACCCCGACGATGCCGCCTTCATCAGCACGGCCGTACGCGACCTCATGGCAGGGACGGCGCCCGAACAAGCCTGACGGTTCGCGACTTCCCCGGAGAGCGTCCCTGCCCCGGTCGGCTTTTTCCGACCTGGTCGGACGTCTGGCGGTTACGTCGCCTGTAATCCATCCGCCTTCGTCAAGTCGTCCAGGTGGGCGGCGATCACGGCGCGGGCGCGATCGGCGGTGATGACGCCGGGGTTGGTGGCCATGTGCACGGCGAGGCCATCGAGCAGGGCGTGGAGGCGATCGGTGGCGACCTCGGTCTCCGTTTCGGGCCGTCCGGGCGCCAGGTCCTGGACGAGCGCGCGGCAGCCGCCACGCAGTGCGGTGTAGCCCTCGTCGCGTACCGCGCGCAGGTCCGCGTCGACTTGCGCGCGGGCGGTGAAGGCGAGCCAGACCTCGTTCTCGGCCGCGCGCTCGGCGTCCATGGGGAGCAACTCGAGCAGCGCGCGTTCGGCCCGGCGGCGGGGGGCCGGGTCGGCGGGCAGTACCGCGATGCGGTGCTCGATCCGTTCGATGACCGTGCGCAGTGTGAAGGCCAGCAGTTCGGTCTGCGTCGCGAAGTAGTGGCGGAGCGACCCCATCGAGAGGCCGGCCTCCTGGGCCACGTTGCGGACCGACGCCTGTTCCAGCCCGCCCCGCCGGACGACGCGCCAGACGGCTTGGGCCACGTCCCGCCTGCGCTGATCTGGATCTCTCCGCACCATGTCCCCTTTTTAGCACAGTTGTGCTAGCTTGATTACTAGCACGACTGTGCTACTTCCACGTGGAGGCTGCGATGACTCCTTTGCTCAACACCGGCCGCGACACGTCTCCGCCCGATCCGGTGGCGCGCAAGCCCCGGCAGCGGCGGACGCGCACGGTGGTCGCCGCCACCGCGGGCGCCGCGCTGCTCCTCACCGGCGGCGGCGCCACCGCGGGTGCGGCGATGCAGGCCGGCTCCGGCGGCTACTTCTCCACCGCCGAGCACCGCTTCGCCACCCCGACGGCGGCCCTCAAGACCGACGAGATCGAGGTCGGCTCCAGCACCGCCCGTCCGGACGACCCCGACCCCGACGTGGGCGAACTGGCGCGCGTGCGGATCGTCGTCCGTCCCGCCGAACCGCGGGCGCGCCTGTTCGTCGGCATCGGCCCCAAGGACCAGGTCGAGGCCTACCTGCGCGGCACTGCACACGACGTGTTCGCCGGAGCGGACCTCAAGCCCTTCCACGCCGATTTCGAGCGGCGCCCGGGAGCGGCCGCCGCCACCGCTCCCGGTTCCCAGACGTTCTGGGTGGCGACCTCGGCCGGCAGCGGCGACCGGGTCCTGTCCTGGAACAAGACCCACGGCGCCTGGTCGCTCGTGGTGATGCGCATGGACGGCTCACCGGCCCTGGACGTGCGAGCCTCGATCGGCCTGCGCTTCGGCTTCCTGGCCCCGGCCGGCATCGGACTGCTCCTCATCGGAGCGCTGGCCATCGCCTACATCCCCTTCACGCGCCGACGACGCGCATGACCGCGAGAGCAGGATCTTGACCGAAAACGAGAACACGTTACAGTTTGCGCCATGAACGCAGTCACCTGGGACGCACCGGACGGCGACCACCCCGCACGCCGGGCGGTGCGCGCGGCGATGGCCGCGGCCGCCGCCGGGCGCAAGCAGGAGTGGCTCGCGCTGTTCAGCCCGGACGCCGTCATCGAGGACCCCGTCGGCCCCTCGATGCTCGATCCCGAGGGCAAGGGGCACCGCGGGCCGGACGGGATCGAGCGGTTCTGGGACGAGAACATCGCCCGGGTGCGGAAGTTCCACTTCCGGGTGAGCGACTCGTTCGCCAACGGTCCGGCCTGCGCCAACGTCGTCACCATCACCGCGACGCTGGGCGGCGGGGCCACCACGACGATCGACTGCCTGACCATCTACACCGTCGATGACGACGGCCTGATCACCTCATTCCGCGCCCACTGGGAGCCGGATCGCGTGATGGCCACCCTGACCTCGCCATAAGACGCGGCCAGAAAGTGGTCCAGCGAAGACGCGCGGGTCGATGACGGCCTGCGCGTCCCCTTCGCGTCCGCGCAGCTCGTTGCCTGCTTGCTGAACTCAAGGCGGATCACGCGGCCACTTATGAAAAGCGGCCCATCGTCAGAGGCGACCAGCGTCGGAACGAAAAGTCGGGGCAGGTGCTCGGGCGACGGTGTCTCGATCGGATCGTGCCTTGAGCGGCCGCGATTCCCTCCATCGGACGAGGGCCGCCAGGAATCTCCAGCCGAACAGCCATCGCCCGCACCTGAACTACATCACGGCCTGCTCGTCGGCGCCGAGCCACCCGCAGACACTCCGAAGGCATCCATGAACTGGCCCAGGGCCTGGTGCCGGCACCAGGCGCGTCCAATTCCCACGACCTGCACATTTGCCCCCGGTCGGCGACACGCGCGTAAGTCGGCGGCGGACAGGTGGTCGAGTTGACAGGGCAGGAACTTCTGGCGCGTGCACAATCAGGGCATGGCCAATGAGGCGGCATCTCCCGCGGTAGGCATTTCAGCGCGCGAGGCCGAGGTCTTGGCCGCGCTCGGGGAGCACCTGACCAACGCCGAGATCGGGGTCAGGCTGTTCATCTCTGTGCGCACCGTCGAGAGTCACGTCTCGTCGTTGCTGCGCAAGCTCCGGGTGGACGACCGCCGTGCCCTGGCCGCGCTGTCGGCGAACCCGCATTCTGGGTCGGTGGGCGCGGGGAATGCGCCGGCCGCGGTCGCGGCGCTGCCCTCGCCGTTGACGCCGTTCGTGGGGCGGAGGGCCGAGCGGGCGGCGCTGGCGCGGGCGCTGCACGAGCACCGGCTGGTCACGGCCGTCGGGCCGGGCGGGATCGGCAAGACCCGGCTGGCCTTGCGCGTCGCCGACGAGGTGGGTGACCGGTTCGCCGACGGCGTCTGGTACGTCAACCTGGTGCCGGTGACCGACCCGGTGATGATCGCATCGGCGATCGCGGACGCGCTCGGCCTCGGGGAGAGCCAGAGCCGATCGGCGACCGACAACGTCCTCGGCTGGCTGTCCGACCGGGAAACGCTGCTCGTGCTGGACAACTGCGAGCACCTGCTGGACGGCGTGGTCGTCCTGCTGGAGCGGCTCCTGGCGGGCAGCCCTCGGCTGGTCGTGCTCGCCACCAGCCGATCCAGGCTCCTGGTGCCGTTCGAAGGAGTGTTCCCGGTGCCCGGGCTCCGCATCGAAGCCGACGACGGCGGACCCGGTGACGCGGTCGAGTTGTTCCTCGGACGGGTCGCGGCCGGCGGCAACCGGCTCAGGTCCGGTGACGAGAAGCGTGTCGCGGCCGTCTGCCGTGGGCTGGACGGCATGGCGCTGGCGATCGAGCTGGCCGCCGCCCGCTACGCCTCGCTCGGCCTCGACGGGCTCGAGGCCGGGCTCGCCGACCGGCTGCGGTTGCTGACCGGCGGGCCGCGGATGGACGACCGGCACCGGTCGCTGCGTTCCACGCTCGACTGGAGCCACGCGCTGCTGTGCGGCCCCGAACAGGCGGTACTGCGCCGGGTCTCGGTCTTCGCCGGTCCGTTCACCGCCGCCGCCGCGACGGTCCTGGCCGGCTGGCCGCCGGTACCGGCCCGCGCCGTCACGACCATCCTGGCCGACCTCGCCGACCAGAGCATGCTGATGGCGATCCCCGTTCCGGGCGGGACGGGCTACCGCGCCTTGGAGACCATCCGCCAGTACGGGGCGGACCGGCTCGAAGACGCCAACGAGTCGGCGGAGGCGCATGCGCGCCACCTCGCCTGGTGCCTGGAGGAGAGCGCGCATCTCCAGGCCGCCTCCCGCGAGCCCACCGGTGCCTGGCGGGCCGCGTTCGACGGGGTCGCCGACGAGTTGCGAGCCGCCCTGGCCTGGGCCGCCGGACGCAGTCCCGACGCCTACCATCTGGCGATCGGACTGGCCGAACTGACCTTCACCCGGGGCATGCCCGGGGAGTCGCAGCGGCGTTACCAGCAGGCCGCCGAACTGGCCGCGGACGACCGCGCGGCCGCCGCCGCCCTGCGCGGTGCGGCGGGCGCCGCGGAATCCCGGCAGTTCGGCACCGAGGCACTACGGCTGCGCAGAGCCGCCGCCGACGCGGCGATACGAGCGGGCGATCGAGCCGGCGCGGCGACCGATCTGGCCCGGAACGCCGAGCTGATCACCCGCGGTCCCGGGCTGATGACCACCGGGCCGGTGGCCGGGCAGGTGGAGGCGCTGATCGCAGAAGGGCGCGAGCTGGCCGACGACGACCCGGCGGCGCTGGCCCGGCTGCTCACCGCCGAGGCCTTCAACGCCGACACCGCCGATCCGGCCGCCGCCGAACTCGTCGAGCGCGCGCTCACCCTGGCCCGCCGCATCGGCGACCCGCTGACCGAGAGCGCCGCGCTCGACCAGCTCACCGCGATCCAGACGGTGCGGGGCGAGATCAGGGCCGCGGCGGCCAGCGCCTCGCGGCGCACCGAACTGCTGGCCCCACTGCCGGTGACGGCCGAGAGCGGACTGGAGTTCTTCGACGGGTTCACCATGGCCTGCGACTGCGCCGTCGCCGCCGGCGATCTGCCTGCCGCGCGCAGCCACGCCGAGCACTTGCGGGACCTGCCCTTCAACCGGGAGGAGGGCCACCTGGCGAGCGTGCGGCTGCTGGTCGTCACGGCGCTCACAGGTGACTGGAACGAGACGACCGCGCTGGCCGAGCTGTTCCGCGAAGGGTGGGAAAGGGCCGGGCGGCCCCGTGCGGGCAACCTCGCACGCGGCGCGTATGCGGCCGCGACGGTCCACGGGCTGCGCGGCGACGACGACGCCCGGGCGGAGTGGCTGGACATCGTCGACGCCCTCACAACACCGGACCGCTCGATCGCCGATCTAGGCTACGGCGAGTTCTTCGACGCCCTGCTCCTGCTGCACCGCGATCCACCCCAGCACGCGATGCAGGTGCTGGCCACTCCCCCAGAACAGCTGACGCAGTGGTTCAACAGCGCCTGGCGTCCCTGGAACGCCGCGCTATGGGCCGAGGCGGCCGTCCTGTCCGGGCACAAGGACGCCGCCGGACGCCTCGGGCCCGCACGAGTGATGGCGGCGGGCAACCCGATCGCCACCGCGATCGTCGACCGCGCGGCGGCCATGACGGCCTGGACGGGACCGGGCGGCGTCGGACACGATGCTCTACGCGCCGCGGCCGACGCCTTCGCCGACGCCGGATGCCGCTACCAATGGGCCCGCACGCTGGTGTTCCTCGGCGCCGAGCAGCGGGCACAGGGCGAGTCCGAGCTGGCACGAATGGGTGCGGTTCCCATGGCCTGGCCTCCCAAATGATGTTGAACGGGATCTCGGCCGCCCGCCGGATGCAGCGACCATCGGACGCGGCAAGCCGCACCGACCGAGTCGCCTATTTCGTGCAGGTCGAAGCCCGCGAACGTCGACCGCTCGAACGCCCAGGCCATAGCGATCGTGGACGCGCCCAGCCCGCATCCGACGTCGGCCATGCTCACCCTCGCCCGGCAGCAGCCCCGGAGACCGCGGCACCCATGTCGACGAACGCCTGAAATTCGGCCTTCTCGATCGGCGCGGGATCCATCGACGGAGACCAGTTGCGATCGTCATAGGCTTCACCGCTCTTGGACCTGTGCGAGAAAAGTGCGCGCCAGCACGGGAACGCAGCACCCGTACCCACCACGGAATTCACCGATCCGTGGCGGGCACGGATGCCCGGCGTCTCACGGCGATTCAAGCTGGCCCCAGCGGCGAACGTCCGCCGTGTGACCGAACGGCACACGCGATTCGCCCGGGAGGGAAGGCTTGCTTTTCAGCGACGCCGCGCCGGGGGCGAGGCGTGACGGGCAGGAAATGCCTGTCGAAATGAAGGGGAACAATGCGAACGATCATCTCCAGGCCCGTGACGCGGACCAAGGCATGGCGTCCGGCGCTGGTGGCGGCCATGGCCGTCGGCATGACGGCGGCCGTTACCGGAGTCGCCAGCGCGTCCGCTCCGAACCCGGGGTTCTACACCGACCACCCCTTGATCGACACCGCCAACGGGATCATGACGTCGACGGTGCCCGATTTCAGGGTCGGAGACTGCATCCTCTTCGGCAGCGGTTCCCTCTTCACCATCAGGACGCCCGTGAACGGCGTTTCGGACATCTCCTGGACAGGGGCCGTCGAGACCACCCACACCAACAGCGCCGATGTCTGGCATGGCACGTTCATCTTCAAGGACAGCGCCGGAAAGACCCTCGGCCAATCACCACGGCTCGACGGCCTGCCGATGAGCATCGTCGGGAAGATCTACTCCTGGACGATCCCCTCGCGGGTCAACATCAATCCGGTGGTCTTCTCCTTGATCAGGCAGATCACCTGGGAGGGCGAATGCTGACCCCGTAAGCGGGACGCCCTGAGCACAACGGTTGCGGCGACGCGGACGCGCGCCGCCGCAACCGACCCGCAAGAATCGCGAAGCAGTTCCCCACCGGCCCGCATGGCGAGCTGATCTGGGCGTCGCCGGCGCCCTGGGCAGGGAAGCTCCGTGCCCGGACGGCCGGATGACGGGCCGGATCAACGTGCCGCGAGGTCTCCTCGAAGGTGCCCGCCCTCGGATTCCCAGGCGTCCTCCGAGTCGTCCTGGATGCCGGTCCGGTCCGTCCGGCCGGGTGCTGCGGTGAGGGAGGCCAGCAGGCCGGGGGTGTGCAGGTGGTTGTCGGGGTGGGACGCCAGTTCCATCACCGCATCGGCTTCGGCGCGGGTCGTGGAGACCGGGACGGTGAGCAGGTCGACGCGCCGCCCGTCGGCATGGATCGCCGTGAGCAACCCTGCGGGGAGTGAGTCGAACCAGCTCAGCCGTACCACCCGGGTGTCGGTGGGACCGTCGATCCGCAGCCGGCGTGGACGATCGTCCCAGTCGTCCGCCCGGAGCAGGACGTGGGTGATGGGACGATGATCGTCGATGGGACCGTGGTCCTGCAGGGCCAGAACCAACCCCGGCAGCTCCGCTACCGGGTCGGCCGAACGGGGCCACCATGCGCCGTCGAGCGCGGTCCGCGCCGAACCGGGAGAGGCGGCGGGACGCAGCCGCAGCCGTGGTGTCGAGGGTGGTGACAGGCTGATCGTTGTGCGGCGTTCGGTGGTGGTCCACATGACCGGCACCTTCTCTTGAATTTCGATCGATGCGACGGATCGCTTCCTCATCGCCGCGACAGCCCTCGGCCCGGACCACGCCACGCTGGTGCGGGGCACCATCACCGCCCGCGACGCGGGCCGGGTCTCGTGTTGACCGGGCGAGCCGGTGTGACGGAACAACCTCAGAATGAAGATGTCGTCGCAGCCGGACAATTTGATTCTACTCGATAATTCGACAATATTTGCAGATTTTGAAAATGATTTTCCGGAAGGTGTCCGCGAGACTGGTATTGATCGCCGCCCGGCGACGGTTATCGGCGCAAGTGATGGCACGTTCACGCATTTTCTGTTTCCGTGATCAGGCCGCCCCGGCTTGAATGAGAAGTGGCCAGTCGCTGCTGGGGGCCGCGCCGGCTGGTACAGGCGGTGGTCGTGTCCGTTCGCCCGCCCGCGCCCACACCCGGACCGTCCAGCAATGGGCGAGCGTTGGCGATGCCTTGATGAAGCCGGTGCATGTTGGAGAAGGTCTCGAGCTCGCGGAGCCGGGGAGTAGGTGCCGCTGGTTTCGAATCAGGGTGCGGTCGAGCAACTCACGGCGGCAGGTCTGCACCCACCGCTCCATCACCGCGTTCGTCGACGGCGTTGTGCAGGTAGCCGAGGCGGGCCAATCCACACCGAACCCGGAGGCCTCCCTCGTTCCAAGATCATCTGGCCGTTCGACCTCCGTGGACGGAGCGGCTAGGCGGGGGTGGGGAGTTGGGCGGTCGGGAGGGCGCTGCGGGCTGCGCCCAGGAGGCCGGCGGAACGACCGAGCCCGAACGGCGCGACGGTCAGCCGCCGCACGTAGCCGAGGGTGAGGAAGCCTTCCAGGTGCCTGCGCAGCGGCGCGAAGAGCACCTCGCCGGCGGCCGAGAGGCCGCCGCCGATGACGACGCGGTCCAAGTCGCACAGCGCGGCCGTGGCGGCGATGCCGCGGGCCAGCGCTTGGGCGCCGCGGTCGAACGCGGCGAGCGCGGTCGGGTGGCCACGGGCGGCGTCGGCGGACAGAGCGCGGGCGTCGGGTCCCGTCCACCCTTGGCCGAGAGCCCACCTGACCATCGACGGCCCGCTCGCGTAGGCCTCGATGCATCCGGTCCCGCCGCACGAGCACGGTGGGCCGGCGGGGTCGGCGACGACGTGCCCGATGTGGCCGGCGTTGCCGCTCGGACCGAGGTACACCTCGCCGTTGAGGACGAGACCGCCGCCGATGCCCGTGGACACCACGATCCCGAGCATCGCCTCGGCCCCCTGCCCCGCGCCGAGCCAGTGCTCGCCCAGCGCCGCCGCGATGCCGTCTCCGACCAGGACGGACGGGACGCCGGGCATGATGGCGCCGACCAGGTCGAGCAGCGGGAACTCCCGCCACGCCGGGATGTTCACCGGGCTGACGCGACCGCGCGAGGGGTCGACCGGGCCCGCCGAGGCCAGCCCGATCGCGCGCGGTGAGGCGCCGTCGGCCACCGAGCCGAGCAGCTCGCGCATCGCCTCCTCGAGCAGGGGCCCGGTGGCGGGGGTGGCGACTTCGGACTGGCGGTGCACCTGCCCGTCGGCGCCCACGAGACCGGCGCTGATCTTGGTGCCGCCGATGTCCGCCGCGAGTACGACGTCATGGTCCATGAAGAGATCCTCGGTGTGCGAGCGGTGGGTGAGCAGCGGAGGCGACGAACCGCTCCGGTCAGTCCTCCAGGAGCGCCGACAGCTGCGGCGAGTAGGTGGCGTGCAGGACGAGCGAGGCGGCGCCGACGACGGCGGCGTCCGGGCCGAGCGGCGACACCGCGACGTCGGCGACCCGGATGTGCCGTGACAGCGGTCTGGTCGCGAGGGCCTGGGCGACGGCGTCGCGGTAGAGCGCCTCGACGTGCCTGATGCCGTGGCCGCCCAGCACGATCAGGTCGACGTCGGTGATGTTCGCGACGTTGACCGCGACGGACGCGACGCGTTCGGCGGCCTCGCGGATGACCGCGGTGGCCAGCGGGTCGCCCGCGGCGGCGGCGTGCCGCACCGCCGCGTGGTCGACGGTGCCGGGGTCGCTCTGGAAGGGCGCCTCCAGCGCGCTGCCCGTTCCCGCCTCGGCGAGCCTGCGGTGCGTCTCGGCGGTGATGGCGTCGGGGCTGATCAGGCTTTCCAGGCAGCCGTGGTTGCCGCAGTAGCAGCGCGGTCCGTCCGGTTCCACGGACGTGTGCCCGAACTCGGCCGCGTTGAGCGAGCCGCCCCGGTGGACCTGGTGGTTGAGGATCAGGCCGCCGCCGATGCCGGTGCCGAAGAAGAAGTAGGCGAAGTTGGCGACCCCGCGCCCGGCGCCGGACCAGCGTTCGCCGATCGCGGCTGCGGTGGCGTCGTTGTCCAGCGTCACCGGCAGGCCCGCGGCCTCGCTCAGCAGCTGCTTCATCGGTACGTGCGACCAGTTCGCGAGCTTGGGCGGCGCGACGACCATGCCGCGGTTCTGGTCGATCGGGCCGGGGCTGGCCAGGCCGAGGCCGAGCACGCGGTCGCGCGGCACGGCCGCCTCGGCGAGCACGTGGCCGGCCAGGTCCGCCATGGCCGCGACGACCTCGGCGGGCTGCGCGCCGACCGGTGTCGGCGTGCGCTTCAGCACGAGCGGCCGTCCGACCAGGTCGACGACCACGCAGGCGAGCCCGACCGGGTCGAAGTGCAGGCCGACCGCGCAGCCCGCGTCGGCGTTGATCCGCAGCCTCGTGCGGGGCTTGCCGAGCCCGGCGACGCGGCTGGAGCCGTCCTCCCGGACGATCCCCTCGGCGAGCAGCTTCTTCACGATCCCGGAGACCGTCTGCGGGGTGAGGCCCGTGCGCTCGGCGATCTCGGCACGGCTGATGCCGTCGGCGAGCTGGATCTGGTCCAGCACCACCGCACTGTTGTAGCGCCCCACCTTGGGAAGGTTCGTGCCTGCCTGCCGCAACGAAGGTCCTCTCTCCCGGCATCGGGCCGCTGCCCAGCGCCAACAGTATTCTGGCCCCTGCCGTTGACTTTGTAAAACAATTGGATTTAAAGTGCCCCGGTGTAACCCGCGTCATACACGTGCGCCACCAGCGGGTCACGACCGACCCCGTCAGGACCCACGCCCACAGGCGGAGCAGACCACCGGAGACGTTTATGTCAGAGGCACGCCGCGTCCCCCAGAGACCGGACACGCGCAGTCCCGGCGGGCCGCGGGACAGGGGGCATCGGGCATGAGCCCCGCGAAGGACGCAGTCCCCGCCGAGGGCTCCGGCACCGAGGCGGAGACCGGCACGGTCCTGCTGGAGATGCGGTCGATCACCAAGACGTTCCCGGGCGTCACCGCCCTGGCCGACGTCAACCTGTCGGTCCGCGCCGGCGAGATCCACGCGATCGTCGGCGAGAACGGCGCCGGGAAGTCGACCCTCATGAAGGTGCTGAGCGGCGTGCACCCGCACGGCACCTACAGCGGCGAGATCGTCTACCGCGGCGAGGAGGTCCGGTTCGGCGACATCCGCGCGAGCGAGAGCGCCGGCATCGTGATCATCCACCAGGAGCTCGCGCTGGTGCCGGGGATGTCGATCACCGAGAACGTCTTCCTCGGCAACGAGATGCGCCGCGGCGGCGCGATCGACTGGAAGGGCGCCCACCACCGCGCCCTGGCGCTGCTGAAGCAGGTCGGCCTCAAGGAGGACCCCGACACGCTGGTCAAGGACATCGGCGTCGGCAAGCAGCAGCTGGTCGAGATCGCCAAGGCGTTCGCCAAGGACGTGAAGCTGCTGATCCTGGACGAGCCGACCGCCGCCCTGAACGAGGGCGACTCGCAGCATCTGCTCGACCTGCTGCGCGAGTTCAAGCGGCAGGGCGTCACCTCCATCATGATCTCGCACAAGCTGAACGAGATCGCGGCGGTCGCCGACCGGATCACGATCCTGCGCGACGGGCGGACCATCGAGTCGCTGGACGTCAAGGGCGACGGCGTCGACGAGGACCGCATCGTGCGCGGCATGGTGGGCCGCGAGCTGAGCAGCCGCTATCCCGATCGCACCCCCGCCATCGGCGAGGTGTTCTTCGAGGTCCGCGACTGGACCGTGCGCCACCCCGTCTCCGCCGAGCGGCTGGTGGCCAAGCGCTCCAGCTTCACCGTCCGCCGCGGCGAGATCGTCGGCTTCGCCGGCCTCGTGGGCGCCGGCCGCACCGAGCTGGCGATGAGCCTGTTCGGCCGCTCCTACGGGATCTGGGAGGGCGGGCACGCCTACAAGGACGGCGAGGAGATCCACCTGAAGACGGTCTCCGACGCCATCGCGCACGGCCTGGCCTACGTGAGCGAGGACCGCAAGGAGATCGGGCTCAACCTGCTGGACGACATCAAGTCCTCGATCGTCGCCGCCAAGCTGTCGAAGATCACCCGGCGCAAGGTGATCAACAAGTTCCGGGAACACGAGGTGGCCGACCGGTACCGCCGGAGCCTGCGGATCAAGACGCCCACGGTCGACGCCGGCGTCACCACGCTGTCGGGCGGCAACCAGCAGAAGGTCGTCCTGGCCAAGTGGATGTTCACCGACCCGGACCTGCTGATCCTGGACGAGCCGACGCGCGGCATCGACGTGGGCGCCAAGTACGAGATCTACGGAATCATCCAGCGGCTCGCCGGCCAGGGCAAGGGGGTGATCGTCATCTCCTCCGAGCTGCCCGAGCTGATCGGCCTGTGCGACCGGATCTACACCGTGTTCGAGGGGACCATCACCGGCGAGGTGCCGCGCGGCCGGGCCGACCCCGAACTCCTCATGAAGCAGATGACCTCCAACAAGAAGCTGGCGACGCCGTGAGCCGATACCAAGACCTGAAGAAGAGCCTTTTCGGGGGCACCCAGTCCAACGCCCGGCAGTTCGGCATGATCTTCACGCTGGTGGCGATCGTGCTGCTGTTCCAGGTCCTCACCGACGGCCTCACCCTGTCGTCGGGCAACCTCATCGGGGTCGTCAGCCAGTACTCCTACATCCTGATCCTGTCCATCGGCATGCTGATGGTGATCGTCGCCGGGCACATCGACCTGTCGGTCGGCTCGGTCGCCGCGTTCACCGGCATCGTGGTCGCCAAGTCGATGTCGGAGTGGAACCTGCCGTGGCCGGCGGCGATCGCCTTCGGCCTGGTCGCCGGTGCCGCGATCGGCGCCTGGCAGGGCTTCTGGGTCGCCTACGTCGGAGTGCCGGCGTTCATCGTCACGCTGGCCGGGATGCTGCTGTTCCGCGGCGCCAACCAGTACATCGGCAACGCCGACACCGTGCCGGTTCCGGAGGGCTTCCGCAAGATCGGCGCCGGCTTCCTTCCCGAGGTCGGGCCCGACACCGGCTACAACAACCTGACCCTGCTCCTCGGCCTGCTGGCGTGCGTCGCGGTCGTGGCGCGGGAGTGGCGGGCGCGGCAGGTCCGGCAGCAGATGGGCGCGGACCTCACCCCCGTGTGGGTCTCGGCGATCCGGCTGGCCGTCATGCTCGGCGTCATCGTCTTCGCCACGCTGCGCTTCGCCGGCGGCCGGGTCGGCACGAGCCTGCCGATCTCCGGGATCATCCTGGCCGTCCTGGTGATCGTCTACTCGTTCTACACCCGCAACACCGCGGGCGGACGGCACATCTACGCGGTCGGCGGCAACTCCCGCGCCGCCGAGCTCTCGGGCGTGAAGCTCCGCCGGGTCAACTTCTTCGTGATGACCAACATGGGGGTCCTCGCCGCGCTGGCCGGAATGATCTTCGTGGCGCGCTCGGCGGCGTCCGGCCCGCAGGACGGCCTGAACTGGGAGCTGGACGCGATCGCGGCGGTGTTCATCGGCGGCGCCGCGGTCTCGGGCGGTCTCGGCACCGTCGGCGGCTCGATCGTCGGCGGCCTGGTCATGGCCGTGCTGAACAACGGCCTCCAGCTCGAGGGCGTCGGCTCGGACCGGGTTCAGATGATCAAGGGCCTGGTGCTGCTGCTCGCCGCCGCGCTGGACATCCTCAACAAGAAGCAGGGCCGCTTCTCCGTCATCGGGTCGCTCATGCGTCCGTTCCAGCGCGGCGACGCGCCGCCCGCGGACGTGACGCCGCCTCCCTCACCCGAGAACTCCACGGCCGACGAGGCCGCCGCCACCGGCTGACCGGGCGCGGCAGCGAACCCACCCCGCAGTAACCGAGAGAGGTCACCCGAAATGCGCTCCATCCTCACCAAGACCCTTGCGGTCGGCGCGGCAGCCATGCTCGCGCTCACCGCCGCGTCCTGCTCCAACGACCGGGAGGGCTCCGACGGCAAGGGCGGCGGCAAGGGCTTCGCCAAGGACTCCCTCATCGGCGTGGCGCTGCCCGCCAAGACCTCCGAGAACTGGGTCCTCGCCGGCGACCTGTTCACCAACGGCCTGAAGCAGGCCGGCTTCAAGGGCGACGTGCAGTACGCGGGCGCCTCGACCACGGTGGCCGACCAGCAGGCGCAGATCTCCTCGATGGTCACCAAGGGCGCGAAGGTGATCGTGATCGGCGCGACCGACGCCGCGCAGCTGTCCACCCAGGTGGCGCAGGCCAAGCAGTCCGGCGCGGTCGTCATCGCCTACGACCGGCTCATCACCAACACCAAGGACGTCGACTACTACGTCGCGTTCGACAACCTCAAGGTCGGCCAGCTGCAGGGCCAGGCCCTGCTGGACGGCATGCGGAAGAAGAAGCCGAAGGGCCCGTACAACATCGAGCTGTTCTCCGGCTCGCCGGACGACAACAACTCCGCGGTCTTCTTCAACGGCGCGATGAGCGTCCTCAAGCCGGCCATCGACAAGGGCGAGGTGAAGGTCGGCTCCGGCCAGACCGACATCAAGCAGACCGCGATCCAGGGCTGGAAGGCCGAGGGCGCCCAGCAGCGCATGGACTCGCTGCTGACCTCCTCCTACAGCAAGAAGACCCTCGACGGCGTCCTGTCGCCGAACGACACCCTGGCCCGCGCGATCCTGACCTCGGTCAAGGGCGCCGGCAAGCCGCTCCCGGTCGTCACCGGCCAGGACTCCGAGGCCGAGTCGGTCAAGTCGATCATGGCCGGCGAGCAGTACTCCACCATCAACAAGGACACCCGCAAGCTCGTCGCCGAGACCGTGAACATGGTGAAGGCGCTGCAGGCCGGCACCAAGCCGCAGATCAACGACGCCAACAGCTACAACAACGGTGTGAAGGTCGTCCCGGCGTACCTGCTCCCGCCGGTCATCGTGACCAAGGAGAACGCCGCCCAGGCGTACGCCACCGACCCCAAGCTCGCCCCGCTCACCAAGTAGGCGGCCGACGGTCCGGCGGGTCAGCATCGGCCCGCCGGACCGCACGCCCTACCGGCAGTTCGAGCCCCGACTCCCAGGAACCCCAGCCGGACGACATGCACACTGGCACGCAGCTTCAGCTCCACCGGCTGGACAATCCCATCCGCGACTACGCCTGGGGTTCGCGGACGGCCATCGCGGGCCTGCAGGGCAGGCCCTCCCCCACGGCCGGCCCCGAGGCGGAACTCTGGATCGGGGCGCATCCGGCCGCGCCGTCCAGGCTCGCCGGCGGGACCGACCTGCTGACGGCGATCGAGGCGGACCGCGCCGGACTGCTCGGCCCCGGCCACGACCGCCTGCCCTTCCTGCTCAAGATCCTCGCGGTCGCCGAGCCGCTGTCGATCCAGGTGCACCCCGACTCCGAGCAGGCCCGCCGCGGGTTCGCGCGCGAGGAGGCGCTCGGGATCCCCCTCGACTCCCCCGCGCGCAACTACCGCGACGACTGGCCGAAGCCGGAACTGGTCTACGCCGTCACCGCGTTCGAAGCGCTCTCCGGTTTCCGTGCGCCCGAGACCGCCGCGCGCCTGCTGCGGGCCCTGAACGGCCCCCGGCTGCGGCGCCTCGCGGACGTCCTGGAGGAGGGCGGCCCCGAGGCGGCGCTGGGAGCGTTGAACGCCTGGCCCGCCGCCGACCGTTCCGCCCTGGTCGCGGAGGTGCGCGACGCCGGCGCCACCGGCCCCGACCCCGCGCACCGGGCGGCGGCAATGATCGCGGTGGACCACCCCGACGATCCGGGAGTCGTCGCCTCCCTGCTCTTCAACCTGAGCGTGCTGCAGCCCGGGCAGGCCCTCTACACCCCGCCGCGAACCGTCCACGCCTACCTGCGCGGAACGGCCGTCGAGATCATGGCCTCCTCCGACAACGTGCTGCGAGGCGGCCTGACCGGCAAGCACATCGACAGGGCCGAACTCGCCGCAGTCGCCGACTTCACCCCGACGCGGCCCGAGGTACTGGAGCCGTCCACCCTGCCCACGGGCGAGGAGCTGTACCCGGCTCCCGCCGCGCAGTTCCAGCTGACCAGGCTGCGTCCGCGCCCGCCCATCAGCATCCCGGTCCCCGGGCCCAGCACGATCCTCTGCCTCGAGAACACCCTCAGCGTGACGCGCGGCGGCATCACCGAACTGCTCGCACCGGGCGAGGCCCTGTTCGTTCCCTACGAGGGCGCCGGCCCGCTGGTGATCGAAGGCGACGGCATCGGATTCCGCGCATCCATCCCCGAAGCCGACCGCTGATCGACGCACGCGGCGGTCGGGCGTCCAGCGGCATCGGACGTGAGCCGGCCGCGGTGTTCGCCTCGCACGGCTTCGATGTGATCATGGCGGCGGAGGACGACCGGATCACTGAGGCGGGCTCGGGCCGGGTGCTGTTCACCTCGTCGGTCGCCGCGAGCGGTCCGGGCCCCTACCAGGCGACGTGCGCGGCGTCCAAGGCGTTCCTGCACTCCTTCGCGCGGGCGCTGCGCCAGGAGTTGGCGAAACCGGCGTCACCTCGACGGCCCTGCTGCCCGGCCCGACCGAGACCGAGGTGCGGGCCGCCGGGGCACGCGCCGTCCTCGACCCTCTCAAGGCGAAAGCGCAGGGCGAACTCACCGAACCCGGCTCCGCCGACGGCTGAAGGTGCCAGACGGCGGCCACTCGGGCCAAGGGCCTTCAGCCGGCAAGGCGTTGGGCGAGGAATTCCTTGGCCTGCTCGGCGCCCTTGCGGCTCTCGGCCTGTGCGCGGCGGAAGAAGCCGGCCAGTTCCTGGTCGCCGTCGCGCTCGGCGTCGGCGATGTAGGTCTCCAGGCGCAGCACATTGCTCAGGCACGCCTCGGTGAACCAGATGATGTTGTAGTCCTTGTCCTTGGTACCGGTGACCTGGCCGGTCTCTTCGGTTCCCACGGTGCCGCCTCCTCGTGATCGGCTGGGCTTGAAGCCCCTTCTCCGGGGCCCGCGCCCGGGCGACTACCCCAAGGCCCGTCGCCTAACCGCCCTGCGCCGTTTCGCGGGGTCGCTCCGCGAGCGGCGGACAAGGATGCCAGCAGTGCGCGGGCGACGTCGCGTAGCTCACCATCGTGATCGGCGGCGACGGCGCGGACGTCGTCGACCGCACCACGAAGCTCGCCGTCGCGCTCGGCGCCGACTCCGGAACCGTCGCGAAAGCCAAGGCGCACCATGAGGACGCCTCGGCCAAGCTCAAGAAGGCCGTGGCCGCGAACCCCGTCACGGTGACCGCCCTCTACGCCGACGGCGACGGCGTCACCGTCGCCAAGAACCAGGACGACCCGGCACTGCGCCTGTACGCCGGCCTCGGCGTCAAGTACTTCGCGCCGGAACCCGCGGGCTACTACTGGGGCAAGTACAGCTGGGAGAACGCGGGCCAGGTCGGCGGCGACGTGTGGCTGCTCGAACAGAGCGGCTACGACGCCGCGCGCCTGAAGAGGCAGCCGACGGTCGCCGGCAGCCCGGCGCTCACCAGCGGCCAGGTGCACCCCTGGGTCTCCGCCGCCCTCGACTGCACCTCGCAGGCCGGCTGCATGGAACAGCTCGCCGGCTGGATCACCGCCTCGAAGACCGTCGCCAGCTGACCGGTCCGTGGTAGGGAACGGACAGAGCTCTTTTCGGGAGCCTGCCCCCTTGCCGGCGCACTCCCGGCGCCGCGCGGAACGGAGATCGGTCAGTGAGACTCGACGTGCAGTTGGACGGGCGGCCGGACGAGGCCGCGGAGCGCGCCCGCGCCCTCATCGCCGCCGGAGTGGACGGCCTGTTCACCTTCGAGGGCCCGCATGATGTGTTCCTGCCGCTGATCGTCGCCGCCGGTTCGGCGGAGGTGCCGCCGACCGACCTGATGACCAACGTCGCGATCGCCATCCCCCGCAGCCCGATGAACCTGGCCAACATGGCCTACGACCTGCAGCTGCTGAGCAAGGGCCGGTTCCGGCTCGGGCTGGGCTCGCAGATCAGGCCGCATATCGAGAACCGGTACGGCTCGACCTGGAGCAGGCCGGCGGCCCGGATGCGCGAGGCGGTGCTCGCGGTGAAGGCGATTCTGAACTCCTGGCAGGACGGCACGCCCCTCGATTTCCGCGGCGAGTTCACCAGGCACACCCTGATGCCCGCGACGTTCGTTCCCGGACCGAATCCCTACGGCGTCCCGCCCGTCCTGCTCGGCGCGCTCGGCCCGGTGATGACCCGGACCGCGGCCGAGGTCGCCGACGGGCTGCTGGTGATGCCGTTCCACAGCCACCGGCACTTCCGCGAGCGCACCCTCCCGGCCGTGGCCGAGGGGCTGGAACGGGCGGGACGCGAACGCATCGACCTGTACCCGCAGGCGATCGTCGCGATGGGCGACACTCCCGAGGAGATCGAGGCCGCGAGCTTCGGGGTGAAGGCACTCCTGGCGTTCTACGGTTCGACCCCGGCCTACAAGCCGGTCCTGGACATCGAGGGGTGGGGGGACCTGCAGCCCGAACTGAACGCGCTGTCGAAGACCGGCGACATCATGACGATGATCGGCCTGATCGACGACACGATGATGCGGACCCTCGCGGTCGCCGGAACGCCGGCCGAGTGCGCCGCCGAGATCAGGTCCCGGTTCGGCGACGTGGCCGAACGGGTCTGCGCCTATTTCCCCGGATCGACCCACCCGGAAGAGCGGATCGCGTCCCTGGCGAACGAACTCCGCCGGTCCGATGAGGCCTGCGCCGCCCCGGCCGGCCCATCGCGGTGATGCGCTACCCGGCGCCGGCCGCTACACCGGCGATCGGCGCACGGCCTCGATCGCGCTCAGCGGGGTCCGAGGCAGCGAGGTCACGCCGGTGACGTGCAGGCCGGCCTCGTGCAGGACCGCCTTGTACTCCTCCTGGTCGCGCTCCTGCCCGCCCGGGAAGACGGCCATCATCCGGATGTTCAGGTCGAATCCGAAATGCGACTGGCCGTCCGAGGGGAGCAGGATGTCGAGCGCTAGGACGCGGCTGTCCTCGCGCATGGCCTCGCGCACCCGGCGCAGGAGCCGCACGGCGTCCGGGCGGCCGAGGTTGTGGATGACGTTGGACAGCAGGTAGAGGTCGGCCCCTTCGGGCACCGACGCGAAGTAGTCGCCGGCGACGAACTCGCATCGATCGGCCAGTCCCTGTTCGCGGAAGGACTGCTCGCCGCGCCGGACGACGTGCTCGAGGTCGAGCAGGGTGCCGCGGATCCGCGGGTGGGCGGCCATCACGGTGGACAGGACGATACCGGTCCCGCCGCCGACGTCGGTGACGGTCCGGACGTCCCCGAAGTCGTAGCGCTGCACCAGCGCTTCGGCGGTGTCGCGGGAACGGGACGCCATGAAGGCATCGAAGTCGCCCGCGGCCTCGGGGTGCTGCTCCAGGTAGCCGTACATCGAGCCGTACTCGCGGGCGAACGGGGACACACCGCCCAGGACGGCATCGACGACGCCGCTCATGGCATTCCACGACCCCGGCTCACCTGCCGACAGGACCGCCCACCGCATGGAGCCGGGGTCGTCGGACAGCAGGGTGGCGCCCTGGTCGTTCAACGCGTAGGCGTCCGTCGCCTGAGCACCCGGGATGCGGGGCCCGCCGGCGGCGTCGAGGAAGCCCATCGCGACCAGCGCGCGCAGGACGCGGGTGAGCTGGTCGGTCCGGGCGCCGCAGGACTCGGCGAGGTCGGCTGCCGTCCGGGGGCCGTCCTTCAGTAGTCCGGCCAGGTCGAGCCGGGCCATGACGTACAGCGACGAGAACCGGTAGACGCCCTGGACCATCTTCCACACGGCCGCCCGGGGGTCGGCTCCGTCGACCATCAGGGGCGGCTGAGATGGGGTGTTCACGGCCGGTCGAGTCATTCCGGTCTCCTGTTCACGATTTAGGCGAGGACGTTAAAACGGGTCAAGGGGTTCAGATCTTCTGGTGCGCGCGGCCGTGCCGGGCCAGGACGCGTCGCTCCACGGCCAGCAGGGCGGCGTTGAAGGCGAACCCGAGCACGCCGAGGACGACGATCCCGACCCACATGGCCGGGATGTCGTAGGTGCGCTGGGGCTCCAGAAGCAAGCTGAAACCGATCCCGTTGGTCGCGCCGCCCATGAGCTCGGAGACGACCATGAGGATCAGCGACAGCGACAGGCTCAGCCGCAGCCCGGCGAAAATCTTCGGCAGGGCGGCGGGAAGAATGAGGTAGACCAGCCGTTGGGGGCCGCTCAAGTGGAACACCCGGGCGATGTCCTCCTGCGCCGGCTGCACCGCGCGGGCGCCGTCGATGGCGGCCAGCACGACCGGCCAGATCACCCCGAAAACGATCGTGGCTACCTGCATCGGGCTCCCGATGTGCAGCAGCGCGAGCCAGACCGGCAGGACCGCCGGGGGCGGGATGGCGCGGGCGAAATGGATCGCCGGCTCCAGCAGGTCGGCCAGGAAGCGGAGCCGGCCCAGCAGCACTCCGGCCGCGATGCCGGCGGCGGCGGCCAGCAGCCAGGCGCCCAGCAGCCTGGCCAGGCTGGGCGGGACGTTGTCGATCGCCTGCTGGGTGAGCCAGAACCGGTCGGGGGGCCCCGAGAACCACAACTGCCGCAGCCGCGTGGCGATCTGTGCGGGCGGCGGGAAGTAGGAGTCGTCGGCCCCCCGCGCGGCCAGTTCCCATCCGGCGACGACCACGATGATCGGCGCCGTCCGCGCGAGTCCCGTCAGCAGCACCCGCGCGCGGCGTTTCGGCCGGGCCTCCCCACGGCCGGACGCCCGGTCTCCCGCCAGGTGGTCCGCGGGGTCCGTCGAGTCGTGGACTTCCAGTGATGCACCCGTGCGGCCCGTCATCCGGCGGCGCCCTCTTCGTGCCAGCGGAACAGCCGCCGCTTGCCCCACACCAGCAGGGCGTCGACCACAACGCTGAGGCCCCCCAGCCAAACGATCGTCGCCAGGACCACATCGGTCTGGTCGACGCCGCTGTTGAGCGCGATCAGCCAGGTGCCGACGCCGCTGCCGCCACCGGCCATCAGTTCCGCGCTCACCGCGACGATCAGGCCGATGCCGGCGGCGACGCGGATCCCGGTTGCGACGAAGGGGGCCGCGCTGGGCAGCGCGACCCGCCACAGCACCGCCAGGCGGCCGAAGCCGTAGGCGCGCAGGGTGTCGGACGCCACGGGGTCGACGTCGTGCAGGCCGTACATGGTGTGGATGAGGATCGGCCAGGAGGAGGCGTAGGCGATGACCACCACCGTCATGCGGGTGTCGTCCCCGACGATCAGCAGCGTCAGCGGGATCAGGGCGACCGCCGGGATCGGGCGCAGGAACTCGGTGATCGGCCGCAACAGGGCCTCCAACCGGGCCGAGGTGCCGAGGACCAGGCCCGCCGGCACCGCCAGCACGGCGGCGGCGAGCACCCCGGCCCCCCACATCTCCAGGGTGGCCACCACGGACCGCAGGAACTCGGCGTCACCGGCCAGGCGGGCGGCGCGGGCGATCACCGTCGAGGTCAGCGGCAGGACCGAGCGGTCCACCAGCCCCGTCCGGCCGGCGGCCTCCGCGGCCGCCGAGATCACCGCGACGCCCGCCGCCCCGGACACCCACCGGCGCCCGCCGCGACCCACTCGGATCACTTCGCCGCCGAGGGGGCGGGGACGATCATGGGCTTGACGTTCACCTGCTTCTTCACGAAGCCGTACTGCAGCATCAGGTCGGCCACCCGCTGCAGCCGGGTCGGGTTGAGCGAGGTGGGGTAGGTGCCCAGCGTGATCAGCTGCGCGGTGCCGGGATCGATGCCCTTGACGTAGCTGGGCAGGACGCCGGTGACCACCGACCGGTCACCGGCCGCCAGTGCCTGGGCCTTGCCCATGGCCCGCTGGAAGGCCGCCACGGTCTTGGGGCGCTTCTTGGCGTAGTTGTCCAGGACGCCCCAGCCCGCCATCGGGAACGCCTCGGTGGTGCTGCCGGGCTCGGCGGTGTCCAGGACGGTGCGCGCCCCCATGGACTTCTGCATCGCGGTGATGAACGGGTCCGGTGTCCAGACGGCGTCCACCTGGCCCTTCGCCAGAGCCGCCGGCATCTGCGGGAAGGGCATCTCGACGAACTTCAGGTCCTTCTGGTCGATTCCCCGGGTGTGCAGCGACGCCGTGATCATCAGCTGCCCGACCGAATGCAGGGAGGGAATCGCGATCGTCTTCCCCTTCAGATCCTCCGGGGCCCGGACCGAGGACTTCGGGCCGACCAGCACCACGAAGGCGCCCTTGGCGGCCTGGTAGGAGTCCGCGACCAGATGCCAGTGCGCCGCTCCCTGGTCGTCGGCGGTGAAACTCGCCACGTAATTGTCCAGCGAGAAGTCCATGGCACCCGAGCGGAGCTTGGGCACCGCGAAAGAACTCGACTGGAGGACTTCGACCTTGACGGTCAGGCCCTCCTGCCGGAAAAAGCCCTTCTGCTGCGCGATGGCCAGCGGCGCGGCATCCGGGATCGGCAGGATGCCGACGGTGATATTCGACTTCTCCAGGCCATTCACATGTTTCTCGGAACCGCCGCAAGCGGCCGCCGGGGCGACAAGCCCGACGCCGACAATACCTGCGATCACGCGGAACCGCATCGGACGCCGGAAGGAGGGCGAGTGCGACGGGCGCGGGGCCGGCACGCGACCCGGCGAGACCCTCCGCAACCGGTCAGAGAGGAAGGCCATGGAGCGGCTCCGAGGTTTCATGGCGAAGATCTCATCGGAACAGGCGACCCGAAAGCAACAGGCATTTACTATGCATCAACTAGGCGTTTCAACGCCAAGCATGACGCGGACTAGGCGTTCTCGGCACCGGCGGACGCCAGGTCATTCTCCGCCCGGCAACGGCTTCTTGCCTGGTAGGCGCACATGGGCGGGCAGGTAGCGACATTCCCTGGCAAAAAGCGGCAGGGTTGCATCACAGGGCAAAACACCGGAATTGGTGGAATATTGGCCAGGTGGACGCCACAATGTGAGCCGTCCCGGTCGAGCCTTGAGAGGGAGCCGATGACGCCTCGCCCCTGGTTGGCTGACCTGCGCAAAGCCGCCTGTTACACCCAGTCCTCCCTGGCCGAGGAGATCGGGGTGTACGTCACCACCGTCAGCCGTTGGGAGACGGGCGCCACCGAGATCGCCGACCGCCACCGGCGCCCTCTGGCCGCCGCGCTGCAGCTCACCCTGGACGAACTCAACAAGCTGCTCGCCCCGGTCGCCAGGAGGCGGGCACCGGGCGGCGCCGGCGTGCCGGGCGCCCCCGGCGGGCATGGCTCCGCCGCCCCCGCGGCGCACCCGCAGGCCAGGACGGCGGTGGCGCCGGATGTCGAGGGAGCCGCACCCGCCGCCGGGATCCCCGCCGATTCGGTCGAGCGGCTGCGCATCGGCCTCGACCGGTCGGTGCGCACCGCGGACCTCTCCCATCTCGTCGAGGACTGGGAGCTGACGGCCTACGAGCACGCCTGCTCGGTGCGCATCGCGCCGCCCAACGCCGTCATAGGCGACATCGGTGCCGACATCGGCGACCTCCGCGAGCTCATCAACGCCCCGCCTCCCGGCCTCGACGACGCGCACCGGGACGCGGGCATCCACCAGTCCCTGTTACGGGTGAGCGCCCAGCTCTGCGGGCTGATGGCGGTGGCGCTCACCGAGGCCGGCGAGCTCGCGGCCGCGTCCCGCTGGTGGCGCACCGCACGCCAGACCGCCCGAGCGAGCGGCGACCAGCAGCTGCAGACGTGGATCTGCGGGCGACGGGCCCTGGCCGCCCAGGCGACCGGAATGCCCTCGCTGGCGCTGCGGGTCGCCGAGCAGACGCGGAAGCTGGCCGGCGAACGCCCCTGCGCGGGAGCGGCCGAGGCGCACGCGGCCCGCGCCCTGTCGCTGGCCACGTCATTGACCACCTCGAGCAGTGCCGCGCGGGCCCGGCTGGCCATGGCCGAGATAGCCGGGCTGGAGGAGCTGTTCGAGCGGCTCCCCGACGAGGTCCGCACCGAGGAGCACGCCCTCTGGGGCTGGCCGCAGAGGCGATTGCGCTCCACCCGCACCGCCGTGCAGGCCATCCTCGGGCCCGGCACCCCCTACACCGGCCTCGCCGGCGACCTGGAGAGCGACCTCAAGGCCGAACTCCACGAGCTGGAACCGGAGGCCGTCCGCGAACGCGCCGAGGTGAAGCTCAAGACGAGCATGGTCCTCATCCACGCCGGGGAGACCTCCCACGGCCTGGACACCGCGGCCGCCGCGCTGGACGGACTGCCGTCCGACCATCGCACCGCCACGCTGGCCTACCTGGCCCGCCGCGTGTACCAGTGCGTGCCGGAACGCGACCGCGACCGTCCCGCCGCCCACGGCCTGCAAACACTCGCCGGCCAGTACTGGCGATGAGGACGAGGTGCTCGGACCTGCCGGGCCCGGTTCCGGGCACCCGGCGTGCGCGTCGGTCAGAGCACCGGTTCCGCGGTCTGCACGCGGGTGGGGAATGGCCGGCCGCGCCGGCGCGTCGGGGCGGCCCGCCTCAGCTCGCTCCGCAGCGCGGCGAGTGACACGGCCCCGACGAGGACGGTCCCGTCCGGGAACCGGAAGACCGGCACTCGCGGGCCGGGCTCATGGAAGGACCGCGCGGGTTCGGCGCCGGGCCGCTCGCCGCGCTTCTCCTTCCACCGGACACCGATCGCGGACGCCAGGCCCCGCAGCACGTCCGCGTCGGCGATGTCCAGACCGTCGGTGAAGTAGGCGCGGTACAGGCGGGCGGCCATGTCCTCGGCGGTGCCGTGCGCGGACGCCAGCGCAATGAGCCGGTGGGCGCTGGCGGTGTGGGCGGGGACGATCCGGTCGAGGTTCACCACCAGGCCGTCGGCCGCCGCCGCCCCTGCGATGTGCTCGGCCCCCGCGGCGGGACGGGCCTGGAGATGGCCGCGTCTCGGCGGCGTCCCCGCCGAGGAGACCGCGGTCGGGTACGGCCTGAAGACGATTTCCAGTTCGCCGCCGCCCGCCCGGTGCTCCTCGGCGGCCCGCTGGAAGCGGGCGTAGCCGAGCGCCGACCAGACGCAGGCGATGTCGTGGGTGAACTCAACTTTCATGGGGCTCGTCCCTCGCTGGCGGCACGGATCGTTCCGTGCCGCCTCAGCATGCACGCCGCCGCGCACCGAGTCAATACGGAACGTTCCGTGCCGCCTGAGGGCTATGCTGTCCGCATGTCACCGAGACGTCCCGAGCGCCGCAGCGAAGAGGCCGCCAACGCCGTCATCAAGGCCGCCATGGACCTGTGCCAGGAGGTCGGGTACCGCAAACTCAGCATCGAGGGCATCGCCGCCCGCGCCGGCGTCGGCAAGAACACGATCTACCGCTGGTGGCCGTCCAAGGCCCTCGTGCTGCTGGACGGCCTGCTGTCCACATGGAAGACGGACGCCTCGTTCCCCGACACCGGTGACTTCGTCGCCGACATCAAGACGCAGATGGCGGCGGCCTCGCGCATCCTCGGCGACCCGGCCGTCTTCCCGCACTACCGCGCGCTGATCGGCGAAGCCCAGCACGACCCCGACCTGCACCGGGCCCTGTGGGACAGCTTCATCGGGCACCTGGCGGGCGCCGCCGCCGAACGCATCAGGACGGCGCAGCGCGCAGGACAGGTCCGTCCCGACGCCGACCCGGTCCTCGTCACCGAACTGCTCTACGGCGCCGCCTACTACCGCCGGCTGCTCACCCCGCGCACAGCCGACACCGAACACATCAACGCCATCGTCGACCTCGCCTTCACCGGCCTCGCCCCCTCGGCCGGCACCCCCACCCGATAGCACGCCCCCGCTTCCACTTACCGAGGGTAATCGAATGACACGCCTCGGTGATCACAGCTTCGGCCGCCGGTCCGGACCACACTGACCACATGAGTGATCTGGATGCGGAGGAAGGGGCACAGCGGACGTTTCCTCCGTTGCCGGAGAGTGCGGCGCACGCTCGGGGGTTCGTGCGGGACCGGCTGGCGGGCGGCGTCCCCCAGGACGTCGTGTGCACCACCGAGCTGCTGGTCAGCGAGCTGGTGACCAACGCGGTGCTCCATACGCGTTCCGAGATCGGGGTGTCGGTCCGGTCCCTGGGCGGCACGGTCCACGCGCGGGTCGTCGACCGCGAGCCGCGTCGCGGGCTGGTGCCGCGGCGCCGCCATCCGTACACCGACACGGGACGGGGCCTCTACCTCGTCGAGCGGCTGGCGTCCCGCTACGGAGCCGACACCGGCGAGAAGAGCAAGGCGGTGTGGTTCGAGCTGGGCCCGCCGGGACCCCGGTCGGCGGCTTCCGCCGGGTGGGGCCCGGTCGTTCCGATCTCCGGCGACCTCCGCGGCGTGACGCTGGCCGACCTGCCGTGGGCGCTGTGCATGGCCGAGGAGCAGCACCGGCACGCGCTGCTGCGCGAACTCCTCCTCGCCTCGGCCGCCGGCGAGTCGCTCGGCATCCGGTCGGAGGACCTCGCAGCCGCCCACGACGTGAGCAACGTGATCAGCGCATGCGTGGCGGCCGCTGGGGAGGACCGTCCCGCCGACGCCGATGTCCGCACTCTGGCCATCTCGGTGCCGGCGCACGTCTCGCCGGCTCTGCCCGCCCTGCGCCGCGTCCTCGACAGGGCCGAGGAAGCCGCCCGGCTCGAGCACCTCCTGGCCCGGCCCTCCCTTCCGCAGCTCTCCGCCCTGCGGCGGTGGATGCTCGACGAGATCAGCGGGCAGCTCGGCGGAAGCGCCCCCACCGCGTGGACGGTGGTCCCCCGGGAGCCGACCGCCTCGCCCCTGGATCTGAGGCCCTGGGACCTCGAACAGATACGGGCCAGCAGGTTCCCCACCATCGCCATCGACGACCGGAACCAGATCATCGCGGCGAACGAGGCGGCGGCGGACCTGGTCGGCTGGGACGCCGCCGACCTCGTCGGGCGGCGGCTGTCCGTCCTCATCCCCGAGCACCTGCGGGAACGCCATATGGCCGCGTTCACGTCCCTGTTGCTCACCGGACGCCCCCGGATCCTGGGCCGGCCGGTCCCCCTCCCCGCGCTGCACCGCGACGGCCAGCTGATCCCCATTCGCCTGCTCATCCAGGCGCAGGAGATGAGCGATGGCCGCACGGTCTTCGTCGCCCAGCTCGTCCCCCGGACGGCCGCGCCCGAGCCCACGCCCGCCGAGTGGCCCGGGGAGATCCACGAAAGCCGGAAGGCGGCCTTGACCCAACCGCCGCCCTCGCCGGACCCGCAACCGCGCGAGCCCGGCAAGCGGGCGCGCGAACACGACCGGAGCATGTCGGAGCTGGAACGGCTCTCGCTGCTGGCCGAGAGCGCGCGCGCAGCGAGCGAAGCCCAGGACCTGCCGCAGGCTCTTCGCCACGTCGGCCTGCTGCTGACCCGGCGGCTGGCGGACTGGTGCGCGGTGGACCTGATCGACGAGCACGACGAGGTGGAGCGGGCCGTCGTCGTCCCCCACGATCCCGCCCCGTCCTCCTCCGTCTACGAGGGCGCTCTCCCTGCGCTGTCGAGCCCCGCTCGGGGCCCCCTCGCCCGGGCGCTGCGCGGCGCAGGCCCGCTGCTGCTCACCGGCGCACCCCCGACGGGCGCGGGCAGGAGCCCGCTGGACAGCCGGTACGCGGAGCTGTCGGAGCGGCTGGGCGTCAGCAGCGCCGTCGTGGCGCCGCTGCAGGCCCATCGCGAGATCGTGGGCGCGCTCACGGTGGGCCGCCCCGGTCCGGAACAGCCGTTCACCCAGGACGACGTGGAGCTGGTCGGAGAACTGGCCGGGGCGCTCGCCCTCCAGGTGGCGAACCTGCGCAGGTTCACCCGCGTCCGCAACATCGCCGAGCACCTGCAGCACTCCCTCCTCCCGGCGCTGCCCGAGGTCGAGAACCTGCGGCTCTCCGCACGCTACGCACCCTCGACCATCACCGCGCAGGTGGGAGGCGACTGGTATGACGGTTTCCCCCTCCCGGACGGCGGCACGGCCGTGATCATCGGGGACGCCACCGGCAGCGACATCGACGCGACCGCCACCATGAGCCGGCTGAGCAGCATGATGCGCGGCATCTCCGTCGTCTGCCAGGAGCCGCCCGAGGAGGTCCTGCGCCACCTCGACATGGCGAACCGGACCCTGGTCCAGGAGGCCACCGGCACATGCGTCTACGCCGTCGTCAAAGGTTCCGGTGCGGGCCCTTGGGAGCTGTCCTACTCTTCCGCCGGGCACCTGCCGCCACTGCTGACCACCCAGAACGGCGAAACCCGCTACCTGGAGGAGGGCGGCGGCCTCATGCTCGGCACCGGATTCGACCTTCCGCGCCCGGGAGCCCGGATCCCGCTGCCCGCCCATTCGACCGTGCTGATGTACACCGACGGCCTCGTCGAACGCCGCGGCGAGGCCATCGATCACGGCTTGGGCCGGCTCCGCGAACACGCCGCCGCCCTTTCCCTCGCCCCTCTCGAAGTGTTCTGCGACGAACTGCTCATCAGGCTGGGCTCTGACAGCGACGACGACATCGCCCTCATCGCCGTCCGCCCGACCCCACCGTGAACGCGAATCCGCGGCCGGACGTCCTGGCGAAACCGGCCATTTCGGCGATCTTGCCGGTCTAGGCTGGGCCGGAATTCTGCACCGGGGAAGTCTGGAGGCCCGTGATGGCCGAGGAGAAGCCCGCGGACGGCGGGGCGCCGGATGCGCCCACGTTCGACACCAGCGTCGCGCACATAGCCCGGATCCAGGACTACTGGCTGGGCGGCAAGGACAACTACGAGCCCGACCGCGAGGCCGCGGAACAGGCCATCGCGGCGCTGCCCGACATGGTCGCCTCGGTGCGCAACACCCGCGCGTTCCTGGCCCGCGCCGTCCGCTTCCTGGCCGCCGAGCGGGGCGTGCGGCAGTTCCTCGACATCGGCACCGGCATCCCGACCGCCGACAACACCCACGAGGTCGCGCAGGCCGCCGCCCCCGAGAGCCGCGTCGTGTACGTCGACAACGACCCGGTCGTGCTCGCGCACGCCCGGGCCCTGCTCACCGGCACCCCGGCCGGCGCCACCTCCTACATCGACTCCGACATCCGCGACACCGCCACGATCCTGGACGCCGCTCGGCAGATCCTGGACTTCGACCGGCCGATCGCGGTGATGCTGATCGCGATCATGCAGTACGTGCCGGACGAGTCCGACCCGTACGGAGTCGTCCGCACACTGGTCGACGCGGTCCCGAGCGGCAGCTACGTGGCGATCTCCCATCCGGCCACCGACATCCAGGCCCAGAAGATGGCGAACATGGCCGACCGGCTGAACGAGGCCATGGCGCAGACCATCACCCTGCGCAGCCGCGACCAGGTGGGGGCCTTCCTCGACGGCCTCGACCTCGTCGAACCCGGCCTGGTACGGGCCCCGGAGTGGCGCCCGGACGACCCGGCCCTGGCCTCCACCCCGTCCACCATGTGGAGCGGTGTCGCCCTCAAGCCGTGAACCCCCGTCGCGAGCACGGGAGATGCGGATTCACCGACGCCGGCCGGGAGACGCACCCGGTGATGGCGCGATCAGGCTTCACCGTCAGGAGGGCTCTGGCGTGCTGCGCTCTTGCGGCGCGGTTTCGCCGACCGGGGCGGGATGGAGCGCATGTGATCGCGGACGACGGTGAGGACGCGGGCAAGGCCGTCGACGTCCTCGCGCGCGAGCGGTTCGAGGAAGAGCCGTCGTAGGACGTCGATGTGGCCGGGGAACACCCTGGCGAGCACGTCCCGTCCCGCTTCGGTGATGGTCACCGTCACGCCCCGGTCGTCCTCCGCGGACGGGCTGCGAGCGACGAGCCCGGCCTTCTCCAGCAGCCCCACCTGGTAGGTCAGGCCGCTGCGGCTGTACACGACCCCGTCCGCCAGCTCGGTCATGCGCCGGCTGCCGTCCACCGCGTCCCCGAGCGTGGCCAGGAGCTGGAACTGGACGTAGCTGAGGTCGCCGGCGTCGCGCAGCTGCTGCTCCACCGTGTGGCGCAGCAGGCTGCTCACCTCGATGAGCGCGAAGTACGCGCCGAGTTCGGCGGGATCGAGCGGCGGAGGGGGCTCCTCTTCGGTCATGCCGCCATCGTACTTGCTTCGACTTCGAAGCAGTGTTAGCCTCAGGCTAGTGCTTCGAATTCGAAGCACTGTCCTAGGGGAAAGAAGTTCGCCATGAAGGCAGTGCGGTTCCACGAGTACGGCGATGCCGATGTCCTGCGCTTCGAGGACGCGGCGCTGCCCGTCCCCGGCGCCGGCGAGGTCCGCATCCGGGTCGCGGCGACGTCGTTCAACCCGGTCGACGCCGGCATCCGCAGCGGTGGTCTTCAGGGCCCGTTCCCGGTGACGCTCCCCCACACGCCCGGCATCGACGTCGCCGGAACGGTCGACGCGCTCGGTGACGGCGTCGACGCGGTGGCGGTCGGTGACGAGGTCGTCGGATTCCTCCCGATGATCGGCGACGGCGCGGCCGCCGAGTACGTCATCGCGCCCGCCGAGGTCCTGGCGGCCGCGCCTTCGAGCGTGCCGCTCGCCGACGCGGCGGCCCTGCCGCTGGTGGGCCTGACCGCATGGCAGGCACTGTTCGAACTCGGCGGGCTCACCGCCGGGCAGCGCGTCCTCGTCACCGGCGCCGGAGGCGCCGTCGGCGCCTACGCGGTGCAGCTGGCGAAGAACGCCGGCGCGCACGTCATCGCCACGGCGAGCCCGCGCAGCGCGGACCGGGTCCGGGCCGCCGGCGCCGACGAGGTCCTCGACCACACCGCGACCGACGTGGTGGACGCGGTGGCCGAGCCGGTCGACCTGCTGCTCAACCTCGCACCGATCGAGCCCTCGCAGCTCGCCGGCCAGGCCGCTCTCGTGCGGTCCGGCGGGGCCGTGGTCAACACCACGGTGTGGATGCAGGCGCCGAGCGACGAAGCACGCCGCGTGCGCGGGCTCAACGTCTTCGTCCGAAGCGACGCGAAGCAGCTCGCCGGCCTCGTGGAGGCGGTCGACCGAGGCGAACTCCACATCGACATCAGCCGCCGTGTCCGGCTCGAGGACCTCCCGGCGTTCCACGCGGAAGCCGCCGCCGGTGCCGTGTCCGGCAAGGTCGTCGTCCTCGCGCCGACCGCCTGACCCCTCTCACCGAACGGAACGCGGACGTGGCTTCGGCAAGGCGGGGGCGTTTCAGCGCGCTATCCGGCGGTGGACGTCGTCGACCACTCAGCTTCATGCAGATGTTCGGGGTGGGCAGCGGGCTGGCCATCCTCATCGACGCCATCGCCGTGCGCGGCTTCCTCGTGCCCGCGGCGATGCGCCTGCTCGGCCGCTCGGCCTGGTACGCGCCGCCCGTCCTGCGCAGACTCCACGCGCGGTTCGGCCTCAGCGAGGGCGGCACCGAGGCGGCGCCGGTGACCGTGATGGCCGAATCGTCATAGGTCCCGGTGCCGTGTGCCCGCCTCCCCATCGAGGCGGGCGCACGCATGTCCGGCGATCGATCCCTGCCGGCAGCCGCCCGTGGTCGGATCAGCGTTGCGCGTTGACGAGGCGTGTCACCAGCGTCATGAACTGACGCCGCTGGGCGGCCGTCAAAGGCGCCAGGAATTCGTCCTGGACACCGTCGATGACCTTGTCGAGTTCGAGGAGCCGGTCAACGCCTTCCGCCGTGATCGTGACGATGTTCCGGCGCTTGTGGGCGGGATCGGCCGAACGCTCGACCAGGTTGCGCGACTCGAGCTCGGTCAGGGCGGCGGTCACGTCGCTGCGATCGATCCTGGTCTTCCGGCCGAGGTCGGCCTGGCTCGCGGGCCCCCACTCCTCCAGCGCGGCGAGGAGCCGGTAGTGGTAGCCGCGCAGCCCGCCGCCGTGGGCCTCGAACCCGGCGTTCAGCAGCCCGGAAGAGCGTGCGTACGCCCGGCTGACCAGCCAGGTCGCACGTCCTTCGAGCCGGGTGGGAGCGGGGCCGCCGTCGTGGTGGTTCGTGGGCACGCGCCCAGCCTAACAGTTGTGGGGCACGCCAACACTCGCTATGTTGGCCATACCAACACAATTGTCGCGGCGCTCACCGCGTTGGCGACCACGTGACCTCCGCCCCCCGGAAGGAACCACCGGCATGACGCAGCAAGAAGGAGCCACGGCGAGCGGCCCCGCGGCCGTCGCCGAACCGGTGCCGGACCGCCGGCTCGGCGTTGCCACGTGGGTCATCGCCTTCGCGCGGTTCCTGGTCGTGCTCGACGGCACGATCATGATCGTCGCGCTCCCGAGCATCCAGGACTCGCTGAAGATCTCCTCGTCGAACCTCAACTGGGTGATCAACGCGTACTCGCTGACGTTCGGCGGGCTGATGCTCGTCGCCGGGCGGGTCGGCGACGTCTACGGCCGCAAGAGGGTCTTCAGCACCGGCCTGGTGCTGTTCGGCGCGGCCTCGCTGCTCGGCGGGCTCGCGCCCACCGGCGGCGCCCTGATCGGGTTCCGCGCCGTCCAGGGCGTCGGGGCCGCGATCGCCACCCCCGGCGCGCTGTCGCTGCTGATCGCCACCTTCCCCGAAGGCCGGCCCCGCACCAGGGCCCTCGGCCTGTACGGCGGGATGACCGGGCTGGCCTCGGTCATGGGCCTGGTCCTGGGCGGCGTGCTGACCACCTACGCCAGCTGGCGCTGGGTGCTGCTGGTGAACGTCCCGGTCATCATCGGCGTCCTGCTCGGCGTCAACGCCCTGGACGAGGGCGAGCCCGCCGAGCGGACCCGGATCGACGTCCCCGGGGCGATCACCGCCACCCTCGGTGCCGGCTCGCTGGTCTATGCGGTGGACCGGGTCGGCGAGCACGGCTGGAGCGATGCCGTGGTCGTCGGCTGCCTGATCGCCTCGGCCGCCCTGCTGGCCGCCTTCGCGGTCCTCCAGCGCACCGGCCGCGCGCCGATGATCCCGCGGGAGGTCGTCAGCGACCGCGGCCGGGTCGGGGCCAACATCGTCACACTGCTGATGTCGACGGGCAGCTTCGCCACGTACTTCTTCCTGACCCTGTACATGCAGCAGGTGCTGGGCTACTCCGCGCTGCGGACCGGCCTGATGTACCTGCCGCTGGCGGTGGGCTTCGGCATCGCGGCCGGCGCCGTGGGCCCGCAACTGCTCGCGCGCACCTCGGAGAAGGCGGCCCTGTCGCTGGCCCTGGCGCTCGCCGCCGCGGGCACCGCCTGGCTCGGCTTCCTGACGGTGCACTCCAGCGTCTACGGGATGATGCTGCCGGCGTCGCTGGTCACCGGACTGGGCCTCGGCGCCACCGTCGTCGTCGCCACCGGGATCGGTGTTCGCGGGATCGACAGCTCCGAGGCCGGCATCGGCTCCGCACTGCTCACCGCCGGCTCGCAGATCGGCGGCGCGCTGGGCCTTGCGGGGCTGGCGACCGTCGCGGTCACGACGACCCGGCACGCGGCGAAGGGCACCGCCCTGCCGGACGCGCTGGTCCACGGCTACACGGCGGGCTTCAAGGTCGCCGTCGGGCTGTACCTGCTCGGCATCGTGGTCTCCCTGGGCACCGTCACCCCCTACGCCCGCACGTCCCGCGACGGCGAAGAAGGCGGCGCGGGAGGCGACGGACTCCCTGGTGAGTGATCACGGTCGGCGGTCGGCGGTCGGCGGTCGTCACGGATCCGGCACTGGGCGGCGTCAGCGGCCCGCGTCGGCTCGTGGTCGGTGCCGCAGAACACCGCCCAGTTGTTCGACATGGACGCTGAAACCGACTTCGCGGCCTTCCGGTTCGTCCGTGACGAGGACCGTTGGAGCGGCGCCCCCGTCGCTCGGCACGGCGCCGTCAGCGTCCGCGGGTCCGTCCGCCTGATCGGCTGAAAGCGGCGCACGCGAGTCACCGGACCGCCGCCGGCCGGGCGCCTCGTGCACGGACTCCGCGCGTGGCGGGGCGCCCAGGCTGGCGGCGAGGTCTTCGCGCAGCCGCGTCAGGCGGGAGATCTCGGCGTCCAGGGACTGCAGGCGGCGCAGGGCCACGCCGGCCGTCCGCGCGCAGCCCGGACCGGCGTAGTCCGGGAGCGTGTCCCCCTCCAGGAGCTGGAGGCGGTCCGCGCTTTGGCGCACGTCCTCGATCGTCAGCCCGAGGGCCAGCAACTGCCGGATGATGCGCACCCGGTTCACCTCTTCCGGCCCGTACTCGCGCTGCCCGCCGGCCGTGCGGGAGGGCGGTGGAAGCAGACCGCGCTTCTCGTAGAACCTCAGTGCCCGCGGGGTGGTTCCGGCCGCCGCCGCGGCGTCGCCGATCCGCATCCGCCCTCCCATCTCGCCCGGCCGCGGCTGCGCGCGGCTACAACTCCACGACGACGGCGCCGAGGTGGCGGCCGCCGATCACTTCCTGCAACGCCTGCGGGGCGTTTTCGATGCCCGCGACCCGGACGTGCGGGAACGTCAGCTCGCCGGACCGCAGCCAACCGCCGACCGGCTCGGCCCAGCGCCCCCGGGCGTCGTCGTCGACGCCGCCGAAGCCGCGCATCTCGATCCGCTTGACGATCAGCTGGAAGGTGTCGATCTCGACGGGTCCGGTGGTGCCGGACAGACCGGGGGCCATCTGCCCCGCGAGGGCGCCGACGAGGACGAAGCGCGCGCCGGGGCGCGCCGCCGCGACGGCCGCCTGGAGCTGCTCGCCGCCGACGTTGTCGACCAGGACGTCGATGCCCTCGGGGGCGGCCTCCGCGAGCTGCTCGGCGATCGGCCTCCCGCCCGGCCCGGCGTCGCGGATCACGGCGGCGTCGTAGCCGAGCTCCTTGACGAGGCGCTCCGCCTTGGCGGGCGAGCCGGTGCTCCCGATGACCCGTCCCGCGCCGAGCAGCCGGGCGATCTGGCCGGCCAGCGAGCCGACGCCGCCCGCGCCGCCGGTGACGAAGACGGTGTCGCCGCGGCGGACCGGCGCGTCCCGCGTCAGCGCCGTGTAGGCGAGCGCCGCCGACCCGAGATGCACGACGGGATCGGGCAGCGCGCCGTCCACCGGCGTCCACTGGCCGGCGGGGACGGCGGCGTACTCGCGCCACCCGAGGAAGTGCTGGACCAGGTCACCGGGGCGCAGCCCGGTGTCCGCCGGCGCCGAGACGACCTCGCCGATCGCCGCTCCGAACAGGGTGTCCCCCGGCTTCAGCGGAGGGTAGGGGGCGCCGGCGACGCCCCCGCCGAGCAGCGTTCGCAGCGCGGGGAAGACGTGGAAGAACCGGTTGCGGACGAGCACGTCACCGTCGCCGGGCACCGGCGGCGGCGTCCGCTCGATCGTGAAGTGCTCCGGCTTCGGCAGGCCGTCGGGCAGGGCGGCGACTCGGACTTCGCGGACGGACGCGGGCAAGGTCGACACAGGACGCTCCTCTGATCGGAACACCGGCTTGACGCCGGGCGTGGTGACGCTAACCCCTGACCCGCGCGTCAAAGGCAAGCGCTCCGTCACGGCGGGGCGTTCCTTTCGGGAGGGAGCTCGCCGGTCAGGAACTCCCGGCCGACCTCGGTCTGCCTGTAGGCCACCGGGTCATGGAGGGCGCGGGCGTAGTGCCAGAACCGGGCCAGCCCGGGGTTCGACCGGGCCGAGCCGGGACCGGCGAGCTCGAAGACGCGGGAGGCGACCGCCAGCGACGCCTGGACGGCGGCGATCTTGGCGGTGGCGACCAGGACCGCCGGCGCGCCGCACCCCTGCCCGGACGGCCCGGCGCCGTCCGCCCCGTGCAGGGCCGGGCTCAGCTCCTCGACGGCCTGGTCCGCCAGCGCGCGCGCCGCGCGCACCTGGGCCAGCAGGCCGCCGTAGGCGCCGGACAGGTAGGCGTCGCCGCCGTTCCGCCTCGCCTGCCCGAGCGGCCAGGGCCGGGACCTGGCGACCGCGTGCGCACGGGCGGCGTTCAGGGCCCCTTCGGCGATGCCGATGTAGAGCTGCGCGAACACCATCTGGATGGCGGGCGCCATCAGCGGCGCGGTGCCGGCGCGGGCACCGGGCCGGCCGATGACGTCGTCCTCGCTCACGGCGGCCCCGGAGAAGCGGACCTCCCCGTCCCCGGCCCGGACGACACCGGGGCCGGCCGGATCGACCAGGACCATCAGCGGCTCCCCCGTGCCGGCGCGGGTGGCGCCGAGGGCGAGGCGGTCGGCGAGGGCGGCGCCGGGGGCGATCGCCGTCGCGCCGTCCAGGAGGAGGCCGCCGCGCGGGCCCGGCGCCAGCGTCAGGGCGGTCTCGCGCGGGTCGGGCGCGCCGCCCAGGAGCCATCCCCCGGCCACCGCGCGCGGCCAGACCCGCTCGCACGCCTCCTCCGCGCCGAGAAGGGCGGGCGTCCAGGACAGCAGGTAGTGGTGTCCCAGCAGCAGCCCGATGTCGGTGTTGAGGGCGGCGACCTCGCGCAGGACCTGGTAGGCGGTGCGCCAGCAGGCCCCACCGCCGCCGTGCCGCGCGGGGATCGGCAGCGCGAGCAGCCCGGCCCGCCGCAGGGCCTCGGCGCCGCGCGGCTGCGGGCGCCCGGCGTGGCGGCCGTCCGGGTCGTCCACGGCCGGGCCGGCCGCGGTGGTCCGGGCCAGCGCGAGCCAGTCCGCGTGGTCGCGCGGGGAGGCCTGCTGCACGGGCTGGTCGCACGTGGTGGTCACGGTCGTCTCCCAACGGGCCGGAGCATCCGGCGGACGCGGGGAGTGTAGGCGCCCACCGGGTGAAGAATCAAACCAAACCAGTAGGAAATACAGGTTATTGGCGGGGGCCGGGCTGCCCCGGCCAGCCGCGCCGGTCCTCCGGCGGCAGCAGCAGCACCTCCATCGCCCGCGCGCAGGACTGGGCGTGCGCCAGGAACCACGGGACCCGCGCGTCCGAGACGACCTCGGGCGTCGAGCGCAGCGCGAGCGCGTACCGGGCGTGGCCGGCGCGGTCCAGCAGCGGGACGGCGAGGGTGCGCACGCCCTCGGCGGACTCGCCGTCGTTCATCGCGTGCCCGGCGGCGCGGACCCGCTCGACCTCCGCGCGCAGCTCGGCCACGTCCGCGATGGTCCGGCCGGTGAGCGGGCGCAGCGGCGCCAGCCCGGCCAGGTCGTCCGCGCCGGGCCGGGGCCAGGCGAGCAGCACCTTGCCGAGCGCGGTGGAGTGCAGCGGGCGGCGCAGCCCGACGCCGTCCTCGGTGCGCCGCACGGTGCCGCCGGCGAGCAGCAGCGCGTGGTCGCCGCTGCGGGTCGCGAGGTCGGCGGTCGTCCCGGTGACCCGGGCCAGGTGCTCCAGTTCCGGCGCGACCCGGTGCAGGCCCTGCTGGTGGAACGACAGCAGGCCCAGTTCGGTCACCGCCGGGCCGATGCGGTAGCGGGCGGCCGGGTCGCGGACGAGGAACTCCGCGCCCGCGAGGGTCTGCGCGAGCCGGTGCGCGGTCGAGGTGCTGAGGCCGAGGCGGCGGGCGACGCCGGACGCGGTCATCGGCGCTGCGCCGTCGCGGAAGCAGAGCAGGACGTCCAGCGCGCGCCGCACCGCCTGCCCGCCAACGGGATTTTCTGCCATGTTTCCCACCATATGGGATCCATATTGAGTTGGTAGGTTTTGTTGGCAATACTCGCCGGCATGGCCGACACCCGTCCCCGGGACCTCTGGTTCACCCGCTGTCCCGTTCCCACCGCCACCGGCATCGCCGCAGACCAGGGCTGGCTCGCGGCGGAGTTCGCCGCCGACGGCATCACCGTGCGCTCGCTGCAGGAGGCGGGCGCGGCGGCCGATCGCGGCGAGCACTTCCGCCACCGGCTTCCCACCCTGGTGCGCGAGGGCGGCAACGTCCCCGCGCTGTGGGCCCGCTCCAGCGGCGCGCCGACCCGCCTGGTCGGCCTCACCTGGTTCGAGGAGCGGCAGGTCGTGCTGGCCCGCCCGGGCGCGGGGGTGCACGGCCCGGAGGACCTCAAGGGCCGCCGCCTCGCCGTCCCGCGCCGCTCCATCGAGATCGACTTCTGGCGGGCGATGGCGCTGCGCGGCTTCGACGGCGCGCTCCGCCACGCCGGGCTGACCCTGGCCGACGCCGACCTCGTCGACCTCGACGGCGACGCCCTTCCCGGGCAGTGGGAGGCCGAGCTCGCCGCGCTGCGCGACGGCCGCGTCGACGCCGTTTACACCAAGGGCTCGGTCGCCGTGGAGACCGCCGCCCGCTACGGCGCGGAGGTCGCGATCGACCTCGACGCCCTGCCGGACCGCCGCCGGCGGGTCAACAACGGGACGCCGCGTCCCATCACCGTCGACCAGCGGCTGCTCGACGACCACCCCGACCTGGTCGTCCGGTTCCTCGCCGTGCTGCTCGGCGCCGCCGACTGGGCCCGCGACCACCCCGGCGACCTCGCCCGCATCCTGCGGGACGAGACCGGGTCCGGCGCGGAGGGCGTCGCCCGCGCCTACGGCGACGGCTTCCACCGCGAACTGCACGCCGCGCTCGACGCGGACCGCCTCGCCCTGCTGGCCGACCAGGAGGAGTTCCTGCGCCGGCACGGCTTCCACGACGCCCCGGTGGACGTGTCCGCCTGGGCCGACCCCGCCCCCCTCACCGCCGCGCGCGACCTCGTCCCGCGGCTCGCCTTCGTCGCACAGGAGCATCCATGAAGCGCTTCCCCGCCCGTCCGGCCCTGGCCGCCGGCGCCCTCGCGGTCCTGCTCGCCGCCGCGGGCTGCGGCGGCTCGGACGCCGACGCGTCCGGCGGCGGGACGGTCACGATCCGCGTCCCCGACCCGGGCAACTCCGGGGTGCTCGCCGCCGGGAAGAAGGACGGCAGCCTCGACAAGGCGCTGTCGGCGGTGCACGCCAAGGTCAAGTGGACGGGCAGCACCGGGCCGTTCGCGCCCGCCGCGCAGGAGCTGAACGCCGGCGAGCTCGACTTCGCGCAGGGGTCGATCACCTCCGCGATCGCCGCCCTCGCCCAGAAGCCCGGCTTCAAGCTGTTCGCCCAGATCGCCCCCGACAAGATCGGCGAGGGGATCCTGGTGCGCAAGGGCTCCCCGATCCGCACGCCCCGCGACCTGGTCGGCAAGTCCATCGCCGTGAACAAGGGCGGGACCGCCGAGTACCTGCTACTGAAGGCGCTCGCCGCGTCCGGGATCAAGCCGGACCAGGTGAAGCGCGTCTACCTCAACCCCGCGCAGACCGCCCCCGTCTTCAACTCCGGGAAGGTCGACGCGTGGGCGGTCTGGGCGACGTACTCGCTCCCCGAGATGGCCGCGACCGGCGCGCACTTCCTGGTGAACGGCGGGCAGATCGGGTCGCAGAACTACTCGGTGTGGGCCGTCCGGACGAAGCTCGCCGACGCGCACCCCGAGGTCGTCAGGGCGTTCTACCAGTTCCTCCACGACCGGGGGCAGGACCAGATCAAGAACCCCGGCGGCTACGTCAACGTGTTCACCAAGGCGGGCCCGCAGGCCGTCAGCGGCGCCGCCGAGCAGCTCACCGTGCGGAACCTCGCGCAGGGCGCGACCGCCGAGCCCATCGGGGCGCCCGACCTCGCCGGGTTCGCGAGCGTCGCGCAGTTCTTCGCCGACCAGAAGATCACCCCGGTGAAGGTGGACGTCAAGCCGTACGTGGTGACGCTGCCCGGGAGCGGGACATGACCGCCGCCCCCGCGGAGCTCGACGCGCACGCCGATCTCGTCGTCCCGCGCCCGCGCATCCCGAGGCCGCGCCGCCGCGGCGTGACCGTCGCGCTGCGCACTCTCGGCCCGCTCGCGCTGCTCGGCGGCTGGTGGCTGGCGTCCGCGACCGGCGTGCTCAGCCCGGACGTGCTCGCCTCGCCCGCGACGGTCGCGGACGCGGCCCGCGAGCTGTGGGCCGACGGCCAGCTCACCGACGCGCTGCGGGTCTCGCTGACCCGCGCCGTCCTCGGTCTGGCGTGCGGGCTCGCCGCCGGGCTGCTGCTCGGCGTCGTCACCGGCTTCTCCCGGCTCGGCGAGGAGCTGCTGGACTCGCCGCTGCAACTGCTGCGCGCGCTGCCGTTCCTGTCGCTCGTCCCGCTGTTCATGGTGTGGTTCGGGATCGGCGAGTCGGCGCGGATCGTCCTCATCGCCGTCGCGACCACGTTCCCGATGTACGTCTCGACCGCGGGCGGCGTCCGGAACGTGGACCGGCGGCTGCTGGAGGCGATGCGCACGTTCGGCCTCGGCGGGTGGCGGCTCGTCCGCGAGGTCGTCCTGCCCGGCGCGCTGCCGTCGCTGCTCGCCGGGTTCCGGCTGTCGATGACGCTCAGCGTGATCGCGCTGATCGCCGCCGAGGAGATCAACTCGACGTCCGGGATCGGCTACCTGATGACGCAGGCGCAGAGCTTCTCGCGCACCGACATCCTGTCGGTCTGCGTGCTGGTGTACGGGCTGCTCGGGCTGGCCGCGGACCTGCTCGCGCGCGGCGCGGAGCGGCTGCTGATGCCGTGGCGGGCGAAGGAGGCGGCGCGATGAGCACCGCCGTGCACCTGCGGGGACTGCGCCGGGTCTTCGGCACCCGCGCCGTCCTGGACGGGGTGGACCTCGACATCGAGCGCGGCGAGTTCGTCGCGCTGCTCGGCGCCAGCGGCACCGGGAAGACGACGCTCCTGCGCATCCTCGGCGCCCTCGACCGGCCGGACGGCGGCACGGTGCTGGTCCCGGAGGCCCGCACGATCGTGTTCCAGGAGCCGCGGCTGGTGCCGTCGAAGCGGGTCCTCGGCAACGTCGTCGTCGGGCTGCCGCGCGGCGCCGCCGTGCAGGAGAAGGGGAGGCGGGCGCTCGCGGAGGTCGGCCTCGCCGACCACTCCCGGGCATGGCCGCACACGCTGTCCGGCGGCGAGGCGCAGCGCGTCGCGCTGGCGCGGGCACTGGTCCGCGAGCCGGAACTGCTGCTGCTGGACGAGCCGTTCGCCGCGCTCGACGCGCTGACCCGGCTGCGGATGCAGGACCTCGTCGGCGACCTGGTCCGCACGCACCGTCCGGCGGTGCTGCTGGTCACCCACGACGTGGACGAGGCGATCCGGCTGGCCGACCGCGTCGCGGTGCTGAAGGACGGCCGGCTCGTCACCGACGAGCGGGTGGTGGCGCGGCATCCCCGCGACGCCGCCGACCCGGAGTTCACCGCGCTGCGCCGCCGGCTGCTGAGCGATCTCGGCGTCCGGCTCACCGGCTCCGAGCCGGAGCCCGGCGAGGAGCCCGGCAAGGAGAAGGCCGGACGGCCGCAGGAAGGAGCGATACGTTGACCCGCTTGCATGTCGTGGCGCCGACCCGCGCGCCCGGACGGGCCGTGCTGCCCGATTTCGTCACCGACGTGCGGCCCCGCACCGCCGAGCCCGAGCACCGCGCCGTGGGCCGGGCCGCCGAGCTGGGCGGGCTGGACGGCGTGCTCGTCCCGTTCGATCCGGGCGGCCATGACCCGCTGGTGCTCGCGGCGGCGGTGCTGCGCGACACCCGGCACGTCCAGGTGGCGGCCGAGTTCCATCCGGCGATCGCGACGCCCGTCTACGCGGCGAAGCTGTCGGCGTCGCTGCAGCGCTTCACCGGCGGGCGGCTCGCGTGGCGGCTCGCCGTCGACCTCCCGCCCGACGTCGCGCGCGCACACGGCGACTTTCTGGACGGCCCGGCCCGCTACGCCCGCGCCGACGAGTTCCTGACGATCGCGAAGGGCGTGTGGAACGAGCGCCCGTACACCTTCGAGGGCGAGCACTTCCAGGTGCTGGACGGCGGCTTCCCCGGCTCCCGGGTGCCGCGCCCGTTCCCGCGCGTGTACCTGTCAGGGACGTCGCCGGAGGCCCTCGCCCTGTCCGCCCGGCACGCCGACGCGCACCTCATCGGCCCCGACGACGACCCCGGACTCGTCCCGGACGGCGTCGACGCGGCGCTGCGCCTGCGCGTCGACGGGCTGGACGAGACGGCGCTCGCCGACGAGATCGTGCGCCGCGCCGGCGAGGGCGTCGCCGAGTTCATCGTGGAGCCGGCCGCCACGCCCGCCACCGCCTACTGGCTGGCGCAACGCGTCCTGCCCCTGCTGCGGAAGGAGACCGAACGTGCCGGTTGACATCTACTGGCGCATCGCCATGGAGGGCGACGCCCCGGCGCTGCGGCTCGGCGACATCACCCGCGGCGGCTTCGGCCCGTACCTGCCGGGCGCCCTCGGGCCCGGCCTGCGCGACGGCGGACCGGACGGGTACGGCCCGCTCGACTACATGGGAGAGGTCGCGCGGGCGACCGAGCGGTCCGGGTTCGTCGGCGGGCTGATGCCGTCCTTCCCCGAGACCGACGACCCGTGGGCGGCGGCCGCCGCGCTCGCCGGGGAGACCACCGCCTACCGCTTCATGATCGCGTTCCAGCCGGGGTTCCTGCATCCCGTCCAGGCGGCCCGGATGTCGGCGTCGCTCCAGGTGGCGACGGGCGGGCGCGTCGTCTACAACATCATCTCCGGCGGCGGCGGGCCCCAGCAGCTGTGGTGGGGCGACAAGGTCGACCACGACGACCGGTACGCCCGCACGTCGGAGTTCCTCGACGTGCTGAAGGGCGTGTGGGACGGCCCGTTCGACCACGAGGGCCGCTTCTACCGGGTCGAGGGGGCGGCGCTCCCGCCGGAGCTGCGCGGGCAGCCGTTCCCGGAGATCTACTTCTCCGGCTCCTCGCCCGCCGCGATCGCCGCCGCGGGCCGGCACGCCGACTACTACCTGTCCTGGCTGGAGCCGTTCGACGCGCTCGCCGCGAAGTTCGCCCTCGTCCGCGAGCACAGCGACGCTCCCCCGAAGTTCGCCGTCCGGGTGGACGTCCTCGCCCGCGAGACGGAGGAGGAGGCGTGGGAGGAGGTCCGCCGGGGCTGGGCGCGGCTCGGCGACGCGCAGCGCACCCCGGACGCGTCCGAGTCCGTCGGCTGGCAGCGGGGCCGGGCCTTCACCGACGGCGCCGGCTCCGACCACCGCGACCTCGAAGTGCAGCCCAACGTGTGGGGCGGCTTCAACCGGCTGCGGCCCGGGCCGCTGTTCGGGCTCGTCGGCGACTACCACCAGGTCGCCGCGCGGCTCGACGAACTGATCGACCTCGGCGTGGACGCCTTCATCCTCGCGGGCGTCCCGCACCTCGAAGAGGCCCAGCGCGTGGGCCGCCACGTCCTGCCCCTGCTGAAAGGAAAGACATCATGACCCTGCGCGTCGGCTACTTCCCGCAGAACAACTCGCTGTGGGTGCTGCGGCACCGCGGCATCCTGGAACGGTCCGTCCCGGACGTGGAGTGGGTCGATCTGCGGTCGCTGCCCGCCGGCGACCGTCCCGCGCCCACCGAGGGCCTGCCGTCCGGGCACGGCGACCACCTGTTCGACGGCGGCTACGACTTCATCGGCACCGGCTCCACCCCGCCCGTCACGGCGCAGGCGAAGGGGCACGACGTCGTCTACGTGGCGATCTCCGGGCCGCGGGTGGAGAACGGCCGGATCGTCGTCCCGGACGACTCCCCGATCGCCGGCCCCGCCGACCTCAAGGGCCGGCGCGTCGCGCTCGGCCACGGCTCCTGGCAGACCACCCTGCTGCTGCTCGCCCTGGAGAAGGCGGGCCTGACCTGGAGCGACATCGAGCCCGTGGACGCCTACGGCAACGCCGCCGAGCTGTTCCTGAACGGCGAGGTCGACGCCTGGGTCGGCTCGTACCCGTACCTCACCGACGTCGAGAACCGCCGTCCCGTCCGGACGGTCATCGAGACGCCGGGCCTGTTCAGCCACCGCTCGCTCTGGTTCACCACCCGGACGTTCGCCACCGAGCGGCGCGACGAGCTGGCCGCGATCGTCGCCGCGCTCAAGGAGTCGGACGCCTGGGTCGAGGCCGACCCGCGCGAGGCCGCCGCGCTGTTCGCCGCCGACGACGGCGGTGACGTCGACGCCTGGGAGCACGCACTGCGCACCCGCCCCTGGGGCCTGCGCCCGGTGGACGAGGGCTTCGTCGCCGAGCAGCAGCACGCCGCCGACCTCTTCCACGCCAACGGCCTCATCCCGCGCCCGGTCACGGTCGCCGACGCGGTCCTCCCCGAGATCAACGAGCTGGTCGCCGCACCCACTCCCTGACCCCCCTGCTGCGCGGACGTGTCCCACAGTTGCAGCAGTCCGGTTGCCGCCGGCGGTCGCCAGAACATCACCGGACGGCGTCGTTAAGGCCCAAGGCCGCCTAGTGCGTTCGCACTAGGGCAGGTGAGCGGCTGATCCGGGTGCACCAGGGGAAGACGGCGGCGGGAGACGATGCCGGGCGGGGGTGCCGGAGGGAAGTGTTGAAGGCGCGCGAAACTCGCGCATTTCCCCTTCCCTAGCGGTATCTGGAGTGAGCAACAAGTGGCGACATTTCTTTATCGGATCGGGCGGTGGGCTTTTCGGCGGCGCCGGCTCGTGGCCGGTCTGTGGCTGGGCGTTCTGGTGCTGGCCGGGGTGGCCGCCGCGCTGGCGCCCTCCGGGCAGGACGAGGACCTCTCCATGCCCGGCACCGAGTCGCAGAAGGCGTTCGACCTGCTGGACGAGCGCTTCCCCCAGAGCAACTCCCAGGGCGCCGAGGCGCGCCTGGTGTTCCAGGCGCCGGACGGGCAGCGGGTGACGGCCGGGGAGAACAAGGCGGCCGTAGAGAGAACGCTCGGGTCGCTGAAGGCGGGCGGTCAGGTCGCGTCGACCACCGACCCCTACGAGACCGGCGCCGTCAGCAAGGACGGCACCATCGCCTACTCCACGATCACCTACACCGCCGACGCCGTCGACCTGACCGGGCCGACGAAGAGCGCCCTCGAGGACGCCGCGGCAAAGGCCCGGGACGCGGGCCTGACCGTGGAGGTCGGCGGCTCGGCCCTGGACTCGGACGAGGAGCCGGGTGGGACGACGGAGATCATCGGCGTGGTGGTGGCGGCCGTGGTGCTGGTCCTCGCCCTCGGGTCGCTGGTCGCGGCCGGGCTGTCGCTGCTGACCGCCTTCCTCGGCGTGGCCATCGGCTTCGGCCTGGTCAGCGCGCTGGCCGTACCGCTGGGCCTGACGTCCACCGTCGCCATCCTGGCGCTCATGCTGGGGCTGGCCGTCGGCATCGACTACGCGCTCTTCATCACCTCCCGCTTCCGCGACGAGCGCGCCCGGGGAAGCGACCCGGAGGAGGCCGCCGGCCGGGCGGTGGGCACGGCCGGATCCGCCGTCGTCTTCGCCGGCGCGACCGTGTTCATCGCCCTGGTCGGGCTGGGGGTCGTCGGGATCCCCGAACTCACCAAGATGGGCCTGGCCGGCGCGGGCTCCGTGGCCCTCGCCGTACTCGTCGCGCTGACCCTGGTCCCCGCGCTGATCGGCTTCTTCGGCCGGCGGGTCCTGTCCCGCGCCGTCCGCAAGGCGGGCCGGCCCGGAAACGGGTGGACGGTGCCCGCCGCGGCCGGACGGCCCGGGCTCGGCACCCGCTGGGCGCGCTTCGTGCTGCGCCGGCCCGTGACCGTGCTGCTGGTCGCCGGGCTCGGCCTCGGCGCGGTCGCCCTGCCGGCGCTGAGCCTCGAACTCGGGCTGCCCGGCGACGAGTCCAAGTCGGTCGACACCACCCAGCGCCGCGCCTACGACCTGCTGTCGGAAGGCTTCGGCCCCGGCTTCAACGGCCCGCTGACCGTCGTCGTGGACATGTCGAAGTCCGCAGACCCGAAGGCCACCACGGACCTGGTCGTCAAGACCGTCCGGGGAGTGGACGGGATCGCGTCGGTCGGCGACCCGGTTCTCAACCGGGCAAAGGACACGGCCGTCCTCACCGCCGTCCCGAAGACGGCGCCGACCAGTGGCGAGACCAAGGACCTGGTGCACGCCCTGCGGGGGGCGGTCTCCGGAGCCGAGTCCGGCACCGGCGCCGACATCCTGGTGACCGGCACCACCGCGCTGAACATCGACATCTCCGAGGCGATGTCCGACGCCCTCGTCCCCTACCTGACCGTGGTCATCGGCCTGGCGGTGATCCTGCTGATGGTGGTCTTCCGCTCGGTCCTGGTCCCGGTCAAGGCCGCGCTCGGCTTCCTGCTGTCGGTGGGCGCCGCCTTCGGCGTCGTCGTCGCCGTCTTCCAGTGGGGCTGGGCGGCGGACCTGATCGGCATCGAGCAGACCGGGCCGGTCATGTCGCTGATGCCGATCCTCATCATCGGGATCGTGTTCGGCCTCGCCATGGACTACGAGGTCTTCCTCGTCAGCCGGATGCGGGAGGCCTATGTGCACGGCGCCTCCCCCGGCGAGGCGATCGTCGGCGGTTTCCGGCACAGCGGACGCGTGGTGGCCGCGGCGGCGATCATCATGATCAGCGTGTTCACCGGGTTCATCGGGATGAGCAACCCGACCATCCAGACGATGGGCGTCGGCCTGGCGTCCGCCGTCGCCTTCGACGCCTTCGTGGTCCGGATGGCGATCGCGCCCGCGGTCCTGGCACTGCTCGGTCGCAAGGCCTGGTGGCTGCCGCGTAGCCTGAACCGTGTGCTGCCGAATGTGGACATCGAGGGTGAGGCGCTGAGCCGGCGCGTCCCGGCCTCCGCGACCGTGCCGGACGCGGCGGCGCCGCGGCTCCCCGTCGACTGGCGCTGAGCCCGGCCATGGCGAACACCGGTGAGGGCGGGGCGCGAGCACGCGGCACGTGGTGGCGGGAGGCAGCGATCACGGCGATCGCTTTCGCGTTCTGCCTGCTCGGCGGCGCACTGCAGGTCGACGACAAGGCGATATCGGCGCCGCCCGCCGCCGCCTACCTCATCGCCGTGGTGTCCTGTGCCGTGCTGCCGGTGCGGCACAGGGCGCCGCTGGCCGCCCTGGCGGCCACGACGGTGGTCGGCATGCTGGTGCCGCCCTTGGACCTCCTGCTGAGCCCGCCCATCGTGGCCCCCGCCGTGATCATCGCCTACACGCTCGCCGTGCGCACCGAACTGCGCGCGGCGAGCGCGGCGCTGCTCGCCTCGGCGGCGCTGCTGGTCGCCTCCAACCTCGTGTTCGCGTTCGGGTCCCTCTCCTGGCAGGACGCGAGCCGGATCGCGGCGGTGGCGGCGTTCCCGCTGGTGGCCGGCATCCTCGGTCACTCGACGCAGAACCGGCGGGCCTATCTGGCGGCCGTGGAGGAGCGGGCCCTGCGGGCGGAGAAGAGCCGGGACAGCGAGGCGCGCCGGAGAGTGGCCGAGGAGCGGTTGCGCATCGCCCGGGAGCTGCACGACCTCGTGGCCCACCAGATCACTCTGGCCAACGCGCAGGCCACCGTCGCCGCCCACCTCTTCGACACCCGCCCGGAGCAGACCCGCAAGAGCCTGAGGGAGCTCGTCGAGACCACCGGCGACGCGCTCGACGAACTGCGGGCCACGGTCGGCCTGCTGCGCCACACCGGGGACGCGGCCGCGCCCGCCGAACCGGCGCCCGGGCTGTCCCGGCTTCCCACGCTCCTCGAATCCTTCCGCCGCGCGGGACTGGAGGTGTCGGTGCACCAGGAGGGCACGGCGAGGCCGCTGCCGCCGGGAGTGGACCTCACCGCCTACCGCATCGTCCAGGAGGCCCTGACCAACGTGACCAAGCACGCCGGTACCAACAGCGCCCGGGTGCGCCTCGGCTGGAGCCGCGATCGCGTGGCCATCACCGTCGCCGACGACGGAGGGGACGCCCATTCGGCGCCGGCCGCCACCCTGCCCGACCGTCCACCCGGTTACGGCCTGATCGGGATGCGGGAACGTGCCACCGCGGTCGGGGGACATCTCTCCGCGGGCAGGCGCCCGGAGGGCGGCTTCCTCGTCTCCGCCGAACTGCCCCTCCCGCCCGCCAAGGACAGGGCGCACAGCCCTGCCGGGGAGAGGCCGACGGCCGACGGAGACGCGCTGTGACGCTCCGCGTGCTGCTCGCCGACGACCAGGCCCTGCTGCGCGGTGCCTTCCGGATGCTCCTCGAAACCGCCGACGACATCGCCGTGGTCGGCGAGGCCGCCGACGGCAGGGAGGCGGTGCGACTCACCCGGGAGCTGCGGCCGGACGTGGTGATCATGGACATCCGCATGCCCGAGGTGGACGGTCTCGCCGCCACGTCGCAGATCTGCGCGGACCCGGACCTGCGCGCCACCCGCATCCTGATCCTCACCACGTACGAGACCGAGGAGTACGTCGCGCAGGCGCTGCGTGCGGGGGCCAGCGGCTTCATCGGCAAGGGCATCGGCGCCGAGGACCTGCTGGACGCCGTGCGGACGATCGCCGACGGCGACACCCTCCTGTCCCCCGCCGCGACCCGCTCCCTGGTCGCCCGTTTCCTGGCCACGCCGGACGCCGCCCCGCCGCACGACGCCGAACAGCTCGCCGTGCTCACGCCGCGCGAACGCGAGATGGTGGCCCTGGTCGCGACCGGCCTGTCCAACCAGGAGATCGCCGAGCGGGAGTACCTCAGCCCGTTCACGGTCCGCGCCCACGTGCAGCGCGCCATGGCGAAGCTGGACGCCCGCGACCGGGCGCAGCTCGTCGTCATCGCCTTCCGGACGGGCCTGGCCCGCGCAGCCCCCGACCCCGGCACCGACCGCACGCCGTGAGCCGCCCAGAAGATCTCGAGTAGCCCCGAGTCGAGCCCTATCCCGGCGCGGGTCGCGAAGGCGGGACGGCTTTATGGGGTGGCTCGACCGCGGGCAGGGCGATGAGGACCTCGTTCAGGGCGCGGACGATCGGGGCTGGCAATACACCCTGCGCGATGAGGTCCTCGGGTGACGTCAAGCGGCGCGACCGCCGCGCCGCCACGATCAGCTTCGCGTGGTACGGGTCGACGCCCGGGAGGGACGCGAGGACGTGTTCCGGAACGGCGTTGAGGTCCACCAGCCCCCCGTCGTCGAAGTCGCGCGGGAGGTCGGGGCGTCCGATACCGAGTTCGCGGGCCATCGCCGGATGGTGCAGGAGCAGCGAACGCGCCTGCTCGCGGCGCGTGCGGCGCTCGATGTGGTCGACCATCGCCGGTGCGGGCGGCTGCGGCGCGGCGGCCGGACGGGCCGGTCCCGGGTCGGCGGTCAGGACGGCGACGTGGACGGCGCCGCCGAACACGGTCACGAGCCAGGCGCCCATCGCCACGCCGTCCAGCGCGGACACCGTGTCGGCGTCCTCGCTGGTGACGATCGCGAGGAAGACCGTGAAAAGGACGAGGTAGCCGGCCGCGGCCGCCCCGAGGGGCACGCTCCGGCGCCGTCCGGCGAAGTAGGCGATCATCGCCCAGGTGCAGACGCCGAGCGTCACGACCGGGAGGGCGCTCGCCGCGAGCCGCAGCGGCCACGGGTGCCGGCTCGCCGGGCGGTCGACCGCGGCGACGCCGCCGTAAGGCAGCGGGACCATCCAGCCCAGCTCGGGTGGTGCGGCCGGAATCGCGTCGTCGGCCCATGGGACGGTGGCCGGTCCAGACGCTTCCGGTAAATCCGGCCGGGAGAGGGCGGAGCCCGCCGGGTTCGCTGGTGTCGGCGCGGCGGACGCGAGGAGCTCTTCCGCATGCAGTGGGGTGAAGGCGTGCGGGGCCGGCGGAGGCTCGGCCTGGTGGGGGTCCAGAGGGAAATCGCCGCGCAGGATGCTCATGTGGAGGTGCTGGAGGCGTTCGCCGGGCTCGACCCCGAACTCCTCGGTGAGGAAGGTCCGGGCGTTCCGGTAGGCGGCCAGGGCCTCGGCCTGCCTGCCGGACCGGTAGAGGGCGAGCATCAACAGGTGGCGCAGCCCTTCCCTGAGAGGGAAGTCGGCGACGAGCCGGTTGAGCTCCGGGACGAGTTCGGCGTGCCGTCCGAGGTCGAGGTCGATCTCGGCGGCTGCCTCGGCCGCCGCGGCGCGTTCGTCGGCGAGGCGTTCGCGCGCCGCGTCGAAGAAGCGGCCGTGGACGTCGTGCAGCGCTTGGCCGTGCCACAGGCCGAGCGCTTCGGACAGCAGGGCCCCGGCCTTTTCGAGCTCGCCCCGCGCGCGGACGGCCAACGCCTCCCGGACGTCGTCGCGGAAGACCTCCGCGTCGAGGGCGCCCCGGTCGACGTGGAGCGAATACCCGGCGCTCGTCAGGACGAGGAGGCGGCTCGGGGCGCGCGGTGAACGATCCGGTTCCAGCACGCGGCGCAGTCCCGCGACGTACTTCTGGACGACGTTCGCCCCGTTGTCGGGCGGCTCCTCGGCCCAGACGGCGTCCACGATGGCCTGGGTCGAGACCGCCCGGTTCGGTTCCAGCAGGAGGACGGCCAGCACCGCGCGCTGCTTGCCCGGCCCGAGGTCGAGTTCCCGCTCGCCCCGCCAGGCGCGGAGCCTCCCGAGGATCTCGAAGCGCGGTGCCTGGGCGGGAAGGGGATCGGCGGCCATGGGCACCCCCTCTGATCGGTCTCCCCTGCGGCCGTCCGGCGGCGGCGCAGTGGGACCGCAGCCGTCCGGCAGTGCGTGCGGGGTAAGCCGAAGCATAACGACAGAGATCCGGCATCGGCACTCCTCAGGCTCCTCGGTGAGACCTTCCGACCGACCTGAAAGAGGGGGACCGATGCGCATCCACACCGTGCCGGTACTGCTGATCGCGGCCGCGCTCGCGCTCATGCCCGCGACCGCCTGCGGACCGAAAGAGCACAACGGGGCGAAGAAGACGTCCGGAACGACGAGCCCCGCGTCCACGGCCCGCACCGCAGCGCCGTCGCCCACCCCGAGCGCGAACGGGGTGGGGAAGCTGCGCGCCGCCGAGATCCTGAACCGCGCCCGCAAGGCGACGGTGGCGGCGCGGAGCGTCCGGGTGCACGGGACGCTCCACGAGGAGGGCGAGGCCATGGCGGTGGACTTCCGCTACGCGGGCGCGAAGCGCGCCGTCGGCGATGTGACGATGGGCGGCCAGCGGATCAGCGTCGTCCGCATCGGCCGGTCCGTGTACCTCAAGGGCGACGCCGCGTTCCTGAAGTCGGTCGGGGGCAAGGGAGCCGTCCAGCTGCTGAACGGCAGGTACCTGAGGACGACCTCGAAGGACGAGGGCTTCGCCGAGCTGGCCTCGTTCAGCGACCCGGCGAAGTTCTTCCCGGAGCTGCTCACTCCTGACGGCACGGTGTCCAAGGGGAGGCAGGAGGTGATCGCGGGGACGCCCGCGATCGCGCTCGAGGACGGGTCCGGAGGGAAGCTGTACGTGGCGACCCGGGGCGAGCCCTACGTCCTGCGCATCGACGGCGGCCCGGGGAACCGCCTGGACTTCGACGGTTACGGCGTGGCGGTCCAGATCACGACTCCGCCCGCCGCTCAGGTCGTCGACCTGTCGGACCTGAAGGACTGAGTTCGCCCCGGCCGCGTGCAGGCAGCCGCCCTGCACAGCGACCAGACGCGTGGAAGGCCGGACGGGCTCGCTGCCCGTCCGGCCTTCCGCTCGGGTTCAGCCGGCGTGGCGGGTCTGCTCCGGGACGTTGAAGCCGTTGACGCGGACGTCGGGCTTCGCGGACGTGGCGGAGTAGCGGGCGGTGATGGTCTCCTGCTCACCGGGCCAGAGCGTGACGTCGTTGTCGCTCCAGCGGATCGGCAGCACCTGCTTGCCGCCGGCGAACAGGTCGGCGCGGGTGAACAGGGCCGGGGCGCCGCCGTGGCCGACGTTGCGGACGGTCACGCTCGTCACCGTCTCGCCGCCCTCGCGGCGGGTGGTGGCCTGGACCTTGATGTCGGCGGGCTTGAGGGCGCGCAGGCCGGTCAGGTCGGCGTAGCCGTCCTTCTGGAAGACCGCGAACCCGTTGGACGGGGTGTACTTGCCGGGCGCGTGGGTCTTCGGCCAGTCCACCTGGTCGGCCTTGGTGGACAGCCAGTACACGTTGCGGCTGACGACCTCGGAGCCGCGGGTGAGGGTGAGCTTCTCGAAGTAGGTCTTGGAGATTCCGGCGGGGACCTTCGGGTGCAGGACGGTCCGGACGTCCTGGCTGCCCAGCGCGCCGACAGGGGCGCTGGCGGTGGCGCGGACCTTGCCGTCGAGGTCGATGATCTGGGCGGTGGCACGCAGCCCGTCCTGGCGGGCGCCGGTGAGGTTGGCGGCCTTGATGGAGCCGTCGGCGTAGGAGTACATGATGTGCACCGGCTCGTTGGCCTTCTTCGCGCCGAAGTAGACGCCGGGCTGGTCGAAGTCGGAGCCGTACATGCTCCACTGCAGCGACGGCCACGCCTTGTTCAGCATCCAGTAGATGATCCCGGTGCTGGGGTTCGCCTTGTCGGTGGAGTTGCCGATGTACGACTCGAACTGAGCGCGCGTGACCTCGTACTGACCGAGCTGGACGGTCTTCTGGTAAGAGCCGGCGTCCTTCCAGGGGCCGTACCGGTGCCACAGCGGGGTGTTGTAGACGCCCATCCGGGACAGGCGCGTGTAGTCGGAGTAGAAGAACGTGTGGTACATGTCCTGGCCTGCGGTCTGGCCCTGCGCGGTCGCCGGGTCCCAGATCTTCTTCTGCTCATCCGGGGACAGGAAGCGGTTCAGCGAGTCCTGCGTCGGAATGGTGTTGCCGGTGCTGACCTCGGTGTCGAAGCCCCAGGCGCTGCCGGTCATGCTGAGCGTCGGGTCGTTGGTGTTGACGGTCTCGCGCTTGTTGTTCCACAGGGCGTTGGGCGGGAAGTAGTTGTAGCCGCCCTCCTTGGTGCCGGCCGGGCCGAGCTTGGGCGACGACTTGTACTCCGCCGCGGCGACCTGCGGGAGCCGGAAGTCGGCCTCCTCGAACGCCTTCAGGAAGAGGGCCTCCTTCTCCGGGTCGGGCGCCTCGTCGCTGCCCTGGAAGAAGGTGAAGACGCTCGGGTGGTCGCGGAGCCGCTCCGCCATGGTGCGGGCCTGGTTCGACGCGTTGGCCTTGACGTCGTCCGACCAGGTCGACGACTTGTTCTCCCACAGCGCGCAGCACTGCCAGCCCGGCATGGCGAGGACGCCCGCCCGGTCGAGTCGCGCGAACATGTCGTCCGGCGGGAAGTTGCCCTCGAACCGGACCGCGTTCAGGCCCATGTTCCGGATGTAGGAGACCTGGTCGGCGACGTTGGACGGGGAGTAGCGCAGGAACAGCTCCGGCGACCATCCGGCGCCGCGGATGACCAGCGGCCTGCCGTTGACGATGAACTGCCGGTAGCCGTCCTTGCCGTGGGTCTTGCCCGGGACGGGCTTGGTGAGGCGCGACGTCACGGTGCGGATGCCGAAGTCGTCGGCGGCGCTGCTGGAGACCGTCCCGCCCACGGACGCGTCGAGCGCGAGGTGGTACATCGGCTGGTCGCCCATCTGGTACGGCCACCACACCGCCGGGTGCTTCAGGTGCAGGCCGGGGCAGTCCGCCTTGGTGATGGCGACGGTCCGGGTCGCGTGGGCGGGCACCGTGACGGTGGCCTTGCAGGCGATGCGGGTCGAGCCGTGCGACACCGTCCCGGCGACCGTGACCTGCTGCGGCGTCCCGGTGTTGTTGCGCACGTCGGCCTTGACGGTCAGGTCGGCGGTGGACAGGTCGGGCGCGTCGTCCTGCAGGTCGTGCGCGTTGCGGACCGAGACCGGGCCCTCCTGGACGATCTGCGGCGCGTACTGCAGCCCGGTGTTCTGGTCGGGCGCCATCGGGTTCCAGTCGACCTGGTTCTGGGTCAGGTACCGCATCGGCGTGTCGAACTTGGTGATGTCGGAGTCGTTGCGGGAGACGTCGAGCGCGATGGCGTTCGCGCCGTCCCGGACGTAGGGCGTGATGTCGTACTCCAGCCGGGCGTACGAGCCCTGGAACTGCGCGCCTCCGGCGATCTTCTTCCCGTTGACCCAGAGGTCGGCCTTCCCGGAGACGCCGTTCATCACCAGGAAGGTGCGGCCGTCCTTTCGGGGGTGCACGGTGAGCTGCTCGCGGTACCACCAGTTCACGTCGAACTGCTTGGCCGGGACCTTCGCCATGGTGTCGTTCTCGAAGATCTTCGGGTACCGGCCGTTCTCCAGCAGGCCCGCCATCAGCGTCTCCGGCCGCGACAGCGACAGCCACCCCTTCGTGGAGTAGTCCGGCGCGGAGATCTCAGCGCCGGTGTCGCGGGTGTCGGCGGACGACCGGATGGCCCAGCCGGAGGTGAGTTCCGTGGTCCCGGAGGACGCGATCTTCTGCGCCGCCTGCCGGTGCCCGGCGAGCGCGTGGGCCGGCACCGCGGGAGCGAACGTCCCAGCGAGGGCGAGCACGGCGCACAGCGCCGTGGTGGTTCGAATCCTGGACCCGCTCATGTGTCCGTCACTCCTTCGTGCGGCCGGAGCCGGGCGCTTCCCGGCGGCGTGTGCCTTCATGCTCGGGCCGAGGGCACCCGCCGGGCCGTAGGGGCAGGACGTCAATGGGGGTAGGGCTAGACCCACTTTCCGGGACCGGGGACGGCGCCGCCGAAGCCGGTGCGGAGCGGACGCACTGAGGCTAGGGACGGTCGCTCATGGCGACGGCGATCCTTCCCATGAGGCCGGCTATGTCGGCGTCCGGTCCCGGATGCATCTCCCAGTGCGCGATCTGGACGGAGCCTTCGACGATGGTCCGGACCCGGTCGAAGCGGCGTTCCGTGAACGCGTCGAACAGCGTCTGGTCGGCCGTGCCCCGCTCGCGGAGCAGTTCGGCGAACACCAGGGAGTCCTCCAGGCACTGGGCCGCGCCCTGGGCGAGGGTCGGTGGGCAGGCGTGCGCGGCGTCCCCCATGATCACCACGTTGCCGCGGTTCCAGGGGCGCTCGACCAGGAGCGACTCGAACCACGTGTAGTTGATGGGGGCGGAGCCGGTGATGTCCTGCTTGATGTCGTCCCAGGGGCCGCCGTAGGGCTCGGCGAGCGCGCGCATGGCGGTGGCGTACTCGGCGGGCGCGAGGGACGTCCTGTCCTGCGCCTCCTCCAGCAGGTACGCGTAGAGGGTGTCCTCGCTGGTGGGGCAGTACCCGGCGAGGTAGCAGGGGCCGCCGAGGACGAACTCGGTGCGTTCGACGCTCTTGGGGCGGCGGGCGTGCACGCGCCAGGCGCCGATGCCGACCGGCCGGGGCCGGGTGTCGATGCCCAGCATCGCGCGGACGGAGGAGTTGATGCCGTCCGCGCCGATCACCAGGTCGTAGTCGCCGGTGGTGCCGTCGGAGAAGCGGACCGGGTCGACCGAGGTGACGGTGGTGCCGAGCATGAGCCGGGCGCCGGCGCGTTCGGCGGCGTCGACCAGGATCGCGCACAGGTCCGGCCGGAACATGCCGAGGGTGGCGGGCAGGTCGGGGCCGCCTGACCTGATGTCGTCCTGCTCGGTGATGAGCCTCCCGTCGACGGTGCGTATGGCGACCGAGTCGAAGGCGTAGCCCTTGGAGCGGACCTGGTCCCACACGCCCAGCTCGCGCAGGACGCGCAGCGCGTTGCCCTGCAGCGTGATGCCGGAGCCGAGCACGCTCCACTCCGGACGGCGTTCGGCCACGTCGACCGTCATCCCGGCGCGCGCGAGCAGGATGGCCAGGCTCGTTCCGGTGATGCCGCCGCCGACGATGAGAACTCTCATGGTGCCTCGCTGTTCGATGACAAAGGGGGGTGGAGAGGGCCGATCAGGCGGTCACGCAGCGATTGCGCTGGGCGCCGATCCCGTCGATGGCCGCCTCGATGACATCACCTGAGCGCAGGAAGCGGTTCCAATGCCCGCCATTGCCTCGCGGACTTCCGGTGAGGATCAGGTCGCCGGGGAAAAGAGGAACCGACGCCGACGCCTCGGCCACCAGACGGGCCACGTCGTGGACCATGTCCCCCGGAGTGTCGTCCTGCATGACCTTGCCGTTGAGCGACATCGTCAGCCGCAGGCCCGCCGGGTCGCCGAGCACATGCGCCGGGACGATGAAGGGACCGGTCGGCAGGAACGTCGGCTGGTTCTTGGCCCGCAGCCAGTCCCCGCCGAGCGCGCGGTGCTCGGGCGAGAACTGCCAGTCCCGCGCGCTGATGTCGTTGCAGACGGTGTAGGCGGCGACATGGTCGAGGGCCTCCTCGACGGGGACGTGCCGTGCGGGACGGCCGATCACGGCGGTGAGTTCGACCTCCCAGTCGGGCCGGGACGCGCCCTGCGGCAGGACGACGTCGTCGTAAGGCCCGCACATGGCCGCCGGAAGTCCGATGAACAGGAACGGACGGCCTTCCGCCATCCGCTGGATCTCCTTTCGGGCGGCCTCGGCCGCCTGATCCTCGGACATTCCCTCGCTCTCGAATTTGGCCGATGCCATTTCGTAGAGGTGCGCCCGGTAATTGGCGCCGGCCTGGATGATCTGCCGCGGTTTCAGCGGCGGGAGCACGCGCAGCGCCGAGAGCTCGAGCCACTCGTCCTCATCGCCGGCCGTGCCCGCGAGTTCGCTGAGCACGGGGAGCACCGCGTCCCATTCCTCCAGGAGCCCGCGCACCGTGACGGGGCGTCCGGAGAGGATTTCATCGTCCAGGGGCCGCACGCGGTCCCCCGCGACCAGGCCGGCGAACTCGTCCCCGCCCTCGGTCGCGAAGGTGCCCAGCGCGAACCAGCCGTCCCTCTGCGGCACGGTCAGCTCTCCTTGTAGGGGCGGACGGTCTCGTTGGGCTGCATGGTGAAGTGATGGCCCCACATCTCGGGCCTCTTGCCTTTGCGGAAGTCCACGTACTCAACGGATCGGGGATCGGACTCCTTGATGGGCAGCCCGTCCCAGCCGTACTCGATGAAGAAGCCGGCCGGAGTATGGAGGTAGTAGGACACGGTCTGGTCCCCGACATGGCGTCCCAGCTTCATCAGCATGTCGGTGTTCTCGTCACCTCCGAGGACGTCGTAGTAGGAGTAGCCGACGTCGTCCAGGGACCGGCATTCGATGTAGACGTGGTGCAGCCCGAGCATGCCGGGCATCTCCAGGAAGGCCACGTTGTGATGGCGCGGGTTGGCCCGCAGGAACCACATCTCCCCCAGCGGCTCATTCAGCCGGACGATGTCGCTGGGCTTGAACCCGAGGACGTCGATATGGAAGTCCACGGCCTTGCGCACGTCCGGGACGACGAACACGATGTGCCCGAGGCCCTGCTCGCCGGTGACGAAACCCTGATGGGGCCGCGGCGGGTCCCAGACCTTGTAGTCGGCGGACTGGTAGCAGTACGCCTCGTACGGTTGCCCGAAGGGGTCCTCGAAGGTCACCAGGTCCAGCACGCCGCGGGACTCGGCGAGCTCGCGCGACGCCCGCCGCGGGTTCGCCCCGGCCTTCTCGAGCTTGGCGACCAGCGAGTCCAGGTCCCTGTGGGACAGGACCTCCCAGCCGACATAGGCCAGTTCGTGCTCGTCCCCGGGGTGGATGGACAGGCGGTAGTCGAAGTCGTCCAGCTTGACCCGGACGGCGCCGTCGTCACCGTCGGGGCCCAGCATGCAGGCGAAGACCTCGGGCGCCCAGGTACGCCACTCCTCATAGGAGGGCGACCTGACCCCGACATATCCCAGCTTCGCGATCTCTTGCATTTCTTTCACGCTTCCTTTTCAGTCGGGATGGGCCGGCCGTCTCCGGAACGTTCCTCGTCCAGCGAGGCGACCAGGCGCGACAGTTCCTCCGGCGTGAAGCACGTCAAGGCGTCGAGGACGACGGGATCCAGCAGGACCCGCCGACGGCGTTTCGGCGACTCCAACAGCAGCCGCTCGCCGTTGCCGGTCAACACTCGGGTGAACGTGATGAAGGCGAACTCGTTCGACACGCTCTGGGCCGGTCCGAGCGATCGCTGTTCGTCGCCGCTGGTGCTCACTGTTCAGTTGCCCCTTTCAGAACAGGAACGACAGAACCGCTCCGGGAAGTACGGCGTGGTTGAGGTACACGGTGCGCTGGGCGAGCCGGAAGTCATCGCCTTCCTTGCGCAGGACGTCGTGCCGCTCGCCCACCCATAGTTCCGGGGTGAAACGCAGACGCTCGCGGTGAAGGTGAAAGGCGCTTCGGACGTTGACATGCGCCTCGTCGCCGCCAGGAGTGACCACGATCCCCGTGACGACGCGCCGTAGCCGCGACGGCGGGTCCTCTGCCCATGCATGCTCGCCGTCGAGCCGGTCGATGCGCATTTTCAGGGTGAACCAGTTGTCGTACATGTGGTACGAACCGTCGGGGTAGTCCGGGAGATTGCTGGTGAATTCGCGTGGCACGAGCACCGGTACCTGATAGACGACGTCCTGAGCAAGGAGGTCGTGCCACTCGTGAAGCCGGCGCATGTCGTCCAAGAGCATGGACTCGTAGTCCAACCAGGAGCGCACGACCGTTTCGGTCTCCGGCGAGACCCGGGCCCGGCCTGTCCGGCGCAGGGGCGCCGTCATCGGTCCTCCTCGAGCCGACCCGCGTCGCCCGAGCCGGCGCCGGCAGCGTTCATCTGGTCGAGCCAGTGGCGCTGGAAGGCGCGAATATTTCCCTCGGTGAAGGCGGAGTCGTAGGATTCGCCCGGTCCTGGATGGTCCCCGATGGGGCCGCCCCTGCTCATCCCGGGCAGACCGGCCTGATAATTGAGTCCCATTTCGCGGTCGCGCGCGAACCGGCTGCGGCCGACGCGGGAGGGCCCGTTCCAGAGAGTGAAATCGTCCTGTTCGAGGATGCCCGGGGCATTGAGGACGAAAAGGCCGTCACGGTAGGACTTGGTTCGATATTCTTCAGGCTCGGCCACGTGGAACACCAGCCACGACAGAACCTCGGTCTTGGTCGCACCGCGCGGCTGGTACAGCCGCAGTTGGGTATGGACCATGACGCGCCGGGAGACGGGGTCGAAGGAGAACCCGCGAAAGAAGCCGAAATTGGGAAAGACCAGCCCGGCCAGCGGCATGCGTTCCGCGTTGAACCGCTGCTGATCGGCCGTCAGTTTCCCTTGGTCGAACAGGTCCCATACCTGCTTCGGGTATCCCCACGGCGCTTCGACCGGCAGGCCACTGCGCTCGAGATTCCATGCGAAGGTCGCATGGCCTTTCCCGGGGCTGAACATCGAGTACATCTCCTGCTCGCGCAGCAGCTGCTCGGCAATCCCGAGGTCTTCGAGGCTCTTGTGGGTGTGCGCCACATGGAGCGCGTCACCGCAGTAGTTCTCGGCGCCCGTCTTCCAGTTGGCCTCCAGCAGGGCCCGCTCGGGCTCGCCCATGACGACCATGCCGCGGGAGTCCAGACCGAACATGGTCTCCAGATACCAGGCCATGTCGCCCAGATAGTCGTCGAAAGACGGGGCCGCGGGGTCGGGGCTGGCAAAGACCAGACCCCATCTCACCGCGACATGCGGGGCCGCGAGCAGTCCCCAGTTGGCGGTGTCGAGATTCTTGTACACCAGCGTCTTGCGCGGCGCCGACGCCCATGTCCCGTCATTGCGGTAGGTCCAGCCGTGGTAGGGGCAGCGAAAATGGGAGCTGTTGCCCTTGGCGCCGCGGCAGACGGGCGCGCCCCGGTGACGGCAGGCGTTGTAGAGCACGTGGATCCGGCCGTCCTCGTCGCGGGTGACGATGACCTCGTCCTCGCCGAGGTGGCGCAGCACGTAGTCGCCGGGTTCGGCGATCTCGCTCTCGTGGGCCACGAACAGCCAGGACTTGGCGAAGATGCGGTCCAGTTCGGCCTGGTAGACGGCGTCGTCGGCGAACGCCTCGACGGGGAAGGTGCCGTGGGCGGCGCCTGAGGCCGCCGTGGCCAGTACGGCTTGGACCCGGTCGGACGAGGTGAGCGTCATGTGCTCTCCAAGGGGTGGTGGGATTTCCCGGTGGCGCGCCGATGCGGCGGGCCAGTAAGCAGGTGGAGTGCGGTGGCCGGGTCGGCGCGTCCCGCCACCTGGCGTGCGAGCCGCGCCGACCAGCCGGCGGCCCCGATCGTGAGCGCCCCGGTCAGGACGCCGTCGCGGGAGTACAGCGCCGCGAGCCGCGCGCCGTCCCGGTGGACGGCGTGGACCGTGTCGCCGGGCTGCAGGTGACCATGAAACTGGATCTTCGTACCGGCCTGGTCGGACCAGAAGTAGGGGACGAAGGCGGCGGACGCGGAGCCGTCCCCGCAGATCGCGGCCGCTATCACGTCGGCGTGCCGCACCGCCCCCTGGCGGTGCTCCACGCGCATCGAACGGCCGAACAGGGGGTTGTACCAGCGGCAGACGTCACCGGCGGCGAACACCCGCGGGTCCGACACCGATCGGCAGGCGTCGTCGCAGACCACGCCGTCGCTGATGTCCAGTCCGCTGCCGCGCAGCCATGAGGTCGCGGGGGCCGCGCCAGCCCCCACGACGAGGAGGTCCGTGTCGATCACCGTCGCGTCGTCGAGGACGACGCGTTCCACCCGGCCGTCGCCTTCGACCGCGACGATCCTGCGACCGGTGCGCATGTCGATGCCCTGGTGCCGGTGGAGTGCCGTAACGGCGCGGCCGACCTGTTCCCCGAATCGGTGCAACGGGCTGGGTGCGCCTTCCACGACGATCGGGGTGCGTCCCAGCGTGGCGGCGGCGGTGGCGACCTCGAGCCCGATGAAGCCGCCGCCAAGCATCACCGGACGTCTCGCCTGCCGCAGAGCCGCGTGCAACGCCACGGCGTCGTCCCATGTGCGCAGTGCCGCGATCCCGGCCAGCGGCGGCAGGGACGAGGGCCGGCGTGGCGCTGCTCCGGTGGCCAGGACCACCTGGTCGAACGCCTCCGCGGTGCCGTCCTCGAGGAGGACGCGGTCACCGGCGAGGTCGAGGCCGCATGCCCGGACGCCCAAGCGCGTCCGCACGTCGAGGTCGGCCAGCTCACCGTCTCCTGCCAGCGCGATGGCAGCCGCGCTCACATCGGAGACGGCATCCCCGAGCAGGATCTGCTTGGACAACGGCGGCCTGTCGTAGGGGCGATGGGCTTCGGCGCCGATCAGGACCAGTTCGCCCCTGTGCCCGGCCTGGCGCAGGGCCCGCACCGTACTGAGCCCGGCCAGTGACGCTCCGACCACGACGACACGGGACGCTGAGCCGTCCGTTGACACATGCGGCATTCGACTAAACGATCGTGATCGCGCGTTCGGGGCAGCCGCGCACCGCGGCGTTCACGGCGGCCTCCTGCCCCTCGGGCCGCTGCTCGGTGCGCAGGACGGCCAGTCCGCTCTCGTCGTCGATGTCGAAGATCTCCGGCGCTTCCAGAGCGCACACGCCATGGCCGGCGCATTTTCCGGAATCGAGCTCTATCTGCATCACGTCTCCCAGATTCCCGGTCAGGTGGAATTCTTCGCGGACGCCCATTCGCGATCCTTCTCCGGCGACGGCTCGGCGACGAGAAGAGGACCGGAATGTTTCCAACGTGTATACGAAGCGATGCTAGGAGCAGAGCTGTTCGTTGAGAAATCAATGTGGCTGATGACAGGTATCCGATAGTGAATACACGTGAGGGCTGGCCGGGTTCCTGCCTGCGGGCGAGCATGGGAGCACCACGGCCTCGCCAAGCCGGGCGAGGCGGTCTCTCCTGCCGGCGCGTTCTCAAGGCGCTGCCCGGAGATTTCTCTCTACGGACGAGGAGTACAGCTCGCCATGTCCTGCCGCCACGCTCTGATCCGTCCGCGCCGGCGGGCGTGCGCGTGACCGCCGGTCTCGGCGACCTGCCGGCCGAGGCCGACGCGGTGTCGCTGCACTGGTCGACCCCGAGGCCTACCGGGCGGCCGGGCGGAGGCGGGCATGACGGTCCTGCCGCTCCGCCCATGACCTCAGTCGTCGCCGGGGGCCTGAACCTGGGCAACGGCGAAGAGCTGTTCGCGCAGCCACACATGCCCGGGGTCGCCGTCCCGGCGGGCGTGCCAGTAGGCGAGCTGGCGGAGGGGACGCAGCGGCGACTCCAAGGGCAGCACGACCAGCTCGGCGGCCTCGGCCACGCGCAGCGCCAGCCGCTCGGGGATGATGGTGATCAGCGGCGTGCCCGTCACCATGAACGGCATCGCGACGAAGCTGCTCGCGCCCGCCTCGACGTTGCGCGCGATCCCCTGGTCGTCCAGGTCCTCCTCGACGAGGCTCATCCGCTCGCCGGGCGCGTAGGCCAGGTAGGGCCAGCCGGCGAGGCCCGCGGCCGTCAGCCGGCCGGCGGCGGCCAGCGGGTGCTCCCGCCAGACGGCGCCCACGAACCGGTCCTCGATCACCGTGGCGCTGGAGCAGTCCGGGAGGTCGCCGGGACCGACCAGCCGGTCCGGTATCACGGCGACGTCGATCTCGTCGCGCTGCAGGTCGGTGAGGTAGCCGAAGGACGGCGGGCGCAGGTCGACGCGCAGCCGCGACGCCTGCGCGCCGAACCGGGCGAGCAGCGGCCGGATCAGCATGATCCCGACGTAGTCGCTGGCCACCAGCGAGAAGGTGCGGGCGTCGGCGGACGGATCGAACCCCGGGGGCCGCAGCACCGACTGCTCCACGGTCGCCAGGACCTCGCGCACCGGTCCCGCCAGCGCCTCGGCCCGAGGCGTCGGGACCAGGACCCGGCCCTGCTTCACCAGCAGCGGGTCGTCCAGGCTCTTACGCAGCCGGGCGAGCGCGGTGCTGACGGCGGGCTGGGAGAGGTGCAGCCGTTCGGCGGCCCGGGTGACGTTCTGCTCGCGCAGCAGGGTGTCCAGGACGACCAGAAGATTCAGGTCGAAGCCGCCCAACTCCATTGCCGTCCTCCTTGGCGGGCACCGGCATGGACGTCATCATGCCTGGTCAGCCGCAGCCGACACAGCGTAGCCCGAGAGGCGGCAGCCGGCACGGCGCGGTCGCCGGCTTTGGCGGATCGAAATGATTGGCATCAACGATCGTGATGGCGCGCGACAGCCTCCGGCGCGCGCCGGACGCCGGCGGACGACTCGTGGTCCGCGGCAAGGAACGTCTCAGCGGCAACGTGGTGCTCCTCCGCCTGGGCGACCCGGAAGGCCGGCCGCTGCCGGGCTGGTCCCCCGGCTCCCACATCGACGTCGTGCTGCCGAACGGCCTGGTGAGGCCGTACTCGCTGTGCGGCGACACCGCCGACCGGGAGGAGTGGCGGCTCCTCGTCGGGCGCGAACGGGAGTCGCGCGGCGGCTCGGCGTTCGTCCACGACGGGATGGAGCGCGGTGACCGTCTCGATTACCTGGGCCCCCGCTCCTGGTTCCGGCTCCGCGCCGCCCGCCGGTACCTGTTCCTCGCCGGCGGCCTCGGCATCGCCCCGCTGATCCCGATGGCACGCCTTGCCGCGGCGTCCCACCTCCCGTGGTCGATGGTCTTCGTCGGCCGCGGGCTCGACGTCGAGCCGATCACCGCGATGCTCCCCGACCTGGCCTCCAACATCACCCCGATGACCGCGGGCGAGGACGCCCGGCCGGATCTGGCGGCACCGCTGACCGGCCTCGATCCCGGAACGGCGGTCTACACGTGCGGCTCGGATCGGTTCGTCGAGGAGGTCGAACGGATCTGCGGCCGATCCGGGCTCGCCGTGAACCGGCAGCTCTTCACTGCGGGCACGTCACGGGGAGGCGACGGCGAACCGGTTGAGCTGGTCCTCGCCCGGACGGGGCTGACCTTCACCGTGCGAGCCGGATTGTCGCTGGCCACCGGTCTACGGCAGGTCGGCGTGCGGGTGCCGGTGTCCTGCGGTGCCGGGATCTGCGGGGCATGCCTGGTGAAGGTCGTGGAAGGCGTCCCCGACCACCGCGACCGGCTGCTGACCCCGGCGCAGCGGGAGCGCGGCGACACGATTCTCACCTGCGTTTCGCGGGCGCATTCCCCGCGTCTCGTCCTGGACCTCTGACCCGCTCGCCGGCGGCTTCCCCTGCCGGCTCACTCCGGGGCGGCGGACGCCGGGGCCGCGCGCCGGGACAGGAGCAGGAGCGCGGCGGCGACCACGCCGGTGGCCAGGGCGAGCAGGCCGACCGACGCCGCCAGCGTGCCGGCGGCGGCCTCGCCCGCGAGCATGAGCAGCGGGCACGCGAACTCGCCCGCGAAGAAGGCCGCCATCCACAGGCCCGTCCCGCGGCCCCGGTCGGCGAAGTGCAGCCGCGACATCGCCAGGGTGAGCAGGGACGGCAGCAGGACGCCCGCGCCGAGACCGTTGATCACCGCGCCGGCCACCAGCACCACGGCGTTGCCGGCCAGCGCCATCACCGCGAAGCCGGCGGCGCACACGGCCAGGACGGCCGGGAGCCGGGCGGCGGTCGAGCCCGACAGCCGGGTGAAGGCCACCGAGCCGAGCACGGTGGCCACGCTGGCCGCCGCCGTGGCCGCGCCGATCGCGCCGGTGGCCGTCACCCCGAGGTCGTCCAGCAGGTAGGACATCTCCACCGGGACGGTGTAGAAGACCAGGGCGCCGAACACGGTCAGCGCGCAGATCCCGGCCATGCGCCGGAACGGGAACGGCCGGGGCGTCCGCTCGACGGGGTCCGCGGCGGCGGGTGCCGTGGACGGCAGCACCGCGGCCATGGCCGGTGCGATCAGCAGCCCCACCCCGTAGAGCCAGAACGGGGCGCGCCAGCCGGCCGATCCCGCCGCCCCGCCGAGCACGAAGAAGACCGTCGCGGAGGCGGCGGAGCACATCGTCTGCAGGGCGAGGTAGCGGTCGCGGACCCGGCCGCTGTAGTAGTCGCCGATCAGCGTCGTGCAGCACGTCATGATCGCCGCCTCGGTCACGCCGACCAGGACGCGGCTCGCGACGATGGCGCCGAGGGAGTCCAGCCAGAGCGGCGCCGTGCCGACCAGCGCGTACAGCACCGTCGCGACCACCAGCAGGCGCTTTCGGCCGAGCCGGTCCACGATGACGCCCGCGAAGGGCGACAGCAGGGCCAGCGCGAGCGCCGGGATGGTCAGCACCAGCGGGACCAGCACCTTGGCGGCGCCGGTGTCGCCGAAGGCGTCCTGCATCTTCGGCAGGACGGGCGCGATGAGCACGGCGCCCAGAATCGGCAGGCAGCTGCCCGCCATCAGCAGCGTCACCCTCAGGCGATGCGCCGCCCCGGAGGGCGGCACGCCGTCGGGCGTTCCGTCGCCAGGGTTCGCGGTCGGCGGCGCGGACACGGATTCGGGCATGCGGACACTCCACGTCGCGGCAAGGGAAGGCACGGGGTCCTCAACGCCGCGACAGGCGCGCGTCGGAACCTCGTCGCACCTGGGGTGGTTTCACCGGGGATCGGTGCTTTGAGCTGCCATAACTATGAGCGACGCCACTCGCGCTGCATAGTCCCCGCCGGATCGGACTTACGGATCCCCGTCATCCGCTCCGTGAATACCCGTCCGCGCTCATCTGGCCGGGCCGGTGGCGGGAGCCGACAAGTGCAGCAGGGCGTTGAGCGCGATCATCGTCGCGAGCCTGGACTCCGGGCCCGGAAGCTCTCCGCCGAACAGGTTCTGGATCACCCGCATGCGGTAGCGGACGGTCTGCGGGTGGATGTGCAGCTCCTTTCCGACGTTGACCGCGTTGCCGCCGTGGGTGAGATGGGACAGCAGCGTTTCGGCGAGGGTCTCCCGGCGCGGGGTGGGCTCCTCCAGGAGCGGTTGCAGGTACTGCGGTGCCGCCGCGTCGACCAGGTCGCGGCCGAGGTGGGCGGTCAGGGTCGCTATGTGGTCGACGCAGCGGACGGCGCCCGCCGCGGGCAGCGCTCCTTCGCTGACGAGCGCGGCGCCGCGGCGGGCCCAGCGCAGGGAGTTCGCGCCGCGTTCCAGGGGGACGGCGGGTCCGATCGTCCCCGGGCAGCTCTCGGCGAGCCGGTCCATGAGGAGCCGCTGGCCGGGGCCCTCCGGGTCGGGCACGATCAGGTAGGGGGCATGCCCGGACCAGTCGGTCAGGACGGTCGGCGGCAGGAGGCGCGTGACGCTCGCCGGTGAGTGCGGCACGATCGCGCAGACGGTGTCGGGCGCCGTCCACCCGGCGGCCCCCGCCAGTTCGACGACGGCCTCGCGGCTGGTGGGCGGGTCGGCGACGATGGCGTCGCGCAGGTACGCGCGCCGCTGCTCGCGTTCGGTGGTGAGCCGGTGGTGGGCCGCGGCGTGGCCCCGGGCGGCCGCGTTGACGAGCCGGCCGAGGAACTGGAAGAGCCGTTCGGTGAGGATCGCCAGGACGTCGTGCGGCGAGTCGAGGATCCGGGTCTGGTGGATGAGCCGCCGGCAGACGATCTGGCTGCTGAGCCGCAGGGCGGCCTCCAGGTTGTCGAGCCCGCGGCCGTGCTGGGCCTCGCGGACGCCGAGCCGCCGGTAGCCCTCGGTGATGGGCGCGAGGTCGGGCGCGGGCTCGTCCACCGAATCGACGAAACCGCGGACGGTCAGGCCGACCATGGCGAGCAGTTGGCAGCCGGGGTGGCCGTCGGCGGGCAGCGCGAACGCGGGCACATGCCTGCGGATCTCCTGGGCGATCTCCTCGGTGACCGGTTCGATGTGCGGGCGCAGCAGGTCCCCGAGCCGGTGGGGGGACCGGTGGCGGGGGTTCAGGGGGTCGGTGAGCAGGATGGGCGGTTCTGACAAGGACAGAGACACCACGAACTCTCCTCCCGGATGGAGTCGGTGCTCAACCGTGAGCGGGGGCGGCGAAGGGGCGTTGCCCCATTGCCGAGAGCAGGCCGGTCATGGTGGCGGTCTCCTGGCGCTGCTCGGCGGTGAGGAGCGTGGCCAGCGACCGGACCTGCGGGAGCGTGGCCGTCCGCGCCGCGGCCGTGGTCATGATCAGTCCGCCCTCGTGGTGGCGGATCATGAGCTTGAGGAACCAGGCGTCGGCGGCGCTGCCCCTGGTCTCCCCCAGGCGCTGCATCTCCTGGACCGAGGCCATGCCGGGCATCGTGTCGCCGCCGGCCCGGCCGCCGGACGCGGCCGAGGCGGCATGACCGCCGTGCCCGTGGTCCTGTCCGGAGGCCATCCAGGTCATGGACGGTCCGGAGGGCACCTGCGGGGCGTTCCACAACGACAGCCAGCCCTGCATCTGCCCGATCTCCCTGAGCTGGTTCAGCTCGATGCCGGCGGCCAGTTGCGCCACCGGCGCGCTGACCCGGCCGCCGACGGCCTGCGCCATCGTGACGGCCTGCTGATGATGGACGATCATGTCCTGGCTGAACCCGATGTCGACCGTCCCGGCGGCCGGGGTCCGCGCGGAACCCGGGGCGCGTCCGGCGCCGAACAGCAGCGTCGCCGCCACGGCCCCGATCACCATGAACGCGGTGGCCGAGAACACCTGGCCGGTGAGCCGCCGCCGGTTCATCGCAGCGGGTAGGCGTGGTTGATGAAGCGCAGCAGCAGCGCGCCGTTGTCGTCGCACGACACCCACAGCCGGTCGCCGTCGAAGCGCGGTGGGGACATGCACCAGTCGGCGGTCATGTCGGTCTCGCCGGTGTAGGGCGCGGGCTTGCCGGGGTAGTCGTTGACGATGTCGGAGAAGTAGGCCCCGAACGGCACGAAGGCGTGCGCGGAGTTGGCCAGCCGGCCGCGCTGCCCGACCTGCGCGGGCGGGTTGAAGTAGGCGATCTCGCGGGGCCGGGTCAGGGTGCGGATGTCGAACACGCGGATGCCCGACTGGATCCATCCGCAGGCCAGCGCGGTGGGATCGGTGGGACGGTCGAGGGTGCAGTAGTGGGAGTCGTACCCGAAGATGCCGTTCTTGGCGGTGTCGGCGCCCCGGACGCGGATGTTCTCCGGCCGGTCGATCTCCAGTTTGAGCCTGCGGACGAGCCGGGGGCGGCGGTCGTCGGAGATGTCGAAGACGCGGGCGCCGCCGGAGCCGAGTTCGTCGACCGCCAGCATGTAGGGCCGGCCGTGGTCGGTGAACGGCTGGGCGAACTGGGTGACGATGCCGTCGCTCCAGGTCGTCTCCGACACGCGGCGCAGCTGCGGGTGCGGCCTGCGGCGCTGGACGTCGCTGGAGTCGAAGATGGTGACGCCGGCGGGGATGCTGGAGCTGGCGACGTACACCCGGTCGCCGTCGGCGCTGACGTTGACGCCGTGGTTGATCATCCCGGTGAGGCCGTTGTAGACCACCTTGGGCGCGTGCGGGTCGGACATGTCCAGCGCCGCGATGGCGCCGCCGAGCAGGCCCGTCGTCCAGTAGGTGCGTCCGTCGGGGGACCAGCTCGCCTCGTGGCCGGGGAAGGCTCCGGGCATCGTCAGCGTGGTGCCGTGGATTCCGTTGAGCAGCCTCGGGTGGGCGCAGTCGGTCCTGACGTCGTACACCGAGACGAAGAACCCGCCGGTGGCGGCGCCGACCGACACCGCGGCGAGCAGTCCGCGGCCCGGGTGCACCTTGAGGGTCTCCCAGGTGCCGCCGAGCGTGGCGGGGCTGATCAGCGAGTCGCTGAGCCGCGGGTGCCGCGGGTCGGACATGTCGATGACGTTGACGCCCTTGTGCTTCGCGGTCAGCGCGCTCGGCAGGATCGTCCCGAGGTACTGGCAGTGGCCGTAGGAGGCCCCGACCGTTCCCTGGCCCTGCCCCTGGTACCGGCTGAGCAGGGCGAGGTTGCACGAGTAGCCGCGTTGGCTTCGGCCGCTGGTGCGGTCGGCGATCGGCACCTGCCCTTGCAGGCCGGTCTCCGGTGACGAGCCCGGGCCGCACGCCGCCCGCGGCACGGCCGCGCTGACCTCGGGGTCCGCCATCGCCCGTCCGGCATCGCCGGCCGGTGCCGAGACCAGCGAGGCCGCGACCGCCGCGACGGCCAGTAATCCGCCCGCCTTCCATCGACGGGACCGGTCACGGGCCGGCGCCGCCGGCGTGACGTCGACGGTCGGCATCGCATGGCACGACTGGGGTTTCATGGCGGCTCCCGGGGGGTGGGGGGTGAGCTAAGCCGGCCTCCTTAGCGAAACGGCAGCGTTTCTCTAAGGTGGAGTCACTGTAGGAGGGCGCCCACGGCTTTTTTATGTGGGGAACTGAGCGACTCCCTGGAGGAAATGTGGGTGCGAATGCCAAACACCGGGGTACTCGCAGGCTGATCCCGCTGGTCACGGCAGGGTTGCGCCCGCGGGGAGACACCGCGGAATCCGAGCCGGCTACGGCGTCCGCCGCCCGATCCGGTCGCAGCCGACGATGAACGCCGCGATGTCGTGGCCGACCACCTCGGCGAAGCCGCGCTCGCCGTACTCGCCGGCGGCCCAGTGCCGGGTGCCGGACTCCAGGAGCGACTGGGCGACGCGCGCGATGTGCAGCACGTCCGCCTCGGGCGGGAGCTTCCCGTCGGCCTGGGCGCGTTCCAGGAGTTCGAGGAAGAGGAACCGGGTCGCGTGGTGCTCCCGCGAGGAGCCTTCCGCCAGCGCCCGCTGCTCGGCCCGGTACCCCTCCAGGGTCGTCTCGACGAGCAGCTCCGGGGGGTTGCGGCGCATCGTCCGCTCCAGCGCGGCCAGCACCGCGGTGATCACTTCGAAGAGGTCGTAGGGCTCGGCGACCAGCTCGCGCCACGTCCGCCGCGCGTCCCTGGTGGACAGGAAGCCGGCCTCCAGGAGGGCGTCCTCCTTGCGCGGGAAGTAGAAGTAGAACAGCGCTTTGGAGACCCCCGCGGCCTGGCAGATGTCGGCCACCGTGGTGCCGGCGAAGCCGTTGGTGCGCCACAGCGCGATCGCCGCCTGCAGGAGCGAGTGCCTGGTCTCGCGGGAGCGGGACTGCGCCAGGTTCGTCCGTCGCTGACCCTGGTCAGCACGTGTCGCACGGCCGTCGACCGCTTCGTTCTCCCTCATACCAAGACAGACTATCGAGGCCGGTGATCGGCAGAATGTTGACCGCGGTCAGAATCCATGCCTAGGGTGAGGCCACGCCAGCGAGTGGTGGGACGCCCGCACGGGGCGTGCCGCGGTCAGTGGCCGCCGCTTCGGGCGACCCCTCGCCAGGGAGGCACCGTGGAACGCACGCCCGACCGCCCCATCCGCGTGGTGCAGTGGACGACCGGCAACATCGGACGCCAGTCGCTCGCGGCCGTCGTCGAGCGCCCCGACCTGGAACTCGTCGGCGTGTACGCCCACAGCAAGGAGAAGGCGGGCCGGGACGCCGGCGACCTCGCCGGGCTCGGCCGTCCGGTCGGGGTCCTCGCGTCCGACGACGTCGAGGAGATCATCGGACTCGCGCCGGACTGCGTCCTGTACATGCCGCTGCATCCCGACGTCGGGCACCTGGAGCGGCTGCTGCGGGCGGGGATCAACGTCCTCACGACCGCTTCGTTCCTCACCGGGCGCGCCTACGGCGAAGCGGCGCGGGCCGCGCTCGACGAGGCCGCCCGCGAGGGGGGCGCGAGCCTGTTCGGCAGCGGCGTCAACCCCGGCTACGCCGACCAGCTGGCCGCGGTCGCCTCGGGCGTCTGCCGGCAGGTCGACCACGTCACGGTGTTCGAGTCGTTCGACATCGGCCTGTGGGCCGCGGACGCGAACCAGGACGACCTCGGCTGGGGACGCCCGGCGGGCGACGCCGGGCACGCCGACGACGTCCGGAAGGCCACGGCCCCCTTCGGCGACGCCGTCGAGGCCCTCGCCGAGCTTCTCGGCACCGCGCTCGACGACGTCCGCTGCGAGGTCGAGTTCGCCCACGCGACCAAGGACCTGGACATCCCCGGGCGCGTGGTGAAGAGCGGCACCGTCGCCGGGCTGGACGTCCGGTGGATCGGCGCCCGCGGCGGCGCGGACGCCGTCGAGGCGCACGTCCGCTGGACCGTCACGCCCGACCTCGATCCCGCCTGGGACGTCGCGATGGCCTACCTCATCGAGGTGCGGGGCCATCCGCAGGTGAACCTGCGGGTGGAGGTGCTCCCGCAGGACATGGCGTCGATGAGCATGGAGGACATGCTCGCCATCGGCTCGGTGATCACCGCGATGCCGGTCGTCAACGCCATCCCGGCCGTGGTGGCGGCACGTCCGGGCATCGTGACCTACGCCGACCTGCCCACCCAGGCCTCCCGCCACGCGCCCCGCCCCTGACCGGAGGCACCGTGGACGACATCGAGGCGATCAAGCAGCTGAAGGCCCGCTACTGCCGCACGATGGACACCAAGGACTGGGACGCCATGCGCCGGGTCTTCACCGACGACGTGGTGGTGGACACCACCGGTTCGGGCGGCGGCGTGGTCACCGGCGCCGACGCCTTCATGGCCTTTCTCGAGGAGACCCTGGCCGGCCAGGTGACGGTGCACCACTGCCACACCCCGGAGATCACCCTCACCTCCCCCTCCACCGCCGCCGGGATCTGGGCGATGGAGGACCGGATCCAATGGGCCGACGGCGGCGAACTGGTCGGCTTCGGCCACTACCACGAGACCTATGAGAAGGCCGGCGGCGCGTGGCGGATCAGGACCTCGACGCTGACCCGCCTGCGCATGGACGTCACCGAACCCGCCGCCCGGGAACCGCGGGAGCCCGCAGGCGGCAGTTGATCACGGGTGGTCGGCCGTGCGGTTCCACGCGTCGGCCAGGAGTTCGTAGGAGTGGACGCGGTCGGCGTGATCGTGCGTGATCGTGGTGATGAGCAGTTCGTCGGCGCCGGTGACGCGCTGAAGGGTCCGCAGACTCCTGGCAACGGTCTCGGGGGCGCCGGTGAACTGCGTGTCGACGCGGTCGGCGACCAGCTCCAGGTCCTCGGGACGCCACCGGTGCGCGGCGGCTTGCGCGGGCGTGGGGAACGGGATCGCCGCGAGCCTCGACCGGATGCTGTGCACCCACAGCGCGTACGGCGACGCCAGCTCCTCGGCCTCTTCGTCGGTGGGCGCCGTCACGACGTCCGCTGATACGACGACGTACGGCTCGTCCAGCACGTCCGACGGCTTGAACGCCTCCCTGTACGCCTCGACGGCCTCCAGCACGTTCGATGGGCTGACGTGGTAGTTCGCCGCGAAGGGCAGCCCGCGCTCACCCGCGACACGTGCGCTCTCGCCGCCGCTGCTGCCGAGGATCCACAGCTCCAGTTCAGCACCCTCACCTGGATTGGCGTGCGCTTCGGTGTCGCCCTTGGCGTAGGTGCCGCCGATCAGCGCGGCGATGTCGTCCACGATGCCGGCGAAGTCGGGCGCCTCGGCTCCCGGTTGCTGGAGCAGGGCGCCGTGCAGGTCGAACACCGGGGACTTCGCGAGCCTGGTGAAGTCGAACGGCTCGGGAATGAGCAGGCCGTCCACCACCTCGGCCTTCCGTGCCTCGCGGGCCGGCGGGGGCGGGGCGGCCGCGCCGCGGGCGGCCTCGGCGCGCCGCTGCCCGGAGCGGCCGAGCCCGAGGTCGATCCGGCCGGGGTGCAGCGCGTCGATGGTGCCGAACTGCTCCACGATCGACAGCGGCGTCCAATGGCCGGTCTGCACGGCGCCGGACCCGACGCGGATGCGGGACGTGGCCGCGGCGACCGCCTCGATCAGGACCTGCGGCGCCGAACTGGCCACCCCGGGGGCCAGGTGGTGCTCGGCGAGCCAGTACCGGTGGTAGCCGGCGGCCTCCGCCCGCCGGGCCAGGTCGAGGGTGTTGCGCAGGGCGTCGCGCGCGGTGCCGCCCGCGGGGACCGGCGCGAGGTCGAGGATGGACAGCGGGGTCACGGGCGCCTCCCGGCTCATGTCGCCGCGTAGCGGTTGGCGGGACGGGACAGGCCGAGATGGCCGCGCAGGGTCGCGGCGTCGTAGCCGTCGCGGAACACGCCGCGGTCCTGCAGGACGGGCACCAGGCCGCGCGTGATCGCGGCGAGGTCGGACGGGAGGACGCCGGGGCGGAGCCGGAACCCGTCCAGGCCCGCGTCGCGCCAGTCGAGCAGCAGGTCGGCCAGCTCGCCGGGGGTGCCGGCGAAGATCTCGGCGTCGGAGGTGAGGACGGCGCCGTCCAGGTCGTCCAGGCGGGCCTTGCGGGCGAACGCGGCGCCGGGCGCCGCGTCCAGGAAGACGACCAGGTCGGCGAAGATCTTCAGGGGGTCGCCGGCCCGGACGACGGTCCGTTCCGCCTCGCGGACCTGGGCGATGATGGTGACGGCGTCGGTGCGCGAGTGCGGGGTGACGTAGACGACGTCGGCGCTGCGGGCGGCGAACTCGTACGGGCGGACGTCGTGGGCGAGCGCGGTGACGAGCGGCTGGCCCTGCGGCGGGCGCGGGGTGATCGACGGTCCGCGGACGCTGAAATGGGGGCCCTCGAAGTCGATGTAGTGCAGCTTGTCGCGGTCCAGGAATCGGCCGGTCGCGGCGTCGCGGATTTCGGCGTCGTCCTCCCAGCTGTCCCATAGCCGCCGCACCACCTCCACGAAGTCGTCGGCCTCCCCGAACAGTTCGGCGCTGAACGCCTTCCCCTCCGGGGTCGCGAACCAGGGCAGGTCGAACTCGGGGAAGGTGCGGCGGCCGAAGTGGGCGGCGTCGGTGAGCCGGGCGCCCGCGACCTGCGGCCGCCAGCCCGCGCGCCCTCGGCTCGCGTAGTCCAGGGACGCGATGCCGATGGAGACGTGGAAAGGCTCGGTGTGCGTGGTGATGGTCGTCGGGACGAGCCCGATCCGCGACGTGGCGGGCGCGAGCCGGGCGGCCAGCAGGAGCGCGTCGAGACGGCCCCTGACCTGGTCGGTGCGGTCGTCGGGCGCCGTCGGGGCGGACGACTGGAGCCCGAGGGAGTCCTCGATGGTGAGGAAGTCGAGCAGCCCGCGCTCGGCCTCGGCGGCCAGGTCCGTCCAGTAGCGGGCGGTGAACAGGGCTTCGGGGCGGGCGGCCGGGTCGCGCCAGGCGGCGGGGTGCCAGCCGGCGTCGTTGAGCGCGACGGACAGGTGCAGGCCGGTCATGACGCCTCCCTTTCTGATCGGCGCGAGCGGGCGCGCGGGACCCGGAGACCGAGGTGGTCGCGCAGCGTGGGCCCGGTGTAGTCGGTGCGGAACACGCCCTTCTCCTGCAGCAGCGGGACGACGCGGTCGACCAGGTCGTCCAGGCCGCCCGGGGTGAGGTGCGGGACGAAGACGAAACCGTCGGCGGCGTCGGTCTGCACGAACTCGTCGATCTGGTCGGCGACCGACCGCGGGGTGCCGACGAACGTCTGCCGCCCGGTGGTCTCGATGACCAGGTCGCGGATGCTGAGGCCGCGCTCGGCGGCCAGCGCGCGCCATTTGCGGACGACCTCGCCGCGGTCGCCGCGGAACTGCGCGCGGCCCTTCGAGACGCCCTCGTCGAGGTCGGGTTCGACGTCGGGGAGCGGTCCGTCGGGGTCGTAGGCCGACAGGTCCCGCCCCCAGTAGCCCTCCAGGAACGCGATGGCGTTCTGCGGCGAGACCTGTGCGCGGCGGATCTCGGCGGCGCGCTCGGCCGCGTCCTGCTCGGTGTCGCCCAGCACGTAGGTGACGGCCGGCATGATCTTCAGCTCGTCCGGGTGCCGGCCGTACCGGGCGAGGCGGCTCTTGACGTCCTTGTAGAAGGCCCGGCCGTCCTCCAGCGTGCCGTGGCGGCTGAAGATGACGTCGGCGTCCGCGGCGGCGAACTCGCGTCCCTCGAACGAGTCGCCCGCCTGGATGATCACGGGATGGCCCTGCGGCGGGCGCGGCACGTTGAACCGGCCGGCGATGTCGAACTGCGCGCCGCGGTGCGCGAACGCGCCGGCGCCGGGCCGCGCGAACTCCCCGGCCGCCGGGTCGGCGACGAGGTCGGCGTCCGCCCACGAGTCCCAGAGCTCGCGGGCGGTGTGCAGGAACTCGGCGGCGCGGGCGTAGCGGTCGGCCTCGGCCAGGAAGCCGCCGCGGCGGAAGTTCTCGCCGGTGAACTCGTCCCAGCTGGTGACGACGTTCCAGGCGGCGCGGCCCCCGCTGAGGTGGTCGACGGTGGCGAGCCGGCGGGCCACCTCGTAGGGCTCGTTGAACGTGGAGTTGACGGTCGCGGCGAGGCCGAGGCGGGTGGTGACGGCCGACAGCGCGGACAGCACGGTCAGCGACTCGGGCCGCCCGGCCACGTCGAGGTCGTGGATGCGTCCTTTCATCTCCCGCAGCCGGAGCCCCTCGGCGAGGAAGAAGAAGTCGAACCTGCCGCGCTCGGCGGTCTCGGCCAGGTGGACGAAGGAACCGAAGTCGATCTGGCTGGCCGATCGGGGATCCGACCACACGGTGGTGTTGTTGACGCCGGGGAAATGGGCCGCCAGATGGATCTGTTTCGCGGGCACTATGCGACTCCTGCGGCCTTGCGCTGCGCGAGCGCGGCGGACACCTGCGGGGCGACCAGATCGGCCCACGCGCCGAGCACTCCGGCGGCGTCCGGCACCTGCGATTCCAGGAACGCCAGGCCGGGCGTCGGTACGGTCGCGCCCAGTTCCACCAGGAGCGGGCGCAGATGCACCTCGACCGCGAGCGAATGCTTGGGATCGCCCATCACCAGCAGCGGCAGCGCCACCGTCGACGCGAGCGCGCCGCCGGGGAGCCGGTCGAGGAACACCTTCAGGAGCCCGGTGTAGGTCGCTTTGTAGGTGGGGCTCGCCACCACCAGGACGTCCGCGGCGGCGACCTGCTCCAGGGCGCTCGCCACCTCGGGCGCCGGGGCGGGGTCGAGGAGCCCGGATGCGAGAAGGGACAGGTCGACGACGTCGGCCGCGCCGGTGTCACCGGCCCTTTCGGCGACCGCCGCGGCCGCCTCCCGTGCGATCTGGAGCGTCCGTGACTGCGGTCGTGGATTTCCCACCAGGACGAGGAATGCCATGCTTCACCAATCGTTCTGTCAGGCCGGGATCCCCGCCGAGCCCACACCGGACGTCGCGGGACGCCAGCCGAGGCGGGGCGCGATCAGGGTGCGGGCGTCGTAGAGGATCTGCTCGTAGTCGTGCTCGTCGAATTCGTAGGGAAGTTCCAGGCGCAGCTCGGAGACGGCCGACACGGCGGCGTCGGCCCGCAGCCGCTCGACGATCTCGTCGGACGTGCCGACGAGGTCGGGGGCGAACAGGATCCGCCGCTCCCCCGTCGGCTTGAGCGTGCGCTCGTGCCGGGCCGCCGCGTAGCGCCGATAGCGCTCGCGGGTCGCGGCGTCCGCGCCGTCCAGCGGGACGATCACCCGGCCGAGCGCGATCCGGCCCGGGCGGCCCGGCGGCAGCAGCCGGCGGTACTCGGCGATCAGCGCGAGCTGCGCCGCGACGAAGTCGTCGGTGCCCTCGCCCTGGACGATGTTGCCGGTCAGCAGGTTCAGCCCCTGCTCGGCGGCCCAGCGGACCGAGCGCAGGCTGCCGCCGCCGTACCAGAGCCGGTCCGTCAGGCCGGGGCTGTGCGGCTGGAGCCGGGGCCGCTGCACGTTGCCCGGCGAGTGGATGACGGTGTCGGGCCCGCCGAGGTACTCGCCGCGCAGGTGGTGGGCCAGCCGGGCGATCCGGCCGTAGGCGAGGTCGTAGTCGCGCCAGTCGCCGTCGTGGACGAGGTCGCCCAGCAGGTCGGCGTGCGGCATGCCGGTGCTGAACCCCGCCTGGAGCCGCCCGCCGGACAGCACGTCGACGGTGGTGAGGTCCTCGGCGAGGCGGAACGGGTTCTCGTAGCCGATCGGGATCACCGCGGTGCCGAGTTCCACGTGGCCGGTGCGCTGGCTCGCGGCGGCCAGGAACACCGCCGCCGACGAGACGCCGTGCTCCAGGTGCCGCTGCCGGATCCAGGCGCCGTCGAACCCCTCGGCCTCGCCGAACTCGAACAGCCGCAGCGTCGCCTCCAGGCCGGCGCGCGGGTCGTCGTCGGGGTAGTTGCCGGGGGTGAGGAAGGACAGGGAACGGATCGCGCCCATCGGTCAGCCGCGCTCGTAGGGGATCTTCTCGCCGGCCTCGACCGCCACCGGCAGCCGGTTCTCGGCGGGCGGAAGCGGGCAGGTGGCGAACTCGGTGTAGGCGCAGGGCAGGTTGTGGGCGCGGTTGAAGTCGAGGGTCACCGTGCCGTCGGCGGCGGGCGCCTGGAGGAACAGCGCGCGGTTGGCGGCGTAGGTGGTGACGCCGGACGTCGCGTCGGTGAACAGCACGAGCAGGTCGCCGGGCTCCTTGCCGTTGAACGCGGTGAGGGCGAGGGGCCGGCCGGCCAGCTCGAACTCGATCCGGCCGGGGGCGTCGTAGACGTGCTGGAGCCCCTCGACGGCGGCGCCGACGGTGGTCGGGCGCGGCTCGTCGAAGGGGACGTAGCGGCCGGTGACCGACCACCGGGGGTCGGGCGCGAAGGCGGGCGTGCCGCGGAAGGAGGTGCGCAGCGGGTGGTCGGGGTGGCGCGGCCGGATGATGTCGTGCCCGCCCCGCTTGGCCACCTCGATCGCCGCGTCGCCCCACAGCGGGGTCACGCCGCTGCGTTCGGGCAGCACGCCGAACCGGTGCTCGCCGCGCACCGGCTCGCCGTCCACGAGGAGTTCCTCGCCGTCGCCGAGGACGACGATCACGCCCTCGGCCCCCGTCCACCAGAGGCCCGGTGCGCCGGCGAACCGGCGCGGTTCCTCGTCGAGCCAGTGCAGCCCGGTGATCGCGAGGAAGCCGTGCGGGTCGGCCAGGTGCGCCTCGTGCGCGGCGTGCCAGGCGCGCCATTCCTCGGCGAACTGGTCGGTCACCGTGCTGGTGGTGGTCTGTGCGGTCATGTCCGCTCCTTCGTGAGCAGCGTGGCTGGGTCGTCGGTGTGCGTGGTCCCGCCGGGGATGGCGGCGAGCAGTTCGCGGGTGTAGTCGTGGGCCGGCCCGCCGAAGATGGCGCCGGTCGCGCCGGTCTCGACCACCCGCCCGGCCTTCATGACCGCGACGCGGTGCGCGATCTGCCGGACGACGGCGAGGTCGTGGGAGATGAACAGGTACGCCACCCCGGTGCCGTCCTGGAGTTCGGCGAGCAGTTCCAGCACCTGCGCCTGGACGGACACGTCCAGTGCCGAGACCGGCTCGTCGCACACCACGAGGTCGGGTTCCAGCGCGAGCGCGCGGGCGATCGCGACCCGCTGGCGCTGCCCGCCCGACAGCTCGGCGGGCCGGCGCTCCAGCGTCGAGGCGGGCAGCGCGACGCGGTCGAGCAGCTCGCGGGCGCGGGCCGTGCGGGACGCCCGGTCGCCGATCCGGAACGCCCGCAGCGGCTCGGTGATCACCTCGCCGATGGAGAAGCGCGGGTCGAGGGAGGCGTAGGGGTTCTGGTAGACGAGCTGGGCGCGGCGCCGCAGGCCCCGCAGCGCGGCGCCGCCCGCGGTGGTGACGTCCTCGCCGTCGAAGAGGATCCGTCCGGCGGTCGGCTGGGCGAGCCGCAGGATCATCCGCGCCGTGGTCGACTTGCCCGATCCCGACTCGCCGACCAGGGCGAGCGTCCGGCCGCGGTGCAGGGTCAGGCTCACGTCGTCCACGGCGCGGACGGTCTTGCCCCGCGGCAGCGGGAACTCCTTGACGAGGTGCTCGGCCGCAACGAGCACCTCTTCCCCGGTGCCGGGCGACCGCTCCGGCGGCGCGGCGGCCGGGCGGAGGCGCGGCCGGACGGCGGTGAGGCTGGGCGCGTTCCGCAGCAGGCGGCGCGTGTAGTCGTCCTGCGGGTCGTCGAGGATCCGCCGGACCGTACCCGCCTCGACGACGCGGCCGCGCGACATCACGACGATGCGCCGGGCGCGGTCCGCCGCGACGCCGAGGTCGTGGGTGACCAGCAGCACCGCGGCACCGAGCTCATCGGTGAGGTGCTGGAGATGGTCGAGGATGCGGCGCTGGACGGTGACGTCGAGGGCGCTGGTCGGCTCGTCCGCGACGATCAGCTCCGGTTCGGCGGCGATCGCGATGGCGATCAGCGCGCGCTGCCGCATCCCGCCGGACAGCTCGTGCGGGTACTGCCGCGCCCTGACCGCCGGGTCGGGCATTCCGGCGCGGTCCAGCACCTCGACCGCGGCGGCGGGCGCGGACCGGCGGGTCGCGAGGCCGTGCAGCCGCAGCACCTCCGCGACCTGCTCGCCGATCCGCTTCACCGGGTTCAGCGAGACGCCCGGGTCCTGCGGGACGAGGCCGATCCGGGCGCCGCGGACGGTGCGCAGCTCCCGCTCGGACAGGGCCGCCAGGTCCCGGCCGCCGAACGCGATGCGCCCGGCGTCGAGCGAGGCGTTGCCGGCGAGCAGCCGGGTGACGGCGTGCGCGGTGGTGCTCTTGCCCGACCCCGACTCCCCCACCAGCGCGACGATCTCGCCGGCCCGCACGTCCAGGCTCACGTCCCGGGCCGCCTCCACCCGGCCGGTGCGGGTCCGGTAGGAGACCGACAGGCCGGCGACCTCGAGGACCGGGGCGTCCTGGCCGGTCATCGCCGCCTCGCCCACTCGCCGTCGAGCGCCCGCGCGATCCGGTTCGTCGCGAGCACGGTCGCGGCGATCGTCAGCCCCGGGAGCGCGGTCATCCACCAGGCGTTCGCGAGGTAGTTGCGGCCGTCGGAGATGAGCGTCCCCCACTCGGGGGCCGGCGGTGCGGCGCCGTACCCGAGGAAGCTCAGCGACGACACCGCGAGCACGGCCGTGCCGAAGTCGAGGGTGGCCAGCACCAGCACCGGGCCGATCGCGTTCGGCAGGACGTGCCGTCCCAGCACGCCGTACCAGCGCGTCCCGCAGGAGCGGGCCGCCTCGACGTAGACGGCCTGCCGGACCCGCAACACCTCCGCCCGCATGACCCGCGCGAACGTCGCGACGCTGGCGATGCCGACGGCCACCGCGACCTTCACCGTGCCGTAGCCGAGGGCGGTGACCAGGGCGAGCGACAGGAACAGCGCGGGGATGGACAGCAGCACGTCGACGAACCGCATCAGCACGTCGTCGATCCAGCGCCCGGCGAACCCGGCGAGCAGGCCGAGCAGCCCGCCGACGGCGAACGACACCGCGACGGCGATCAGCGTGGCCTTCAGCGACAGCGCCGCGCCGTGCACCACGCGGGAGTACAGGTCGCGGCCGAGCTCGTCGGTGCCGAACCAGTGCCCGGCGCCCGGCGCCCGGAAGCTCTGCGCCGGGACCCCGGTCAGCGGGTCGCGCGAGGTGAACAGGGCGGGCCAGAACGACGCCAGGACGACCGCCGCGATCACGGCGATGGACAGCACGAGTCCGGGGCGGTGCAGGAGGAAGCGCGCGATCTGGGCGGCTCCGGCGCGGCGGCGGCGGACGGCCGGACCGGGCGCGTCCGGCGCGTCCGGCACGTCCGGCGCCACCGGGACGCCGAGGACCGCCTCGGCCGCGATGCCGTTGTCGAGGGTGCTGCTCATGCGGGACTCCAGCGCCGGCCGGACGTGGCGGCGATCCGCGGGTCCAGCAGCGGGTAGACGAGGTCGACGATCAGGTTGACCAGGACGAAGACCAGTGAGCCGAACACCACGACGCCCTGCACCACCGGGATGTCCTGGGTGGTGACCGCGCCGGCGGTGACCCGCCCGAGGCCGTTGCGGGAGAAGACCGTCTCGATCACGACCGAGTTGGCGATGAGCTGCCCGACCAGGACCCCGACCACCGTCAGGGCAGGCAGCGAGGCGTTGCGCAGCGCGTGCCGCAGGTGGATCCGCGGCCGTCCGGCCCCCTTCGCCCGGGCCGTCTGTATGTACGGTTCGTCCAGCGTGGTGAGCAGGCTCTTGGCGAGGACCTGCGCCACGACGGCCCCGGTGGGGATCGCCAGCGTGACGGCGGGCAGGATCAGCCCGCGCGGCCCGCCGTTCCCGAACGCCGGCAGCAGCCGCGCCTGGAACGAGAACACCTCGACGAGCATCAGGCCGACCCAGAACGTCGGGACCGACACGCCGAGCGGCGGCAGCGACAGCAGCAGCTGCCGCAGCCATCGCCGGGACGTGTAGGTCGCCGCCATCGCGAGCCCGCCGCCGAGCAGGACGGCGAGCGCGAGCCCCGCCGCGACCAGCTGGAGCGTCTGCGGGAGCGCGTCGCCGATGACCGACGTCACCGGCCGCCCCGTGGACACCGAGTCGCCGAAGTCGCCGCGCAGCGCCTTGCCGAGGTAGTCGAGGTACTGCACCGGGATCGGCTTGTCGAAGCCGTACTCGCTCTTCAGCCGCTCGATCTGCGCGGGGTCGATGGTCCCCTGGTCGACGCCCTGCCCGGCCATCGCCGAGACGGGGTCGCCGGGCAGGAGGTCGAGGACGAGGAACGACACCGTGTAGGCCGCCCACAGCACTCCGGCCGCCTGCGCGAGGCGCAGGGCCGCGTAACGTCGCATCTGTTCCGGTTCACCTCTCTCCGAACGCGGGCGGTGGCGGCTAGCCGATCCAGGTGTCGTGCAGCTGGATGCGGCTCGACGCGTCGAACAGCACGCCGTGGACCTTCTTCGCGACGCCCAGCTCGGTCTGCAGCTCCACGACCGGGATGGTGTAGGCGTGCTGGACGATCTGCCGCTGCGCCTGCGCCACCAGGTCGAGGCGCTTGGCCTGGTCGGGTTCGGCGGCCTGGCCGTCGAGGAGGCCGTCCAGGCCGGTGGCGGGCAGCTTGTAGGGGTTGGAGAGCCTGGTCGAGAACGCGGTGCGCAGGATGTCGGGGTCGGCGCGGGTGGCGTTGCCGAACACCAGGTCGAAGTTCCCGGACGTCTGGATCTGCGCGAGCTGCGCGACCGGCTGCTCCTTGAGGGTGAGCTGCACGCCGATCGTCCTCAGCTGCTGCTGGAGCAGTTCCAGCGCCGGCTTGTTGGTGGCGGCGACGCGCCCCCAGGTGGCGGCCACGCTGAGCTTCTTGCCGTCCTTCTGCAGGACGCCGTCGCCGCCCGGCGTCCAGCCGTCGGACTGGAGCAGGGACCTGGCTCGCGCGGGGTCGTGCGACAGGCCGGTGTCGACGTGGCCGGGCGTGGTGTGCGCGAGGACGCTGGTGGCGGGCTGCGTGCCGGCGGGGAAGACGGTCTGGGCGATCTGCTGCCGGTCGACGCCCAGCGCGATCGCCTGCCGGACCTTCTCGTCGTCCAGCGGCGACCGGGTGTTGTTCGGGGTGAGCCCGAAGACGATGCCGGGATTGGCACGTGCCAGAAGCTGCACGCCGGACGCCTTGAGGGCCGACTCGTCGGCGCGGCCGACGCTGCCGATGGCGTCGACCTGGCCGGACTGGAGCCCGCCGGTCCGCACGCCCGACTCGGGGAGGATCTTGAACACGATGCGGTCGAGGTAGGCGGCGCCCGGCTTCTTCCACAGCGACGAGCCCCAGGCGTAGCCCTTGCGGGCGGCGAGCGTGATCGACTGGCTCGGCACGTACTTCTGGAGCGTGAACGGCCCGGACCCGACGATGCCCTCGGCGCACCGCTGCTGCGGCGTCTTGCGGACGCTGGCCGCCGCCTCGATGCCGAGCGAGTGCGTGGCGGTGGCCTGCAGGAACTGCGCGTTCGGTTGCTTGAACCGGACCTTGAAGGTGAGGTCGTCGACGACGTCGGTGCCCTGGTAGCCGCTGAGGTAGCCCGTCGCGAGCAGGCCCAGCGGGCCGAGCTTCGGGATGGCGTCGAAGTTGGCTTTGACGACTCCGGAGGTGAGCGGGCTGCCGTCGCTGAAGGTGACGCCGGGCCGCAGGTGGAAGGTGAAGGCGCGGGCGTCGCGGCTGATCGTCCAGCTCTGCGCGAGCCAGGGCACGATCTTGCCGGTGGACGGGTCCTGGTCGGTGAGCGAGTCGACCAGCTGGCGCACCGAGTAGATGGTGTCGTTGCTGCCGACCTGCTGCGGGTCGGCGCAGCCCGCGTCCGACCCGACGGCGAAGGTCAGGGTGCCGCCGGTCCGGGGGGTCCCGGCGCCGTCGCCGGACCCGCCGCCCCCCGATCCGCACGCGGTCAGCGCCGCCAGGACGGTCGCCAGGACGGCGGCGGTTCTCCACGGGCTCGACGTCGCTCTCACGGGGTTCTCTCCCATCACGGTGGCCGGATCACAGCGAACGTATGGCTCCGGCCATGTTCCCGTCAATACCAACCAATTAAGTATGAAATCACATCGGCCCGGCCGCCGGGCGAGCCCGCATCCCGGCCGGAACGGGGCTTTCGAACGTTCCACCGCCGGTTCAGCCCAGGCGGCGGAAGGCGCTCGCGTGGAAGACCAGCGGCGGGACGTCGGGCGCGGCGTCCAGGTCGTGGACACGGAACAGGACGATGTCGTGGTCGCCGGAGCGGAACTGCTCCTCCACGGTGCACTCGTACCAGGCGGACGAGCCCTCGACGAGGACGCAGCCGTCGGGGGTGGCGCGCCAGTCGACGCCCGCGAACCGGTCGCCCGTGCGGGCGCCGAGCCTGCGTCCGACGTGCTCCTGGTGGGCGCCGAGCACGCTGATGCCGATGCGGGGCAGCTCGCGCAGCAGCGGCCAGGTCGTCGAGGTGTGCGCGACGCACACCGACACCAGGGGCGGGTCGAGCGACACCGGGACGAACGAGCTGGCGGCGATTCCCGCGGGGCGCCCACCGACCAGACCCGCCACCACGGCGACGCCGGTCGGGTAGGCGCCGTAGACCCGGCGCAGGTCCAGGCCGAGTTCGGTCATCGCGCGGCCTCCTTCGGCAGGAAGGCGGTGTGGCCGGCGCCGGGACCGGACGGCTCGGGGAACAGGCCGCGCCGGGCCAGCCGCGGCAGGACGCCCTCGCCGAACCAGTACAGCTCCTCCAGATGCGGATAGCCGGACAGGACGAACTCGTCGATGCCGATCTCGGCGTACTCGGCGATGCGGTCGGCGATCTCGTCATGGCCGCCGACCAGCGCCGTCCCCGCGCCGCCGCGGACCAGGCCGACGCCCGCCCACAGGTTCGGCGCCACCTCCAGGGCGTGCGGGTCGCGCCACGAACCGTCGGCCCGGCCGCGTTCGTGCAACGCGCGCATGCGGCTCTGGCCGGTGGACTCGCTGCGGGCGAGCGACTCCTGGGCCGCGGCGACGGTGTCCTCCCCCAGCGCCTCGACGAGCCGTCCCGCCTGCCGCCACGCCTCCTCGGCGGTGTCGCGGGCGATGACGTGCAGCCGGATGCCGAAGCGCGGCTTGCGCCCGTGGGCCGCGGCGAGCCCGCGGATCCACTCGATCTTCTCCTTCACCGCGTCCGGGGGCTCGCCCCACGTCAGGTACACATCGGCGTGCTCGGCGGCGACCGGCCCCGCCGCCGGGGACGAGCCGCCGAAGTACAGCTGCGGGACCGGATCGGGCACGGTCGCCAGCCGCGCGGCGTCGATGTCGAGGTGCGCGCCGCGATGGGTGACGGTCTCGCCGGCCCACAGCCGCCGCACGACCGTCAGGAACTCCGCGCTTCGGGCGTACCGCTCGTCCTTGGACAGATGGTCGCCGTAGGCCCGCTGCTCCTGGGCCTCGCCGCCGGTGACGACGTTGAGCAGCAGCCGCCCGGGGGCGTGCGCGTTGAACGTGGCGGCCATCTGCGCGGCCAGCGTCGGGCTGATCAGGCCCGGCCGGAGCGCCACCAGGAACGCCAGCCGCTCGGACTCGCGCGCCAGCATCGCGGTGGTCAGCCAGGCGTCCTCGCACCACGCGCCGGTGGGGGTGAGCGCGCCGGTGAAGCCGAGTTCCTCGGCGGCCCGCACGATCGAGGACAGGTAGCCGATGGAGGCGCGCCGGTCGCCGGACGCGGCTCCGGCCGGCCGGCCGTGGCCGCCGCCCACGATGAAGCGCGAGTCGCCGTAGGTGGGCAGGAACCAGTGGAACGTCAGGGTCACGCGGTCATTCCTCTCTCAGAGCCGGCCACGACGCGACGGAGGTGTCTTTTCTATATTTCCTACCGACATGGTTAGGATTGTGCGCCTCGTCCCCCCGCCGGTCAAGGTGGTGTTCCCGACAGGACGAGGGTGGAGGTCAGGCGTCGCGCAAGTGGAGCAGCAGCCCGCCGGCGAGGAGCGCCGCGGCGGCCCAGCCGGCGAGGACGCCGAGGCCCGCCCACGGGGCGATGGGCATACCGCGCAGGTCGGTGGTGGCCTGGACGGCGAGCCCGGCCGTCATCGGCGACAGTTGCCGGAAGTGCCGTGCCAGGCCGGAGCCGCCGAGCACGGTGGTGAGGATCGGCAGGAGGTAGAGCAGGCCGAGGACGGTCCCGATGGCCGTGGCGGCGTCCCGCACGGCGGCGGCGACGCCCACGCTGAGCAGGGCGATCAGCCCCAGGTAGAGAACCGATCCCACGGCGGCGCGCAGCACCGGTCCGTCGGTCGGCGACAACGGCGGGAGGCCGTGCGCGGCGGTGAAGCCGTGGCCGGGCAGGACGAGCCGTCCGGCGAGCAGGGACCCCAGGACGGCGGGGACGCCCGCCGACAGCGTCGCGCCGGTGACGGTGACCGCCTTCGCGGCCAGGACCACGGTCCGGCCGGGCATCGCGGTGAAGGTGACGTGGATCATGCCGTTGCCGTACTCGCCGCTGACGGCCGGCACGGCGAGGACGACGACGATCGCCTGGCCGAGGTAGATCCCGGTCAGGCCGGTCCGCGCGGGATCCAGGTGGCAGCCCGCGGACGGGCACCGGGCCGCCGCGTCCGCCACGAGGCCCAGCGCCACGGTCGCGGTGACGACGGCGAGCAGCAGCCAGTTCGTGCTGGGCACCGTGCGCAGCTTCGTCCACTCCGCGCGCAGGGCGCGGCTCATGCGTCCCTCCTGCGCAGCAGGACGGCGGCCAGCACCAGGGCGAGCACGGTGTAGCCGCACAGCACGGCGAAGCCCGCCCACGGCGGCAGCGGGAAGTAGCCGTTGCCCGGCGTGTAGGGGGCGTCCACCTGCCGGTAGCGCGGGGTGGTCTGCTGGACGGCGAAGGCGGCGGCCGGAGTGACCCGCAGCAGCCAGTCCGAGACCCCGGCGGGCAGCACCGACAGCGGGGACGCGAAGAAGTACGGCAGGACGATCGCGGTGACGACGGCGGTGACCGCGGCGGCGCCGTGCCGCACGATCGTGCCCACGGCGAGCGCGAGGACGGCGGCGACGGCCAGGAGCGCCGCGGTCCCGGCGACCGCGCGGATCTCGGTGAGCGTGCCGACCGGCAGGACGAAAGCGCCGTTGGAGCGCAGCAACCGCTCGCCGAGCAGGACGGCGGCGACGCTCCCGGCGAGCCCGGCGGCGAAGGTCACCGAGCCGATCACGACGGCCTTCGCGGCCAGGACCCGGCCGCGTCCGGGGACGGCGGCGAAGGTGACGGCGATCAGGCCCCGGCGGTACTCGGCGGTCATGAAGAGCGTCGCCACGACGATCACCGCGACCAGCCCGCCGAACGCCCCCAGCAGGGTCCGTTCGACGGCGACGCCGCCCCCGTCCACCACGGGCACGTAGGGCGCCACGTCCCCCGACCCGGTCACGGTGACGGTGCCGGCGGCCTGATGGAACCCGGCGCCCGGCGACGCGCCGTCACCGGACCCGCCTCCCACGTTCGCCCCGGTCCAGGCGCCGCCCCGCCACGAGCCGCGCAGGTCGATGTGGTCGAAGCGGGCGGTGGCCAGGGTGCGGGCGCCGCCTCCTCCCGATCCGCCGAGGGACTGCGCGGACCCGGACTGCGCGGACGCCGGGGAGGCGGCGAGCATTCCGGCCTGCACGGTCGCCGGCAGCCCGTGCAGATGGACGGTTCCCGCTGCGCTCCAGTGGGTTCCGTCGGCGGACTGGTAGCCGGTGAGCGTGTCACCGGAGCGGGAAAGCCGGAGCCACCGCGGGGACGCCGCCGAGACAGTGCCGGGCGAGACCTTGATGTCGCCGGTGAAGTCGTCCTGCATCCGCACGCCGTGGCCGGGGGTGACGATCAGGGCCGCGTACGCCGATCCCGGGCGGGTGCCCGCCTTGACGATGAGCCCGGCCTTCGCCCACGGCCGCAGACCGGCCGGGCCCGGCCCGGCGGTGAGCGAGGCCAGGCGGACGGTGATGCCGCCGTCGCCGTCCAGCGGCCGGTGCACGAAGAAGAAGTCGTCGGTCACGGCCTCGCCGTCCGGCCCCACCGGGGCGGAGCAGCCCGCACCGGCGGCGGCCGCATCGCCCGGGGCGGTCACGCCGCCGCACGAGCTGTGGTCGAGCAACGCGATCCCCGCGGTGACCAGCACCGCGATGACCATGCCGACCGTCCAGCCCCGGACGGTGCGGAACTTGGTCCACTCGGCCCGCAGCAGCGCGCCGAACCCCGCGCGGTGGGCCCGCGCCCTCGGCTTGCCCGGCGTCATCGTGGGCGCGGTCATCGCGTGCCCTCCGCGGCCGGCTCGGCGCGGTACTCGACCGCGTCCCGGGTCAGCCCCAGGTAGGCCTCCTCCAGCGTCGCGCGGTGCGCCGACACCTCCGAGAACGGCACCGCGCCGGCCCCGAGCAGCGCGACGACCCGCTCGGCCGGCAGCCCGGAGACGGTCAGGGTGTCCCGGCCGGTGGCCGCGACGGCGGCGCCCGCGTCCGCCAGCACGGCCGTCGCCCGCGGCGGGGCGGTGGTCCGCACGGCCACCCGCCCGGCGGACACCGTCGCGATCAGGTCGGCCACGCCGAGGTCGGCGATCACCTTGCCCCGGCCGACGATCACCAGGTGGTCGGCGGTGTCCTCCAGCTCGCCCATCAGGTGGCTGGACACCAGCACCGCGCGTCCCTGGGCGGCCAGCGCCTGCAGGAGCCCGCGCATCCAGACGATCCCTTCCGGGTCCATGCCGTTGAACGGTTCGTCCAGCAGCAGCACCGGCGGGTCGCCGAGCAGCGCCGCGGCGATCCCCAGCCGCTGCCGCATGCCGAGGGAGAACCCGCCCGCCCTGCGCCGGGCCACCCGTTCCAGGCCGACCCTCCCGATCACCTCGTCGACCCGGCCGGCGGCCAGCCCCTGCGAGCGGGCCAGCCACAGCAGGTGGTCGCGGGCGCTGCGGCTCGGCTGGACGGCGGCGGCGTCCAGCAGCGACCCGACCACGGTCAACGGGCGGCGCAGGCTCCGGTAGGGCCGCCCGGCGATCAGCGCGGTGCCCGCGTCGGGCGCGTCCAGGCCCACGATCACCCGCATCGTGGTGGACTTCCCGGCGCCGTTGGGGCCGACGAATCCGGTGACCCGGCCCGGCCGGACGGTGAACGTCATGCCGTCCAGCGCCGTCGTCGGCCCGAACCGCTTGCGCAGGCCGCTGACTTCGATCGTCCCCTGGCTCATCCGGCCGCCTTCCGGCTCGTGAACGTTCCGTCGGAAGCGGTTCTACGCCGCCGCCGGTATCGGCCCGGTGCCGGCGGCTGAAACCCGGCTGATACCCGTGGCCTGGCATCGTCGGAGCCGGGCGGCATACCCTCGCGCTGGGCCGGGCGGCGCCGCGGAAGGATCACGGACGATCATGAGAGTGCTGGTGGCCGAAGACGTCGAGGACCTCGCCACGGCGATCGCGGCCGGGCTGCGCCGTGAGGGCATGGCGGTCGACGTCGCCTTCGACGGGAACGCCGCGCTCGACCGCCTCGCGTGCACCCGCTACGACGTCGTGGTGCTGGACCGGGACCTGCCCGGGGTGCACGGCGACGAGGTCTGCCGGCGGCAGGCCGCCGACCGGTCCGGGAGCCGGGTGCTGATGCTGACCGCGGCCGGCACGGTCAGGGACCGGGTGGAGGGCCTCGGCCTGGGCGCCGACGACTACCTGCCCAAGCCCTTCGACTTCGCCGAGCTCGTCGCGCGCATCCGGGCCCTCGGCCGCCGCCCCGCGACCTCGCTGCCCCCGGTGCTCGAACGCGGTGGCGTGACCTGCGACCCCGGCCGCCGGATCGCGTTCCGCGCCGGGCGGCGCCTGGAGCTCAGCCCGAAGGAGTTCGCGCTGCTGGAGTGCCTGCTCGGTGCCGCCGGCCGGGTCGTGTCCGCCGAGGAACTGCTCGAGCGCGTCTGGGACGAGGCCGCCGACCCCTTCACCACCGCGGTCAAGCAGACCATGCGCCGGCTGCGGGCCAAGCTCGGGGACCCGCCCGTCATCCGCACCGTCCGGGAGGGCGGATACCAGATCGGAGAGCCGTGATGCGCCTGCCCCAGCGGACGCTGCGGACCCAGCTCACCCTGCTCTACGCCGCCGTGTTCTGCACCTCGGCCGCCGCCCTCGCCGCCCTCGCGGTCATCTTCAAGCCGAACTTCCTCGTGGGGAGCGAGTGCACGGCCGCCCCGCCCGTCCCGCACCGTCCACCCCCCTGCGGCCGGTCGGCCGACTCGTCCGCCATCGGCACCGTCGCCCACGACGCGAGCCAGAACGTCGCGGGCGTGGCGATGGTCGCGGTCCTGGTCGTCCTCGCCGTCGCGGTCGGGCGGCTGATCGCCGGACGGGTCCTGCGGCCGCTGCGCACGATCACCAGGACCGCCCAGGACATCTCCGCGCGGAACCTGCACCAGCGGCTGGCCCTCGACGGCCCCGGCGACGAGTTCCGCCAGCTCGGCGAGACGCTCGACGGCCTGTTCGGACGGCTGGAGGCGGCCTTCCAGGCGCAGCGGAACTTCGTGGCCAACGCCTCCCACGAACTGCGGACCCCGCTCACCGCGGGGCGGACCGTGCTCCAGGTCGCGCTCGCCGAGCCGGACGCCACCGCGCAGTCGCTGCGGTCGGCCTGCGAGAAGGCGCTCAAGTGGGGCGACCAGCAGGAACGCCTCATCGCATCGCTGCTCACCCTGGCCGGCGGCGAGCGCGGCATCGAGCGGTGGGAGCCCTTCGATCTCGCCGCCATCGCCCGGAAGGTCATCGCGGACCACCGCCACGAAGCCGACCGGCGGGACGTCCATATCGACGCGACCCTCACTGCGGCGCCGGCCGCCGGCGACCCGGCCCTGGCCGAGAGCCTGATGGCGAACCTGGTCGGCAACGCCGTCCGCCACAACGTGGACGGAGGCCGGGTGGAGATCGCCACGACCGCGTCCGGCGGGCAGGCCGTCGTCACGGTCGGCAACACCGGGCCGCTCGTCCCGCCCGACGAGGTCGACCGCCTCTTCCAGCCCTTCCAGCGACTCGGCGCCCAGCGGATCCGCCATGACGGCGGGCACGGGCTCGGCCTGGCCATCGTCCGCGCGATCGCCCGCGCTCACGGCGCCGCGCTCACCCCTCGGGCCCGCCCGGAAGGCGGCCTGGACATCACGGTGTCCTTCCCCCGGTCCCGCGACACCTGATCCGGCTCTCGCGCCGGCGGCCCGGCGGGCGCGGTGTCGTGGGTCACAGTGGCGATGTAGGCTAACGTACTAGTTCGTCCACTATGAGGGGGCTCATCGCGGTATGCGCAGGTCAATCGCGACCGTGTCGCTCAGCGGCTCACTGGCGGACAAGCTGACCGCGATCGGCGGCGCCGGCTTCGACGGGGTGGAGATCTTCGAGAACGACCTGCTCGTGAGCGGCCTGAGCCCCGAGGACGTGCGGCGTCGCGCGGCCGACCTCGGGCTCGCCGTCGAGCTGTACCAGCCGTTCCGCGACTTCGAGGCGGTGCCGCCGGACGTGCTGGCGGCCGGGCTGCGGCGGGCGGAGCACAAGTTCGCGGTGATGGAGCGGCTCGGCGTCACGCGGATGCTGGTGTGCTCGAGCGTGTCCCCGGCCGCGATCGACGACGACGCGCTCGCCGCAGGGCAACTCCGGCTTCTCGCGGAACGCGCCGCGGAACACGGGATCAGGATCGCCTACGAAGCGCTGGCCTGGGGACGGCACGTCAGCGACTATTTCCACGCCTGGAAAATCGTCCGGATGGCGGATCACCCCAATCTGGGGCTGTGCCTGGACAGCTTCCATATCCTGGCGCGCGACGTCGACCCCTACGCCATACGCACGATCCCCGGCGACAAGATTTTCTTTCTCCAGCTCGCCGACGCTCCCGCGCTGCCGATGGACGTGCTGCATTGGAGCCGCCATTACCGGTGTTTCCCCGGCCAGGGTGACCTGGATGTGGCGGGGCTCGTCGCGCATGTTCTGCGGACGGGATACGACGGCCCCTTGTCGCTGGAGGTGTTCAACGACATCTTCCGGCAGGCGGCCTCCATGCGAACGGCGCAGGACGCCATGCGCTCGCTCATCGCGCTCGAAGAGCAGGTGGGAATGCGCGCGGGCGATTCGGTGACCGGGCTGGTTTCGCCACCTCCGCCGGTCGTGCCGAGCGGGTTCGCATTCGCCGAGTTGGCCGCGCCGCACACGGGCGAACTCGGCGACCTGCTGGATGCTCTGGGGTTCGTCCGCGCGGGCACCCACGCCGGCAAGCCGGTGGAACTCTGGGAGCAGGGGACGGCCCGCGTGCTGGTGAACAGCGGGAGCGCGGAGAGCCCGGACGGTCCCGCGCTCGGTGCGATCGGGCTGGAATCGCCGGACCCGGCCGCGTCGGTCAAGCGCGCCGAGGCGCTGCTGTCCCCGGTCCTGCCGCGCATGCGAGGACCCCATGACGCTCCGCTGGACGCCGTCGCCGCGCCGGACGGGACCGAGGTGTTCTTCTGCCGGACGGCCCGTCCCGACCATCCGAGCTGGACCGACGATTTCTCCGAGAACCGGCGGAGCGCCGGCACCGCCGCCGGCGAGATCACGCATATCGACCACGTGGCGCTCACCCAGCCGTGGCATCACTTCGACGAGGCGTCGCTGTTCTACCGGAGCGTTCTCGGGCTTCGCCCTCATGAGAGCCTCGAATTGCCCGACCCGTACGGCCTCATGCGGAGCAGGGCGGTGTCCACCGAGGACGGTGCGGTGCGCGTGGCGCTCAATGTCGCCTACGTCGGCGCGCACGACGGTTCGCACGACCTGGCCTGGCAGCACGTCGCCTTCGCCAGCCGGGACATCGTGGCGACCGCGCGACGGTTCCGGGCGTCGGGGACCGAGATGCTCCCCATTCCGGCGAACTACTATGACGACCTCGAAGCCCGCTACGACCTCGGCACGGAAAGGCACCGGCTTCTCCGCGAGCTGAATCTCCTTTACGACCGGGACGGGCAGGGCGAGTTCCTGCATTTCTATACCGAGACGACCGGGCGCGTGTTCTTCGAGATCGTCCAGCGCATCGGCGGATACCGCGGCTACGGTGCCGTCAACGCGCCGGTGAGGCTGGCGGCCCAGCACGCCCGGCCGCGCCGCGGCCCGGGTTGAGCCGGGGGCCGGGGCCGTCCGGGACCACTCGTGGTCAGCGAGCGGAGGCCGGGTCCGGATCGCCATAGGATGTGTCCTCGTCCGCAACCGCCTCATGGAGTCACATGTCGTCGCAGTCCGTCACCCCCGCCTCGGGCGAGCGCCAGCGTGACGCCGACCGCACCCGCGCGGAGATCCTCGAGGTCGCGCAGCGGGAGTTCGCGCGGCACGGGTACGCCGGCGCCCGGGTGGACGAGATGGCGGCGCTCATGCGCACCACCAAGCGGATGATCTACTACTACTTCGGCGGCAAGGAGAAGCTGTACATCGCGGTGCTGGAGAAGGCCTACGGCGAGGTGCGGAAGCTGGAGGCGACCATCGACGTCCAGCACCTGGCGCCGGTGGAGGCGATCCGGACGCTGGCCGAGCTGACGTTCGACCACCACGAGGCGCATCCGGACTTCATCAAGCTCGTCAGCATCGAGAACATCCACCAGGCCGAGCATCTGCGCAAGTCGGAGGCCCTGCCGAACCTCAGCGGCCCGGTGGCGGAGCTGATCTCGCAGATCCTCGACGCCGGGCGCGCCGCCGGCGACTTCGTCGCCGAGGCGGACGCCATCGACGTCCACATGATGATCAGCTCGTTCTGCTTCTTCCGGATCGCCAACCAGCACACGTTCGGCACGCTGTTCGGCCGGGACATGACCGCTCCGGAGCACCGGGAGCGCCACCGGGAGATGATCGGGGAAATGGTCGTCGCGTACCTCACCGGCGCCGGGCGCCGGACACCCGGCGCCGATCGCTCTGCATGACCTGAGGCCGGCGGGTTACCGGCCCGCGTCGCCGAAGAATGCTTCCGCCGCCGTTCTGGCGTCCCGTATGGCGGCGCGCATGGAAGTCTCCCCGCTCGCGGCTTCGCCCACGACGCAGAACCGTTCTCCGATCGCATCGGCCAGCGACGCTGGCGGCGTCTTGGCCGGTATCACGCCGTGTGAAACGAGGACAGGCCCGAGAGCCGGGACGGATATACGGCCGGCCGGACCGTCCACCACCATGTGGTCCGCTTCAATACGACGGACGCGGTGCCGGAGCAGAACGCGCACCTTCGGGTTCTCCGTCAGCCGGGTCTCGGCGAGCATCCTCGCTCGCGGCCCGACCTCGGGGGCCAGCGCCTGCCGGTCGGTGATGACCTGCACATCGCCGCCCTGGGCGGCGATGTGGTCGGCGACGGCCATCGCGGCCTGATCGGCGCCCCAGACCGTGCATCGCTCCGGCAGCGCGCCAGGGCGGCGCAACCACTCCCTGATGTCGATGACGTGCGGACGATCGGCTCCCTCGACCTCCGGGACGCGCGCCCCTCCCCCGGTGGCGATGACGACGGCGTCGGGGCGGAGCCCGGCGACCAGGTCCGCCTCGCCCTCGACGCCGGTGCTCAAGATGACGTCCAGGCGGTCGAGTTCTTCCGCGTACCAGTCGATGATGCGGCGGTATTCGGGATTGCAGCCGAGTCCGGCGGCCAGCAGGAACTGACCGCCCAGCTCTTCTTCACGTTCGATCAGGTGGACTTTCTGCCCGTGCTCGGCGGCGACGCGGGCCGCCTCCATTCCCGCGGGCCCTCCCCCGATGACGACCACCCTTCCCGCACGTGCCCGGAGCCGCGGTGTCCGCCGGGACGGCTCGCCGATGGGCAGGCCGGCGTCCGGATTCACCGTGCAGGGGACGGGCGCGCCGCCGTGGAGACTGTCGATGCACAGGTTGCAGGCGATGCAGGGACGGAACGAGGCGCCGTCGAGGACGCGACGCGGCCATTGCGGATCGGCGTGCAGCGCGCGGGCCATGCTGACGAAGTCGGCCTTGCCGCCGGCCACGATGTCGTGCGCGACATCGGGAAGGGTGATCCTTCCGGCGACACCGACGGGCAGGCCCGGTCGCCGGTAAGGCGCGGCGTGCTCGGCCAGCAGGCCCGGGTGCCACTCCCCCGGTTGCACCATCCATTGCGGGGCCTCGTAGTTGCCGGCCGAGACGTCGATGAAATCGAGGGCACCGGCGGGAAGGGAACCGATCAGCTCGAAGGTCCGTGCCGCGTCGAGCCCTCCGGGCACGCCTTCGAAGGCGGAGATCCGAATGCCGACGGCGAGGCCCGGCGCGGCGTCCCGGACGGCCTCCATGACGAGCGCGAGGAAGCGGGCCGGCTCGCCGAACTCGTCCGATCGGAGGTTGGTCAGCGGGGAGAGGAACTGGTGCACCAGGTAGCCGTGCGCGGCGTGGACCGACAGGACGTCGACGCCGGCGTCACAGCAGCGCCTCGCGGCCGCCCCGTAGGCCTCGACGAGATCGTGGATCTCCACACGCCCCAGAGCGCGCGGCATGTCGCCGCCTGCGGGTGCGCACGGAACCGGGGACGGCGCGACGGGAGGCAGTCCGCTGACCCGGCGCTGCACCGTGCGGCCGCCGTGGTTCAGTTCGACGCCCGACTTCGCGCCATGGCGGTGCGCCGCCTCCGCCATGGCCGCGAGCCCGGGAATGTGGCGTGCCTCCGCCACTCCCATCTGACGCGGGCGCCCTTTGCCGTCGGCGCGCACATAGGCGGCCTCGCTGAAGATCAGCGCCGCGCCGCCTTCGGCGCGCGCCTCCAGATAGCGGAGATAGGCGTCCGTCAATTCGCCGTCGGCCGTGCAGTAGTTGCGCTCCATCGGAGCGCAGACGATCCGGTTCCCGAGCTCGATCGGGCCGATGGTCAAAGGCTCGAACAGTGCCGGATGGTTCACGGCGCCGGCCTGTTCCCGGCTCCGGTGAACCCGTTGAGAACTCCGGCGCGCATCAGCCCTCCTGAGCCGCTTGGGCGAGGCGGGCGCCGCCGGGCCTGCGGTAGACGAAGTCCGGCGCCGTCCCCGCGTCGCTCCCGGCATGGACGGCACGGTCGCGGACCAGATGGTGGTCGGGAGACAGGGCGCAGGCCGGGTCCGTGCGGGAGGCGTCGCCGGTCAGCGCGAACGCCTGGCACCGGCATCCGCCGAAGTCGGTCTCGCGTCGCGGGCATTCACCGCACGGCCCGCTCATCCATGCGGTCCCGCGATAGGCGTTGAACGCTTCGGACCGCTGCCAGATCCACGCCAGTGAATGGTCGCGCACATTGGGCGGCCGCAGGTCGGTCATCGCGTACGCGGCGGGGCACGGAAGCGCGGTGCCGTCGGGCGCCACGGTGATGGAACGGGCACCCCAGCCGCCCATGCACGGTTTCGGGACGCCCTCGTAGTAGTCGGGAAGGACCCAGACGAGTTCCGGACCGTCCGGCTTCGCTCGATTATCGGCCACCGTCTGCTTGGCCCGGTCGAGTTGCTCCCGGGTGGGGAGCAGGGTCTCCCGGTTGCGGAGAGCCCAGCCGTAGAACTGGGCGTTGGCCAGTTCGATGCGGTCGGCTCCCCAGCGTTCGCCCAGTTCGATGATCTGCGGCAGATGGTCGAGGTTGTGCCGGTGCAGGACGACGTTGAGCCCGAAGGGCAGCTCGGCGGCGCGAATGACTGCCGCGGCCTTTTCCTTCGCCGCAAATGACGTGCGTCCGGCGATGAGGTCGGAGTTCTCCCGGTCGGAGTCCTGCACCGAGAGCTGCACGCTGTTGAGTCCGGCGCCGGCCAGCGCGTCCAGCCGGTCGGCGGTGAGGCCGAGGCCGCTGGTGACGAGCTGGGTGTAGATACCGGCACGGTGCGCCGCCGCGACGATCTCTTCCAGGTCGGGACGCAGAAGCGGCTCGCCACCGGAGATGTGCGCCTGGACGATGCCGAGGTCGGCGGCCTCGGTGAAGACCCGCGCCCACTCGTCCGCCGCCAGTTCGGTGCTCCGGCGGACCAGTTCGAGGGGGTTCGAGCAGTACGGGCAGTGCAGGGGGCACGCGTGGGTCAGCTCGGCGAGCAGCGCCCACGGCGCGGCGGTCCCGGTCATCGCAGCCACCCCTCCGCACGGATCCTGGCGATGAAGTCGGGGACGTCCCGTTCCAGCGGGGCGTCCGGATGGTCGGCGGCGAGAGCGGCGACGATGTCCGCGATGGTGCGGCGACCGTCGCACAGGCGCAGGATGCGGCCCGCCTCCGGGCTGAGCAGGACGGCGCGCTCGGGCATCAGCAGCAGCTCCGCGCGGCGGACCCGGTCATAGCGGAGCATGACCGCGGGGACGAGTGCGGGCCGCGGCTGGTCGGTCGGCGACGTCGCCGGAACATGCTCAGTACGCATCCGCGGCTCCGGAGTTCAGGGCGATCGCGTGCTCGACGGCGTCCAGCAGGGACCAGAGCACATCGCATTTGTAGGTGAAGGCGGCCAGCACGCGTTCCTGGTCGGCGCGCGTCTCCGCCCACCGGTGCACCAGCGCGAGCGCCTCGTCCGCGTCGCGGCGGCCCTGCTGCACGCGGACCTGGAAGTAGCGCAGCCCTTCCGGCTCGATCCAGGGGTAGTGGCGTTCCCAGGCCCCGATCCTGGTGACCATCAGGTCGGGGGCGAACAGCTCGGTCAGGGACGAGGCGATCGCTTCCAGCGGGGTGCCGAGGCGGCAGAAGTTCACGTAGCCCTCCACGGCGAGGCGGACGCCGGGCAGGACGCCCTCTCCCGACAGCAGCAGCACGCGGTCCAGCCCGGCGGCTTCGCCGAGGCGCAGCCACCGCTCGATCCCGCCGGCGTCGCCCGGACCGTCCCCGTCGCCGTCGCGGCCGTCGTGGTCGTGGATGCGCCGGATCCAGCTGCGCCGCAGTTCGCGGTCGTCGAGTTTGGCGAGGATGAGGGCGTCCTTGATCGGGATGTGCCGCTGGTAGTGGAAGCGGTTCAGCACCCAGCAGCGCAGCTCCTCCGGCGTGAGCAGGCCGTCGTGCATGCGCAGGTTGAACGGGTGCCGGTGGTGGTAGCGCTCGGCGGCGATCTCGCGCAGCCGGTGCTCCAGCTCGCCGGGCGTCCAGGGCAGGGGGCGGGCGGTGCGGCGCGGGGCGCGCGCCGATGCCGTGCTCACAGTTCGATCACCAGGCCTTCCGAGGCGACCTCGATCCCCATCCCGGCGAGGGTGCGGTGGCCGTCGTGGCCGGGGTCGACGAGGGGGTTGGTGTTGTTGAGGTGGGTGTAGAGGCGCCGCGTCGCGGGGAGCGCGCGGAGCCGTTCCGCGGTGCCGTTCGGGCCGCTGATCGGCAGGTGTCCCATTTCGGTGGCGGTCCGCTCGGTGAACCCGGAACGGCGTGGTTCGTCGTCGTCCCAGAACGTCCCGTCGACGATGACGCAGTCCGCCGCGGCGAGCGCACGGTCCAGCCCCGGCGGCCAGTCGGCGACCGCCGGCGCGTACACGAGGCTCTTGCCGCTGCGCCGGTCGGTGACGTGCAGCGCCGCCGACCAGGCACCATCGCGGACGTCGAGGTCGACCGCGTAGCGGGGACGCTTGCCCGAGACTCTGACGGCCCGGATCTCCACGTCCTCGCCGCCGTCGAGGGCAACGGGCTTGTCCTCAGGGAGATCCGACCAGGTCAGCCCGGCGTACGGCGCCAAGACACGATCGAGCCGCAGTCCGCCCGCCAGCGCGTCGCGGACGGCGGCGGTGGCGATGACGTGCAGGCTCGGCGCCTCCCGCAGCCGCGGCAGGCCGAGCGTGTGGTCGAGCTCGGCGTCGGTCAGGACGACCCCGGCCACCGGGGTCTGCCGCCGGCCCGGGCCCGGCCGCAGGTCCGTGCTCGTCTCGATCTGCTCGGCGATGTCCGGTGTCGCGTTCACCACGTACCAGCGTCCGCCGGACGCCTCGATCGCTATCGAGGCGTGCAGGCGGCGCCAGGACGGGTGCGCGCGGGCGGCGGCGCATCCCTCGCATGCGCAGTTCCACTGGGGAACGCCGCCGCCCGCGGCGGTGCCGAGTATCCGCACCCTCATCGGCGTGGGATCAGATCTCGACGCCGAAGTAGGCGGTGACCTCGAGCGAGGTCTCCACCACCTGGTAGTCGGGCGTGGACCAGGAGGCGGTCCGCTGGACGGCCGCGTCCTGGGCGTCGTGGACGTCGCTGTGCGCCGTCTCGGCGTCGGGGATGTGCAGGGTCATCTCTGCTCCTTCCGTGGGGGTCTGCCGTGAGAGCCGGCAGGGGCCCGGGGCTCACCGGCCCCGGGAGTCACTGGACGACGATCTTTCCGGTGCTCTGCGGGAAGACCGGGTCGTTGTAGAAGTACTCGCCGCGCTTGGTGAAGGTGTGCTTGTAGGTCTCGCCGGGCTTGAGCCGCCCGGAGTTGAACACGTGCTCGAAGAACGACGCGGCGCCGTGCGAGTGCTCGTTGCCGGACGGGTTGACGAAGGTGACCTCGGTCCCCACCGGCACCGTCATGTTCTGCGGGGACATGGCGTTCTGCGCGACGGTGTTCTCAGCCTCGCCGGGGGCGCCGGCGGCGGAGTTCCAGATCCGGCCGAGGGTGACGGTGTTGCCCGCGTCCGCTCCCGCGACCGCCGCGGTGCGGATCTGGTTCCGCTTGGACGGCGGGGTGGGCGCGGCCGCCGGGCCGACCTTCCCGTGCAGCTTGAACGCCCACAGGTGGTCGCCCTTGGGGATGTCGGGGTAGGGCAGCCCGCTGCCCCCGGCGAACACCGCGATGTACTGCTCGCCGTCGATCTCGTAGCTGACCGGGCTGGTGTGCACGCCGGCGCCGCACTGCCAGCTCCACAGGTCGCGGCCGGTCGCGTCGTCCATCGCGTGCAGCACCCCGTCGGGGCCGCCCTGGAACATGACGCGCCCGGCCGTGGTGAGGATCCCGTTGCCGTGGGCGAGCGACCACTCGCCCTCCTTGCGCCACACGGGCTTGTTGGTGCGCGGGTCCACGGCGACGATGCCGCCGGAGAAGTACTCGCCGAGCGGGCGCGCGGTGTTGACGCGTCCGCCGTTGGTGTTGGAGTAGGAGGAGTTGATGAGCCCGTATCCGACGTAGACGAATCCGGTGTGCGGGCTGAACGACATGTACGACCAGTCCGCGCCGCCGCCGGCGCCGGGGAACAGGATGGTCGCGTCGTCCCAGAACGGCGTGAAGATCTCGCCGGTCGGATAGTAGGGGACGGGCCGGGTGCTGTCGTGGAAGCTCGGCGACTGGTGGACGAACGGCTCGCCGCCCGGGAACGGCTGCGTCGGCCAGGTCTTCTGCCGCGGCTCCTGCGGGACGGGCCGCTCGGTGATGCCGTGCACGCCCTTGCCGGTCTCGCGGTCCAGGATGTAGAACATCCCGACCTTGCTGCCGTACACCACGACCTTGCGCTTGCGGTGGCCGATCTGCACGTCGGCCAGCACCGGCGCCATGACGTTGTCGAAGTCCCAGATGTCATGGTGGACGGACTGGAAGTGCCAGCGCCGCTTCCCGGTCTTGGCGTCGATGGCGACCAGGCAGTTGGCGAACAGGTTCGTCCCGCCGCGGGTGGAGCCGTTGGTGCGGGGATAGGGGTTGCCGAACGTCCAGTAGACGAGGCCGAGCTCGGGGTCGATCGCCGGGTGGATCCAGCAGACGGCGCCGCCGGTCTTCCAGGTGTCGCCCTCCCAGGTGTCGTTGCCGTACTCGCCGGGTCCGGGCGGGCCCCAGAACGTCCAGGCGACCTCGCCCGTGCGGGCGTTGAGGGCGTAGGCGCGGCCGCGGGCGCCGGCGGTGCTGCCCTCGGTGCCGACGTAGATGAGGCCGTCGTAGTAGACGATGGCGCCGGCGAGGCCGCCGCGGTTGCCGCCGCACTGCCCTTCCTGCGGGTCGCAGTTCGGGTCGCCCTCGCCGGCGACGAGCAGCTCGCGCTGCCAGACGACGGCGCCGGTCTTCTGGTCGAGCGCGTAGACGATGTTGGAGCCGGACGTGGTGAAGACCAGTCCCTCCCCGAGCCCGACGCCGCGCATGTTGGTCTGCTGCGAGCCGACGTTGGTCTTCCACTTGACCTCGCCGGTGCGGCCGTCGACGGCGAACACGTTCTGCTGGCCGGACTGCACGTACAGCACGCCGTCCTGGGCGACGATCGTGCTCTGCTGGGAGCGGCCCGACGTGCTGCCGCCCTCCAGGTTGACGTGCCAGGCGCCGCCGAGGCTCCGGACGTTGCCGCGGTCGATCCGGCGGAGCGTGGAGTGGTTCTGGTTGCCGAGGTTTCCGCAGACCTTCGGGAAGTCGCGGCCGGTGGCGCCGAAGGCGGTCGGCTGCGGCGGGACGGGCAGGGCGAGGCGGGACGAGGCGGCGTCGGCGTTCGCCGCCGGAGTGCGCAGCGGCGTGAAGGCCACGGTGCCGCCGACGACCGCGGCCGCCCCGGTGAGGAAGTTCCGTCGGTCCATGCTCTCTCCCATTCCGCGCGGTCCACTAGACGGACCAACAAGTCCGATCAACGGACGACACGGTAAGCCGCTTCCGCCGCTCTGGCAATAGCCTGCCGCCCGAACGGCTTCCGCACATCGGTAATTTCACCAGTCATGACAAGCGAACGCGCGAGAAGTGACCCCACGGGCGATCGCCCGGGTATTGCCGACCGGAGTGCCGCATGAGATCGTTCTAGAACCTCTAGACGGTTCGATTAGTCCACTAGATGGACCAGCGAGCGAGAACGCCGGAAAGGAACCCGCCCCATGAGGAGACCCCCCACCCCCCTGCTGTCCGCCGCCGCGGCCGCCGTCGGCACCGCCGCCGTGCTGGCCGCCGCGGCGCTGACCGGCGGAACGGCCACGGCCGGCCCGCTCGCCAAGGCGAAGAGCGGCGGCGCCCAGGAACTCGGCGACCCGGTCTACGGCGTCTGCCGCGGCACGAACGCCCGCTGCTACCACGACTGGGGCAACTTCGACCCCGCCAAGGGCTACAAGGTCCTCGTCTACAGCCGCACCGCCGGCCCCCGGCACGCCAACCTCGGCCCGGCGCTCGGAGCGGGCCTGAACCCGCCGCTCAGCGACGCCAACGTGGCCCAGAAGGCCCTGGTGAAGATGGGGCAGGACAACGGGTTCGGCGTCGACTGGACCGAGGACGTGTCGCAGCTCGCCTCGCCGTCCACGCTGTTCCGCTACAACGCCGTCGTCTTCATGAGCACCACCCGCGACACCCTCGACGACGCGGCCCAGACCTCGCTGCGGCAGTACATCCGCGGCGGCGGCGGATTCGTCGGCATCCACAACGCGTTCGGCACCGAGTACAACTGGCCCTGGTACGAGGGGCTCCTCGGCGGCGCCAACTTCTACGACCACGGGCGCGCGCAGCCCGGGACCGTCCAGACCGTCGACCGCAAGGACGTCTCCACCGCGGGGCTGCCGGGCCGGTGGAACTTCAGCGACGAGTGGTACAACCTCGTCCCGTTCCCCAGCGAGGTGCGGTTCCTCGCCACCGTGGACGAGAAGACCCTCGCCGACGGCGTCGCCGGCAACATGAACCACCCGGGGCACGGCTCGTCCCACCCGGTCGCCTGGTGCCAGTACTACGACGGCGGCCGCGCCTGGCTGACCACCCTCGGGCACGACGCCAAGGCGTTCACCGACGACGGCACGGGCTTCGCCGGGGCCAAGGAGTTCCAGAGCCTGGTGGTGAACGGCATCGAGTCCGCGATGGGCATGAAGCCCTTCTGCCGCTGACCCCCGCACCTCGGGCGCGCGCGTCCTCCGCCCGCCGGCCGGCCGGGAGACCCCCGGTCGGCCGGCGGGCGGAGGACGTCCGGGCGCCGGGCGGCCGCGCCCCCACGGCGCGCGGCGCGGCCACCCGGACCGCGCCGCCACCTAGAGACCCAGGTAGATGCGCCGGACCTGGACGTCGTCGCGGAGTTCCCTGGAGGTGCCGACCATCGCGACCTCGCCGTTCTCCATGACGACGCAGTCGCTGGTCGCCTCGAACGTCAGCTTGGCGTTCTGCTCGACCAGCAGCAGGCTGAGGCCCTCCTCGCGCAGCCGCACCAGCACGGCGAGGATGTCCTCCACCAGCTTGGGCGACAGCCCCATGGACGGCTCGTCCAGCAGGATCAGCCGCGGCCGGGCCATCAGCGCCCGGCCCACGGCCAGCATCTGCTGCTGCCCGCCGGACAGCGCGCCGGCGAGCCGGGACCGCATCTCCCCCAGCACCGGGAACAGCTCGTACACCTCGGCCAGCGACCGTTTCGTCTCGGCGCCGCGCCACGGGCGGGCGTAGGCGCCGAGCATCAGGTTCTTCTCGACGGTGAGGCCGGGGAAGACGTGCCGGCCCTCGGGGACGTAGCCGATCCCGTGCCGGACGATGTCGCGCGCCTTGACCTTCGTGAGGTCCGTGTCGCCGAACGCGACGCGTCCTCCGCTGCGCGGGACCAGCCCCATCAGCGCCTTGAGCGTGGAGGTCTTGCCCGCCCCGTTCGCCCCGATGATCCCGACCGACTGGCCGGGCTTCACCGTGAACCCGATCGAGTTGACGGCGCAGACCCCGCCGTAGTGGACGGAGAGGTCCTCCACCGTCAGCGTCGCCGGCGCCGGGCCGGTGCCGGCCCCGGTCCGCTCGCCGTCCCTGGCGGTCGTGTCGGCGTTCAAGAGCTCACCTCGCTGGGGTTCGGCAGCGGCATCCCGGCCATGGCGGAGTCGCCGAGGTAGGCCTCGATCACCGCGTGGTCCGCGACGACCTCGGCGGGGGTGCCCTCGGCGATCACCGACCCGTTGGCCAGGACGGTCACCCGCTCGCACAGCGACATCACCAGGCCCATGTTGTGCTCGATGAGCACGACCGTGACGCCGCTGTCGCGGATGGACCGCACGATCTCGGCGAGCTGGCGCACCTCCTCGCCGTTGAGCCCGGCGGCGGGCTCGTCGAGCAGCAGCAGGCGCGGCTCGCCGGCCATCGCGCGGGCGATCTCGATCCGGCGCTGGATGCCGTAGGGCAGGGACCCGGGCGCCGCCGCGGCGAACTCGGTCAGCCCGAAGCGCCGGAGCAGGTCGTCGGCCCGCCGGTGCAGGCGGCGCTCCTGCCGCCAGACGCCGACGGGCCACAGCGCGTACTTCCAGATCGCGTACGTGCGGGACCGGTCGAGGGCGACCAGCAGGTTGTCCCGGACGGTCAGCTCCCCGAAGAGCCGCAGGTTCTGGAAGGTGCGGGCCAGGCCGTACCGCGAGAGCCGGTACGGCCGGGACCCGGAGACGACCTCCCCGTCCATCAGCACCCGTCCGCCGGACGGCCGGTAGAAGCCGCTGATGACGTTGAACAAGGTGGTCTTCCCCGAGCCGTTCGGCCCCACGATCCCGCGGATCTCGCCGTACCCGACCGTGAGCGACACGTCCTTCAGCGCCCTGAGCCCGCGGAACTGCTTGGCGATGTCCTTGATCTCCAGCAGGGGCCGCGATTCGCCGTCCGGCGCCTTGCCGCCTTCCCGGGAACGGTCCGCCTCGTACGGTTCGAAGGGCCGCAGGACGGACCGTTCCGCCGTCCTGCCGAGCCGACGGTCCAGCAGGGCCTTCAACCGGGTGGGAACGCCGGCGAGCCCGGTGGGCGCGAAGACCACCATGAGGACCACGACGACGCCGAAGCCGAGCTGCGCGTAGGTGGGGTAGTCGACCAGCTGCTCGCGGATCAGCGTCAGGCCGACCGCGCCGACGACGCAGCCGACGAGGCTCTGCCGGCCGCCGATCACGACCATCGCCAGCAGCAGGAACATGTTGGAAATGTTGAACGTTTCGGGCGCGATGTAGCGGATCAGCCCCGCGTACAGCACGCCGGCGAGGCCGCCGAACACGCTCGACAGCATGAACGCCGTCATCCGCAGCAGCGGGATCTCCGCGCCGACCGCGCCGGCGGCGAGCGGGTCGTCCCGCATCGCCATCAGCCTGCGGCCGAGCCCGGTGCGCACGACGAACAGCCCGAACGCCAGCGCGAGCGCGAACACCACGACTTCGAGGTAGTAGTACAGGTACTCGCTGGACAGGTCGACGCCGAACATCGGCGGGACGGGGATCGCCGAGATGCCCTCGGCACCGCCCGCGATCTTGGCGTTGGTGGTCCAGTTGATGAAGCCGAGCGCGAGCCCGAGCGTGACGATGCCGAGGTAGTGCGACTGCATCCGCAGCGCCGGGATGCCCACCAGCAGGCCGATCAGCGCGGACGCGAGCAGCGCCAGCGCCGCGGCGGGCCAGAAGCCGAAACCGTTGTGGGTGGTGAGGATCGCGGTCGCGTAGGCGCTCACCCCGAAGAAGGCGATCTGCGCCAGGTTGATCTGCCCCGCGATGCCCATGGCCAGGCCCATGCCGATCGCCAGCAGCGCGAACACGAGCGCGATGTCGACGACGTGGATGGCGTAGCTGCCGACCGTGTACGGCAGCAGCCACGCGATGAGGACGAGCACCGCGATCGTCCCGACCTTGGGCGTGTTCCGGTGCCTGAGGAGGCCGTTCATGCGCGGCTCACCGTCGTCTCGCCGAACAGGCCGGTCGGGCGGATCATGATGGCCACGGTGAAGACCAGGAACACCACCAGTTCGGAGTAGCCCTGGAAGTGGCCGGCGGCGAAGGAGTCCAGGACCCCGATGGCGAAGCCGCCGACGATGGCGCCGGGGATGTTGCCGCAGCCGCCGAGCATCGCGGCCGCGAACCCCTTGATGCCGATGGTGCCGCCCATCGTCGGGTTCACGTACAGCAGCGGGCCGACCAGCCCGCCGGCGAGCGCGGCGAGCCCGGCGCCGATGGCGAAGGCGATCGCGTTGCTGCGGCCGACGTGGATGCCGACCGCGGTGGCCGCCTCATGGTCCATCGCGACCGCCTGCATTGCGGCGCCCATCTTGGTGCGCTGCAAGAAGGCGACCAGCATGAACACCGCCACCGCGGCGATGGCCAGCACCACCAGGTCGTAGGTGCGGACGCGGAGCCCGAAGAACTCCAGCGGGGCACCGCCGACCGGGGTGCGGACGGCGCGGCCGGTCGCCCCCCAGATCAGGACGGCCACCGCCTGCAGCACCATCCCGAAACCGATCGTGCCGATCAGCATCAGGGTGAAGTCCTTGTTCTCCAGCGGGCGCAGCACCCGCTCGATGAACAGCCCGATCAGTCCGGTCACCGCGATGGCCAGGACCATGGCCAGGGCGAAGGGCAGCTTGGTCGACATGTAGAACGTGGACGCGGCGTAGGCGCCGATCATGAGCACGTCGGCGTGCGCGAAGTTGACCAGCCCCATCGTGCGGTAGACGAGGGAGAACCCCATCGCCACCAGGGCATAGATCGCGCCGAGGCTCAGTCCGCCTATCAGTGTCTGAAGGAAGACCTGCATGGTTCTCTTTCTGCGCGGCCGGCGTCGGAGCCGGCGGGGACGAGGGCGGGGCGGCCGGGCCCGGGCCCGGCCGCCGTCGGTCGTCCGGGGCGTCCGCCGGTCAGCCGTCGGCCTTGACGACGGTCCCGTTCTTCATGATCCCGATGGTGGTCGCCTTGATGCCGACCCCCGTGTCGTCGTACTGGAAGTCGCCCAGCAGCCCCTGGTACCGGACGGCGCGGATGGCGTCCGCCAGCTTCCTGCCGGTGGCGACGTTGCTGTTCTTCAGCGCGGTGAGCAGGATCGACGTGCCGTCGTAGGCCTTGGCCCCGTGCAGTTCGGCGTCCTCGCCGTAGGCGGCCTTGTAGGCGGCGGCGAACTTCTTGGACGCGTCGCTGACGTCGTTGCTGAGGTACGGCGAGCTGACGATGGTGCCCTCGACCTTCTTCACGCCCGCGGTGTCGCGGTACACGGGGGTGCCCTGCGGGGCGGCGCCGGCGAACGGCGCGTCGATGCCGAGGTCGCGGGCCTGCTTGACGATGAGGCCGGACTCGACCTCCTCGGAGCCGATGAAGACGACCTCCGGCGACTTCTGCCGGATCTTGGTGAGCTGGGCGCTGAAGTCCTTCTGGTCGGTGGTGACGGTCTCGTCGGCGACGGGCTTGACGCCGCGGTCGCTCAGCGCCTTGAGGAACGCGTCGTGCTCCCCCTTCCCGTAGGAGCCGTTGTTGCTGATCATCGCGATCTTCTTCATCTTCTTGGTGTCCACGACGTACTTGGCGAGCGTCTCGTCGTAGGTGGTGGACGTGGGCCCGTTGAGGAACAGGAACGGGCTCTTGAGCGCCACCATCCCGTTGGACTGGCCCGAGGCGATGTTCGGGATCTCCTCCTGGCGCAGGGTGGGCGCCATGGCGATGGTGACGGCGCTCTCCGCGGTGCCGATCATCGCGATGTAGTGCTGGCTGCCGATCTTGCGGGCGATGTTCGTGCCGACGGTCGGGTCGCCCTGGTCGTCGAAGACGTCCAGCTTGATGGTGCGCCCGCCGATGCCGCCGGCCTTGTTCCATTCGTCGACGGCGAGCTTGGCGCCCTTGTACTCCCACTTGCCGAGCGAGCTGAGCTGCCCGCTCTGCGCGTCGACCACGGCGATCTTGATGGGGCCGCTGCCGCCGGAGCCGGAGTCCTTCGACTCACCGGGGGCGCCGCAGGCCGCGGTCAGGCCCGCGGCGAGGACTCCGGCGGCCAGGGCGGAGACACGGAGTCGGGGGATGGTGCGCATGGATTTCACCTCGGTGGGTGGGGATGTCGGGGTGGGTGGATTCGGCTCAGGAGGTGCGCGGCGAGGGGTGGCCGCCGTCGTCGGGGAAGACACCCTGGTAGATGTCGTTGATGTTCCAGTGCCCGGGTGTGGGCACGGGCTCGTTGACCATCGGCACGTCCAGGACGGCCGGGCGGCGCGCGGTGACGGCCGCGCGCAGCGCCGGCAGCAGGGCGTCCGGTGCGGTGACGCGGTGCCCGTCGGCTCCGCACGCCTCGGCGTAGGCGGCGAAGTCGGGGCTGTAGGGGCGGCCTTCGGGGTCGCGGAACTCGCAGCCGTAGCTGGCGCCGAAGTTGGCGGCCTGCAGGTCGGCGATCGTGCCGTGGGCGCGGTTGTTCATCACCACGAAGATCACCGGCAGGCCCTGTTCCACGGCCATGGGGACGGCGGGGAACTGCGCGCTCATCCCGCCGTCGCCGACGAGCGCGACGACGACGCGGTCCGGGGCGCCGATCTGCACGCCGACCGCCGCCGCGGGGCCGAAGCCCATGGTGGACGCGCCGCCGGGCGTGATGAAGCGGCCCTCCGCGGGCAGCTCGTAGCACTGCGCGACGCCGTTCTTGTTCCAGCCGACGTCGGTGACCAGTACCGCGTCGGCGGGCAGGGCCTCGCGCAGGTCGGCGAGGATGCGCTCGGGCCGGAGCGGGAAGTCGCCGCTGCGGCCGCGCTCGCGGCTCCGTTCGAACAGCTCGGTGCGGGAGGTGCGGATCCGTTCGCGCAGCTCCGGGCGGGCGACCGGTTCGGGGTGGACGGCCAGGACGGCCCTGCCGATCGCCTGGACCGCGAGGGTCACGTCGGCGACGGCGCCGATCTCCACCGGGTAGTTCCGTCCGATCTCGGCGGCGTCGATGTCGATCTGGATGAGCCGTCCCCGCGTGTCCGCGGCGTCGGGGCCGCCCAGGTTCCAGGTGTAGCGGTCGTCCCACGAGCTGGCGTCGGTCTCGGCGAACCTGGTCGCCAGGGCGAGGACGACGTCGGCGTCGCGGGCGTAGTCGTTGGTGGTCCGCAGCCCCCAGAAGCCCGGCATGCCGAGGAGCAGCGGGTGGCCGTCGGGGACGGCGCCCTTGCCCATCAGCGAATGGACGATCGGGATGTCGAGGTGCTCGGCGAGGGAGAGGAGCGCGCGGCGCCCGGTCTCCCCGCGCAGGCCGCCGCCGAGGTAGATCAGCGGACGCTCGGCCCCGGCGAGCCGCGCCGCGATCCGCTCGGCGGTCGCCGCCGGCAGGCCGGGAAGGGACTCGTGCGCCGGAAGCGGATGGTCCGCGGGGGCGACGGGCCGGGAGAACAGGTCCATCGGGACGTTCAGCAGCACCGCGCCGGGGCGCCCCGAGGTGGCCGTCCAGAACGCGCGTTCGGTGAACCGCCCGAGGTCCTCGGCGCGGTGCACGTGCCAGGCGCGCTTGACGAAGGGCCGGTAGATCGCGGTCTGGTCGGCGTCGTTGTGGAGGTTGACCTCCTGGTGCGGGTGCCGTCCCCGGTAGTAGGACGGGACGTCCCCGGCGATGGTGATCAGCGGGACGGAGTCGAGCGCGGCGGTCGCGACGCCGGTGACGGCGTTCATCATGCCCGGCCCGACGTGGACGAGCAGCACGCCCGGCCGTCCGGACGCGCGGGCGTAGCCGTCGGCGGCGTGCGCGGCGGCCTGCTCGTGCCGGGCGATGACGAACTCGATGGGGCTGCGGCCCAGCGCGTCCAGCAGGGCGATGTTGGTGTGGCCGCAGGTCCCGAAGACGTACTCGACGCCGTAGCCTTCGAGCTGCCGGACGAGCGCCTCCGCCGCGGACACCGACACGGCGGGCTCGCTCTGGGGCTGGACGTCCACGGTCATGAGGGGGTCTCCTCGGTTCGGGGGAAGCTGCCACCGGCGGAGCCGGTGCGGGGGGTCTCCTCGGTTCGGGGGAAGCCGCCACCGGCGGAGCCGGCTCGGGGGGTGCGGGGGGTCGTCCCCCCTCGGGCGACACTGATCCAGGTCTTGCCGGCGATCTCGGCCGACCGCGCGAAGGCCTTCGGCGCCTCGTCGAGGTCGAAGCGCTCGCGCAGGACCCGGCCGGGGTGCAGGCCGTGCTCGTCGAGCAGCGCGATGGTGCGGCGGAAGTCCGCCGGGTGGTCGTAGATGAGGCAGCCGCGGACGGTCAGCCGCCGCTGCACGAGGGTGAAGGTGGAGAGCCGGGCCGGCCGCGGGCTCTGGCCGACGGCGATGAGGGAACCGCCGGGCGCGGCGCGTCCGAGCGCCTCCTCGAACGCCTCGGGCGCGCCGGACGTCTCGATCACCGCGGGGAAGGCCGTTCCGGCGGCGAGCGCGGCGGCGTCGCGGGCTCCGAGTTCGAGTGCCAGCGCGCGGCGTCCCTCGTGGGGTTCGACGATGTACGGCACTCCCCCGGCGTGCGCCACGGCCATGGAGACGAGCAGCCCTTGCGAGCCGGCGCCCACGACGAGGCATCCGTCGCCCCGGGCGAGGCCGCTCATGCGGACGGCGTTGAGCGCCACCGTGAACGGCTCGACGCACACGGCGTCGGCGTCGTCCCACGACTCGGGGACGGGCCAGGTGAACCGGGCGGGGACCGCGACGCGCTCGGCGAGCAGCCCGGGTTCGGTGATGCCGGCCGCCCGGCGGTGGTGGCATCCCGCCGTCGCACCGGTCCGGCACGCCGCACATCGCAGGCACGGGTAGTTCGGTTCGATGACGACGCGCTGCCCGGGGAACCGGTCGGCGACCTCGTCGCCGGTGGCGACGACGACGCCGAACGCCTCGTGCCCGAGCACCCACGGCAGGGCCGGCACCCGGCGGCGGCCGGAGACGACGGCCAGGTCGGAGCCGCAGAGGCCGACGCCGTGGACGGCGACGACGACGTCCCGCGGCCCGCAGGACGGCTCCGGGAGGTCGTCCACCACGGCGACGTCGTCCGGTGCGAGCAGGACGGCCGCCTTCACGCGGTGCCCCAGAGGGAGGTTCCGCGCAGCATCATCGTCTTGATGACGGTGTAGTCGTCGACCATGCAGCGGGGCGACTCGCGCCCGAAGCCGGAGTCCTTGACGCCGCCGAACGGCACGTGGTCCAGCCGGAAGTTGGACGACCCGTTCACGACGAGGCCGCCGACCTCCAGATCGCGCCACGCGGTGATGATCCGGTCCATGTCGCGGGTGAACAGGCCGGCCTGGAGGCCGTACCGGCTCTGGTTGCACTGCTCGATCGCCTGGTCCAGGTCGTCGAACGGCAGCACCGCGACGAGCGCGCCGAACACCTCCTCCCGGACGACCGAGCAGGTGGCGGGCGGGTCGGCGACGACCGTGGGCATCGCGGTGGCGCCGTCGCGCTTGCCGCCGAGCAGGACGCGGGCGCCCGCCTCGGCGGCCTCCGCGCTCCACCGCACGACGCGTTCGGCCGCGTCGTCGTCGACCATCGCGCCGACGTCGGTGCCCGGGTCCATCGGGTCGCCCACGGTCAGCGCCTCCACCTGGCCGGTGAACAGGTCGAGGAACTCCTCGAAACGGGAGCGCTGGACGTACACGCGCTGGACCGAGATGCAGCTCTGGCCGGAGTTGCTGTAGCCGGTGCGGGCGCAGATGCGGGCGGCTTCGGCGATGTCGGCGTCCTCGCACACGATCGTCGCGGCGTTGCCGCCGAGCTCCAGCACGAGGCGCTTGGCCCCGGCCGCCCTGGCCACCGCGTTCCCGGTCGCGCCGCTGCCGGTGAAGCTGATGACGGCGACCTCGTCCGCGGCGCACAGCGCGGCGCCCACGGAGCCGTCCCCGTGCAGCAGCTGGACGGCCTCGTACGGCATCCCGGCCTCGATCAGCAACGCCACGATCGCCGTGGACACGGCGGGCGCCTGGGGCGGTGCTTTGACGATCGTCGTGTTGCCCGCGGCGAACGAGGCGCCGAGCTTGTGCGCGAGCAGGTTCGCGGGCGCGTTGAACGGCGTGATGGCCAGGGCGACGCCGGCCGGGGCCCGGTAGGTGAAGGCGGTGTTGCCGGTGCCGCGCGCCCATCCGGCGACCGGCAGGTTGTCCCCGCCGATCTGCCGCGCCTCGGCGGCGCACACGGCGAACGTGTCGGCGACCCGGTCGATCTCGCCGCGCCCGTCCTTGAGCGGCTTCCCCAGTTCCAGGGCGAGCAGCCGGGCGAGGCCGTCGCGGTTCTCGGCGGCGGCGCGCGAGGCCCGCTCCAGCACCTCGGCCCGGGAGGCCGGTGCCAGCCTCGCCACCGTGCGGGCGGAAGCGTGCGCATAGTCGCGAACCGCCGCGACGTCGCCGGGGCCCGCCGCGGGAGCCTGGCTGACCGGCCTGCGCACGTACGGCCCGATGCGCTCGTTCTGCGGGCCTTCGGACGTCCACCGGCCGCCGACCAGCGCCGCCGCCTGCACCCGCTCGCCCTCGGCCGCTGCCGCGAGCACCGCTTCCAGCATCCGTTCCTCCTGATCCGCCAAGCGGACTCTTAGTGCCATCGTGCGGACTTCGAGCCAACGTACGGGGCGGCGGCGAGCGCTGACAAGGGCCCTCCGGGAGAAAGTTGGGGCCGCCATCTCTCCCGAACGCCCCGTCGTGCGCCTGCATCACCTTCCCGGGCGCTTCCTAATGTTCGAACCAGTGAGTTAGTTATAGGTGACTTGGCTCACCAGAGGAAGGGCCGGGCCGAAACTTCCCGCGATCGCCCTATAAGACCGACTGACGGTCCAACTAGACCGCTGTATGGACTGCGTGTAACGTACGAGCCGTCCCCGGCCGCGCTGGGACGGCTCCGCGCCGGCCCGCCGTTCCGCATCCGCGGCCGGACGAAGTACGCCAAGCTTTCCGGACGCCACCGCCGATATCGGGGAGATCGAGGACCAGTGAGCCCAGCGAACAAGCCCGGCGCCGAGCCGCCGTCCGACGCCCAGGGCGTCCGCAGCGTCCAGCGCGCCGTCGAGATCATGTCGCTGCTCGGCGAGGACCGTCCGGTGATCTCGATCCGCGAGATCGTCGAGGCGACCGGGCTGGCCAAGACGACGGTCATCCGGCTCGTGCAGACGCTCGAGCAGAACGGCCTGCTGTGGGCGGCGCCCAACGGCTACCTGCCCGGCCCCGGCCTCTGGCGCTGGGCCCACCTGGCCCGCAGCAGCTGGGAACTGCCCCCCGAGACCCGCAGGTTCATGCGCGACCTCGGCGCGCGCCGCCGCGAGACCGTCAACCTCTACATGCTGCGCGACATCTACCGGGTCTGCGTCGCGCAGCAGGAGAGCCCGCAGCCGCTGCGCCACGTCGTCCACATCGGCGACGAACTCCCCCTCTGGGCCGGAGCCTCGTCCAAGGCCCTCCTGCGCGACGCGCCCGACGCCCTCCTCAAGCGGATCGCCGTCAGCTCCCCCTACGGGGAGGGCCACGTCAAGCGCCTGCGCGAATGGATCGACGAGGCGGCGCACCGGGGCTGGGCCGTCAGCCACGGCGAGCGCGAGGACGGACTGTCCGCCGTCGCCGTCCCCGTCCTCGGACGGTCCGGCACGGTCGTCGCCGCGCTGTCGCTCAGCGGCCCCACCGTCCGCTTCCCCGACGACGTCGTCGAGCAGTGCGCCGCGGACCTGCGCGAGGTGGCCGCGGAGATGTCCGAACGCGGCTTCGACCACCCGCTCAGCCCCGCGCGCTGACCCGCGCACCGGGCACCCGCCGTGACCTGAAGGAGCAATGCGCATGCCCAAGCGACCGCTCAGCGGCATCCGGGTCCTCGACCTGACCAACGTGCTGGCCGGCCCGTACTGCGGCTACCAGCTGGCGCTGCTGGGAGCCGAGGTCGTCAAGATCGAGGTGCCGGGGCAGGGCGACCTCGCCCGGCACCTCGGCCCCGACGTCGACCTGAACCGGTCCGGTATCGGCGCCTCGTTCCTGGCGCAGAACGCGGGCAAGAAGTCCGTCGAGATCGACCTCAAGGACGCCTCCGACCGCGCCGACTTCGAGGACATGGTCCGCGGCGCCGACGTGCTCCTGGAGAACTTCCGCGCCGGCGTCCTCGCCCGGCTCGGCTTCGGCTGGCCCCGCCTGCGCGAGCTGAACCCCGGGCTCGTCTACTGCGCCATCTCCGGCTTCGGCCAGACCGGGCCCATGAGCCAGGCGCCCGCCTACGACCAGATCATCCAGGGCCTGTCCGGGATGATGAGCATCACCGGCACCAAGGAGACCGCCCCGCTGCGCATCGGCTTCCCCGTCTGCGACACCGTGGGCGGGCTGACCGCCGCGCTGCACATCTCCGCCGCCCTCGCGGGCCGCGCCCGCACCGGAAAAGGAACGTTCCTCGACGTCTCCATGCTGGAGTCCGCGGTCTCGGCCATGGGCTGGGCGGTCTCCAACTACCTGGTCAGCGGCGTCCCGCCGGAACCGATGGGCACCCAGAACGCCACCGCCGCCCCCTCGGGCACCTTCGAGGCCGCCGACGGCCCGCTCAACATCGCCGCCAACCGCCAGCAGCAGTTCGAGACGCTGTGCGGCCTGCTCGACCGGCCCGACCTCCTCACCGACCCGCGGTTCGCCGACCGGGAGCAGCGCAAGCTCCACCGCGACGAGCTGACCGGGGAGCTCAACCTCAGCCTGCGCCGCCGCACCGCCCGCGAGTGGGAGGAGATCCTCGGCCCGGCCGGCGTCCCCGCCGCCCGCGTCGCCACCGTCCCCCAGGCCGTCGAACTCGACCAGCTCGAACACCGCGGCTTCTTCACCGAACTCCCCTTCCCCGACGGTTCCGAGCGCGTCCTCAAGGTCGCCGGCGGCGGCGTCCTGCACGACGGCGAACCGCTGCGCCCCACCGCTCCCCCGCCCCTGCTCGGCGAGCAGAACGCCGAACGCGCCGCCCTCGCGCACCGCTGGAACGGGCAGGCCGACGGCGCCGTCACCCCATGACCGACAGTCCAGCGCAGGAGGCTCCCGTGAACGACATCGACCCGACCGGCGCCGTCGCGGCCTGGTGGTCGACCGCCATCTCCCGGATGGAACCCGGCGTCATCGAGCTGCGCGGCCGCCCCGTCCAGGACCTCATCGGCACCACCGGCCTGACGTCCATGATCTGGCTGATGCTGCGCGGCGACCTGCCCACGGCCCGCCAGGCCGCCCTCCTGGAGGCGGCCCTCGTCGCCTCCGTAGACCACGGCCCGCAGGCCCCGTCCATCGCCATCGCCCGCATGGCCGCCACCTGCGGCGTCGGCCTCAACAACGCCGTCGCCAGCGCCGTCAACACCCTCGGCGACGGGCACGGCGGAGCGGGCGAGCAATGCGTCCAGCTCCTGGACGACGTCCTCGAACGCGAAGCGGCCGGCCTGGACCTGCGCACGGCGGCCGAGCAGGCCATCGCGGCGTGGCCCCGCTACCTGCCCGGCTTCGGCCACCGCTTCCACCCCCGCGACCCCCGCCGCGACCCGCTCCTCGCCCTCGTCCGGGACGCCGTCCGCGACGGTGTCGTGCCCGGTGACCACCTCCGCGCCGGCGAGTCGGTGGAAACCCTCCTCGCCGAGGGACGGGACAGGCCCGTCCCGATGAACATCGACGGAGCGACCGCCATCATCTACGCCGAACTGGGCTTTGCGGCTCCCCTGGCGCGCGGCCTGTTCGTCCTCAGCCGCAGCATCGGGATCCTCGCCCATGCCTGGGAGGAGACCCAGAGCGGCCAACGCAACAAGGGCCCCATCCCCCGCGCCATCCTCCCCGCCCACCACGCCTGAGGAGTGGCGCGTGGTGTTCCGCCCCCGCGGCCGGAACACCACGCGCCGCGGTCACTGGAAGGCGGAGGTGCCGGTGAGGGCGCGGCCGATGACCAGGGAGTGGACCTCGGACGTGCCTTCGTAGGTGAGCACCGATTCCAGGTTGGCGGCGTGGCGGATCACCGGGTACTCCAGGGTGATGCCGTTGGCGCCCAGCAGGGTGCGGCAGGTGCGGGCGATCTCGATGGCCTCGCGGACGTTGTTCAGCTTGCCGACGCTGACCTGTTCGGGGGTGATCGTGCCGGCCTCCTTGAGGCGGCCGAGATGAATCGCCAGCAGCAGGCCCTTGCCGGCCTCCAGGGCCATGTCGGCGAGCTTCTGCTGGGTGAGCTGGTAGGAGGCGAGCGGCCGGTCGAACACCTGGCGCTGGCCGACGTAGTCGATCGCGGTCTCCAGGCAGTCCAGGGCGGCGCCGATGGCGCCGAACACGATGCCGAAGCGCGCCTCGTTCAGGCAGCTGAGCGGCCCGGACAGGCCGCGCGCCTGCGGGAGCATCGCCTCGGCGGGCAGCCGCACCTCGTCCAGGACGAGTTCGCTGGTGACGCTGGCGCGCAGGGACAGCTTGCGGTCGATGTCGCGGGTCTGGAAGCCGGGCGTGCCGGCCGGGACCAGGAAGCCGCGGACGCCGTCGTCGGTGCGGGCCCACACGACCGCGATGTCGGCGATCGATCCGTTGGTGATCCACATCTTGGTGCCGGTCAGGATCCAGTCGGAGCCGTCGCGGCGGGCGCGGGTGCGCATGCCGGCGGGGTCGGATCCGAAGTCGGGCTCGGTGAGGCCGAAGCAGCCGATCGCCTCGCCGCGCGCCATCGCGGGCAGCCACCGCTGCTTCTGCTCCTCGCTGCCGTGCTTCCAGATCGCGAACATCGCGAGGGAGCCCTGCACCGACACCAGGCTGCGCAGCCCGGAGTCGGCGCCCTCCAACTCCAGGCACGCCAGCCCGTAGGAGACCGCGCCCATCCCGGCGCAGCCGTAGCCCTCCAGGTGCATGCCCAGCACGCCGAGGGAGCCGAGCCGCCGGGCCAGCTCCCGTGCCGGGAGGTGGCCCTCGTCGAACCATTCGGGCAGGTGCGGGCGCAGTTCGGTGTCGCAGAACCGGCGGACGGTCGCGCGGATCTCGCGTTCCTCGTCGCTGAGGAGCCCGTCGATGCCGAACAGGGCGGTGGGGTGCACGGACTGGTGGCGCGGTGAAGTCGTCATGCCCGGCAGTCTACAATTGGATCCAATATCCAGATCTGGGGAGGGGTGCGCATGGGCAGCGGGGCGCTGGAGGGGCTGCTGGTCGCCGATTTCAGCCGGGTGCTCGCCGGGCCGTACGCCACGATGCTGGCCTGCCCGGTTACGACCTCATCGCCCAGGCCGCCGGCGGGCTGATGAGCGTCACCGGCGAGCCCGGCGGCGAAGGCACCAAGGCCGGCGTCGCGCTCGTCGACGTCGTCACCGGCCTGCACGCCGCCACCGGCGTCCTCGCCGCGCTCCGGCACCGCGACCGCACCGGCGAGGGCCAGCACGTGGAGGTGTCACTGCTGTCATCGCTGCTGTCGGCGCTGACGAACCAGGCGTCCGCCTACGTCGCCGCCGGAGCGGTGCCCAAGGCGATGGGCAACCGCCACCCCAGCATCGTCCCCTACGAGGTCTTCCCCGCCGCCGACCGCGCCATCGTGATCGCCGCCGGCAACGACCGCCAGTACCGCGCCCTGTGCACCGTTCTCGGCCGCGAAGACCTGGCCGCCGATCCCCGCTACGCCACCAACACCGACCGCGTCGCCAACCGCGAAGCCCTCGTCGAAGCGCTCTCGGAGACGCTGCGGACCCGGACCGCCGACGAATGGTTCACGGCCATCTCCGACGCCGGCGTGCCGTGCGGACCCATCAACGACCTGGCCGAGGCGTTCGACCTCGGCACCCGGCTCGGCCTCGCACCCGCCGTGCGGGTGGACGACCCGCGCCGGGACCGCCCCGCCGACCTGGTCACCAACCCGATCCGGCTCACCGCGACCCCGCCCGCCTACCGGCTCGCCCCACCGCGCCTCGGCGAGGACGACACCTGGGTCCGCGAGATATTGGACCGATGACGCATGACCCCCCTGCCCACGCTTCCGGCGATCTTCGGCCTGGACCCGCCGGCGTGATCGAGGAGGTCGGGCCCGCGGTGGAGGGCTTCTCGCCCGGGACCGCGTCTGCGTCAACCCGGGCCGCTCCTGTCGCGCAGCCTCACGGGTGGGGTTCCGGGGTCGGGGCCGGGCGGCCCGTCGGAACGGGATCGCCGCCGGACGTCCGCTGGGACGCGGCGAGCAGGCTGGGCTGGAGCCAGCGGCGGAGGAACGGGCGCGGATCGCCGATGGTGGCCTCGGGCACGGAGAGGTAGGAGTACAGCAGCCGCATGAAGAGTTCGGCGAGGCTGCCGAGTTCGTCGTCGTCGTAGCCGAGCGCGGCCCAGTCGATGTTCAACCGGCGCAGGAAGGTCCTCATCTCGGCGAGGGCGCCGGGCGAGAGGATGTCGGAGCCCAGGCCGCCGGCATGGCCCGCGATGAAGACCATTCCGACATGGGGTTCGCGCGGCAGTTGCTCGACCGCGCGGGCGAAGACCTCGACGATGATGTGGACCGGGTCGGTCAGGTCCTCGATGTCGGCGGCCATCCGCGCCTCGAAGTCGGCGGCGGCGGCGAATCCCGTGGCCCTGATCAGCTCCTCGATGTTGCGGTAGTAGCGGTAGACCGTCGCCCGGGTGACGCCGAGTTCCTCCGCGACCTGGGTGAAGCCGGTCTTGCGCGCGCCGTACCGGTCCACGCACCGGATCATGGCCTCGATGATCCTGCGCCGGGCCTCGTCGTCGTCGCGAGGGGGATTCCCCCGCCACCCATGCGTGCGCATCAGTCCCTCTCACAGCGAACGGCCCGATCGGGGCCGGGAAGCCGACTTCGGTTCCGCCTCGGTGACGATGCCGCGCGGCGGTACCCGCCCCCGGGCCGCGCACGTCACTGCGCCGGTCGAGCCGAGGGAAGGGCGCCCGGCAGTCCGGAGCCGGTTCCGCCGGAGAGCGGCTTGCCGTTCTCGTCGGTCGCGGATTCCACCCCTTGGCTCAGCAGGGTGATATTACCCGCCAGCCACTTGCCCGAGACGAGCTTCATGCTGAGGGCGACCGTGGCGCCGGTGTTGCTCTGGACGGTCTTGGCCGTCGTCACCCTGGTGTTGATGACGACCATGACGTTGGCGGCGCGGTTCTTCACCTCGCCCGGGTAGATGCCGGTGATGGCGGCCTTGGAGCTGACCTTGTTGGTGGTGAAGTAGCTGGTGAGGGTGGCGGCCGTCGGCCGGATGGCGTCGGCGGCCGCCTTGGTGAGCAGCGGGTACTTCGCGGCGAACGACTGGGACATGTGCTGGTAGTCCCAGTTGAAGAAGACACTCGCGACCTTTCCCGCGCTGCCGGCGAGGCTGTGCCGCTGCTGGGCGTCCTTGGCAAGGTCGTCCTTCCCCTGCCAGACGGTGTAGAGGAGCACCGTCACGGCCACCAGGGCGACGAGGGGCACGATCGTCAGGATCCGCGCCGCCACGGACCAGCGGCGGCTCGCCGGGACGGCCGTCCTGCTCGCGAGGGACGCCGCCCAGACCTCGGGCGCGACCTTGGGGATCCTCCGGCCGGCGGGCGCCGGAGCGGCCGGCGGGGACCGGCGCGCCCGCCGCTTCTCCGGCTCCGCGTCCTTCTGCTCCGCGTCGTTCGCCTCCGCGTCCTCCAGCTCCGCGTCCTCCGGCTCCTCTGTCGGCTCGTCCGACGGGGCCTCGGGGTCCTGGTGCTCGGCGGCCTTGCGCTTGCCCTTCGTCCTGACGACGACGTAGGTCCGGTCGTATTCGACGACGGCGGGGGCGTCGTCGTCGGCCGTCCGGATGCCGGATGCCTTGGCTGTCATTGGCCTTTCCTCCTCCAGGTCGGGCGCCATGCCACGCCGAGCATGTTCATCAGGACGCGCAGCAGGATCAGGGCCGCCACGAGCGGCGGTATGTAGATGAGCCACATCTTCGGGTCGTGGTGGGAGGCATTCGCGGCGTTGCGCGCCGGCACGGCGGCCGGCGTCGTGGCCCCGGCGGTCGTCTTCGCGCCCGCCTCGTCGGCCGACTTCGTCTTCTTCAGCGGGGGGATCTGCTGCTTCGGCAGGTCCACGCCAGGGCAGGTCGGGATCTTCGGGATCGAGGGCAGCGGGGTCAGGTTGCGGTTCTCGACCGCGCTCTTCACCGGCGTCAGCGTGAGGATGAACTTGATGTTGAGGTTCGGCTCGCCGTTGACGAAGGTGATGACGCCCCGCATCGCGGACGCGAGCTGCGGCGACCACTGCAGGCCCCGGGACAGGGCGTCGACGTTGCCCGTCGTCAGCAGCGCGGGCAATGCCCCGCTCAGCGCGCCGAGCATGCACTGCACGGCGGGCTTGGACTCGCGCAGCACCTTCGCGGTCCTCGCCAGCAGGTCGGGGGTGGTGTCGCGGATCTGCTTCAACGAGTCGTCGACCTCGGCGAGCGAGGACGTCAGGTCGGCGATGCCGGCGATGCCCGTGCCCAGCTCCTCCCGCTTGCCCGCGAGGACGCCGGTGAGGGTGCTCAGATTGGTGATCAGGCTGTCGAGGGTGTCGGTGTGGGCGGCGAACGTGCCGGCGAGCTGGGACGCGCCGTCCACGCTGAGCCGCAGCGTGTCGCCGCGCCCGTCCAGCCCCCGCGCCAGCTCGTGGGTGACGATCTTGAGGTTCTTCGGGTCGAGCCCGTTGATCGCCTTCGTCACGGACGCGAACAGGTCGCCGTAGCTCTCGCTGACGCTGGTGCGCGACAGCGGGATGACGTCGCCGGGCCGCATCGGCGGCGCGCCGGCCCCGCCGTTCGCCGGCTCCAGGTCCACGTACGGCTCGCCGATCGCGGACTTGAGCGCGGCGGCGGCGGTCACGCCCTGCGGGATCCGCCGCCCCTTGTCGATGTCCAGCCGGACGACGACGTCGCGGCCCTTCAGCCGCACCGAGTGGATCTTCCCGACGGCGACGCCGAGGTAGGTGACGTCGAAGTTGGGCTGAAGCCCCGGCGAACCGGAGAAGTGCGCGGTGATCCGGTAGGGGCGCGAGAACGGGTCGAACCCGAACACGCTGCGCACCGACCACACCGTCAGGACGACGGCGAGCAGCACGAACGCGGCCACGTTGATGCTGATGCGGCGGGTCATCCCTGCGGTCCCAGCATGCGGACGAGCGATGCGAGCGAGGTGGGCGACTTCCCGCCGCCCCGGGTGGCCGACCCGTTGAAGTCCATCACCGGGTAGGTGAGCAGCTGCCCGTTGTAGACCTGCCGGGGCATCCGGGTCACGAACTCCTGGACGCGGTTGATGAGGGTGCCGAGCTTGGTCTTGTCGGACGCCAGCACCTGCATCGTGGGGCCCATCTGGTCGATGAGCCGGCGGAGCTGGTCGGTGTGGCCGATCAGGACGGTGTCGTTCACCGTCTTGGCCAGCTCCGACAGCGAGTGCACCGCGGTGAGGATCTTCTGCCGGTCGTCGGCGAGCAGCTGGGTGGCGTCGGCGAGCCGTCCGGGCAGCCGCTTCAGCGAGCCCTCATGGGCGGCGAGCTTGCGGCCCAGGTCCGCGAGGTCGTCGACGGCCCGGCCGAGCTGCTCGCGGCGCCGGCCGAAGGTCTTCAGCAGCGTGTCCGCGTTGGCGATCATCGCGTTGAGCTGCGGGCCGCGGCCCGCGAACGCCGTGCTCGCGGTGTGCACCAGGCCGGGGGCGTCGCCGTCGGCGAGGGCGCCGACCAGCGGGGCCGCCTTGCCGACGATGTCCTCGAAGCCGGGGCTGGTGGTGGTCTGCGCGATCCGGGCGTGGTCGGCGAGGAACGGCCCCTGGTTCAGCGCCCGGCCGGCGGGCGGCAGGAGCTGCACGTAGTTCTCGCCGAGCAGCGACGTCGTGGTGACCTTGGCCGTCGACCCGGTGGGGACGTGCACCCCCTTCTTGATCGACATGACGACCCGGGACCGGTAGCCGTTCCCCGCGTCCACCAGCTCGATCCTCGTGACCGAGCCGACCTCGACGTCCGCCACCTTCACGCTGTGCCCGGCGACGAGGTTCTGCACGTCGGTGAAGTCGGCGGTGAGGGTGAGCGGCCCCTTGGGCGCGTGCAGCGTCTGGACCGAGCAGCCGGACAGCACCGCGCAGACGCAGAGCGCCAGCGTCCCGGCGAGCAGGAGAGGTCGTCTCACGGTGGCTCCTACTGGCAGTTGGAGTAGGGGGGCGGCAGCGGGCACGGCACGTTCTCGTTGATCGTGGGCTCCTTCAGCAGCGCGGCCAGGTAGGAGCGCGCGAAGTTGTCGAGGGTGACCCGCAGGACGATCGCCTTGTTCTTCGGTTCGTAGGCGTTGACGAACTGGAAGCCGAAGTTCGGCAGCGCCTGCAGCACGCCGCCGAGCGTGTTCGCGCTGCCCTTGAGCATCAGGCTGACCTGCGCGGTCCGCTCCAGGTCGGCGGGGATGGTGTCCTGGTGCATCTTGATCAGGACGTCGCCGCGCTTGGCCAGGTCGGCGATCGACTCCACCAGCGTGCGGATGTTCTGCCGCTCGTCCGACAGCATCCTGGACGCCGTGGAGAAGTCGCTGACCAGCGTCCCGAGCGTCTTCTCCCTGCCCTTGACGATGCCGGCGAGCCGGTCGAGGTTCTTCGCGACCGCCAGCAGCTGCTCGTCCTGCCCGGCCAGGTTGTTCACCAGCTGCCCGGCCTGCTGGAACGCCTGGTTGAAGGCGGTGCCGTTGCCGTTGAGGCTGCCCGCGGCGGTGCCGAGGGCGGTGTCGGCCTTGGTGGGGTCGAAGTTGTCCAGCAGCTTGCCGAACGACTTGAGGGCGTCGTTGACCTCGACCGGCACCTGCGTCCGGTCGGTGCGCAGCACGGCGCCGTCCGCCATCTTGGGCAGGCCGGGATGCCAGGCCGGGCTGAACGTCAGCGTGCGCTCGCCGATCAGGCTCAGCGGCACGATCGCGGCGCCGGCCGACGCGGGCAGCGGCACGTCGCCGTCGATCGAGGCGACGACCCGGACCTGCCCGTTGACCGGGGTGACCGAGTCGACCTTGCCGACGTTGACCCCCATGACCTGGACCTGTGAGCCGGGATAGAAGGACACGGCCCGCGTGAAGTAGGCGGTGACGCGGTAGGACGACCCCGACGACAGCGGGCCGCCGAGCACCGAGCAGGCGCTGAGCGCGACGCCGAGGAGGACCGCCGCGAGCGCGGCCGCCGGCCGGCGGAGCGGGCGCCTCATCCGATCTGTCCCGTCGGGACGAGCGGGTAGTTCGGCGGGTTGAAGTTCGGCTGCGGCCCGACCACACCGGGCTGGACCGGGCCGAACCCGACGAAGCCGCCCTCCATCCAGCGGCCCTCGCGGCTGCCGGCGGTGCCCAGCCCGTAGAAGGCGGGGCCGAACCAGGCGAGGGCGACGTTCATGGACGGCAGGTTCTCGCCGGCCAGCGTCTGCGTGGCGAGGTGGAAGTCGTTGAGCACGGTGTTCAGCTGCTTCTGGTGCTTGGCGAGGGTGTCGTCGAGGCTCTTCACGACCCGGCTGCCGCTGCCGAGCGCGGCGGCGAGGTCGTCACGGCGGCGCACCAGCTCCTTCAGCAGGCTGTCGCCGTAGTCGAGCAGTTGCGTGAGCTGCCGGTCCTTGGACGCGAGGGCGCCGCTCAGCTTCCCGCTGTTGGCGATGATCGCGGCGACCTGCGGGAACGAGTCGTTCAGCGCCGCGCTGACCTTCCGCAGGTCGGCCAGCATCTTCGCCGTCTCCCGCTGCGAGGGCAGCTTCACCTTCGCGGCCTCGCCGAGCAGCCGGTCGACCGACTTCGCGTCCAGCTTGCCGGCGATGGTCGCCGCGGAGCCGAGCGTGTTGCTCAGCGTGTACGGGATGCTGGTGCGCTCCAGCGGGATCCGGCGCCGGCCGTCCGGCAGCGTTTTCAGGTAGGGCGCGGCGACCGGTCCCGACAGCCGGACGTACTGGCCGCCCAGCAGGTTGGACAGCCGGATGTCGGCGTGCATCCGCGGCCCGAGCCTGACCCCGGAGTCGACCTTCCAGGTGACGACGACGTGGCCGTTGCGGAAGTCCGGCTCGATCCCGCTGACCTTGCCGACCTTGACGCCCGCGAGCTGCACCTCGGCGCCCTTCTGCAGGCCGCCGGTGCCGGTGAAGACGCCGCTCACGGTGTAGCCGCCCTGGAACAGGCCGAGCGAGCCGTAGGCGTACGCCGCGAGCACCAGCGCCGCCAGCACCGGGATCGACACCGCGGCGATCGCCACGGGATTGCGGTCGCGGAACGACCGCGCGAATCCGTCCTTGATCCGGCCCATCATCGGCCCCCGTTCTGGCCGCCGAGGAACGCCATCTTGACCATGGCCTGGAACACCTGCTGCTGGGCCGGGGTCAGCCTCGCGTCGTTGGAGGTCACCGCGGGACCGCTGGATCCGCCGCCCGAACCGCTCACGGGCGGTGGCGGGAGGTTCTCGGGGAACGGGCAGGTGTCGGAGTAGACGACGTTCATGCACAAGGCGTTGCCGCGCACGAACTTGCCGCCGTCCATCAGGGTCAGCAGCGCCTGCAGCGCCGACGGCAGGCTCTTCACCATCTTGTCGAGGTCGCGCATCCTGCGGTGCGCGATCTCCATCAGGTCGGCGGTGCCGCCGACCAGCCGGCCGAGCTGCGGAGCGGAGCCGCCGAGGACCGTGTCGAGGTTGGTGGCGAGGTCGCCGAGGCGGGTGCTCGCGGTGCCGAGGGCCGCGCGGTCCTGGGCGAACGCCCGGGTGAGGTCGGTGAGGTTGGTGATGGTCTGGGCGATCTGCCGGTCGCGGGCGGCCAGCGCGTCGGTGACCGTCTTGTAGTTGCCGATCATCTGGCGGATGGTGTCGCTGCGGGCGCCGAGCGTCTGCAGCAGCGCGCCCAGGTTCGTCGCCATCTGGTTGACCTTGTCCTGGTTCCCGTCCAGCGCGGTGGCGAACGACTGCAGGATCTTGTTGATCTCGTTGGGGTCGATGCCGCCGACCAGCGGGCCCAGGTCGTTGATGAGCGCGCCGAGGTCGGCGGCCGAGCGGGTGCGGCTGAGGCGCTGCCCGTCCTTCAGCCTGGTGGCGCTGGTCCCGGTCTCCAGATAGATCTCGCGCTTGCCGATGAGGTCCTTCCACCGGATGACCGCCGAGGAGTCGGCCGGGATGTGCAGCGAATCGTCGATCTTCATCGCCACGACGGCGCGCCCGTCCGCCACCTTCACCGAGGTCACCCGACCGACCGGGGTGCCGGCGACCTTGACCTGGTCGCCCGAGCGCAGCCCGCTGACGTCGTCGAAGGTGGCCCGCAGGTGCAGGCCCGCGCCCCAGTTCGTGCCGACGATCCGGAACGCCATGTAGACGGTGAGCAGGGTCGTGACGATGCCGAACACCACGAACTTGCGCGCCGAACGCATGTCCAGGCCCTGCGTGCGCAGCTTGAACCTGTGGGGGCGGGGCATCAGTTCGCCCCCTTCGGCGGGCTGGGCCGGTTGGGCACCGCTGGCTCGATCGGCGCGCAGACGCCGGGCAGCGAGTCGCACAGCGCGGTGCTCGGGTTGATGTGGATGGTGACCCGCGACAGCAGCGTGCCGTGCGGGCCCGGGATGTTGGCGATGCCGGTGAGCTGCGTCAGGATCAGCCCGCTGCTGCTGATCAGGTCGGGGAAGTAGCCGCGGTACCTGTACAGGACGTCGCCGGCGGGCGTGACCGCGTCGATCACCTTCCCGGCGGCCTTCGGGTTCGCGGCGAGGATCTGGGTGAGGGTGCGGGACGACTCGTCCAGGCCGCCGAGCAGCTTGTCGAACTGGGCGGGGTCCCCGGTGATGGCCGGCGCGACCAGGTTCAGGTCGTCGGCGATCCCGCCGATCTGGTCGCCGTGCCGGGCGGCCGTGCCGGCGAGCGCGCCGCCGTCGGTGACGAGGGAGCCGAGGTCGCCGCTGCGCCGCGCGGTCAACCCGAGCAGCTTCGCCGAGTCGTCGACCAGGCCCGCGAGCTCGGTGCCCCGGCCGTCCAGCCCGGCGCCGAGCGTCCGCATGACCGTGGCGATGTCGCTCGGGCCGAGCGCGTCGAGGAGGTCGACGGTGGGCGCGGCGACGTCGGTGAGGTCCTGCGGGTCGATGGTCTTGGCGATGGTGCCGCCGTCGTGCAGGTACGGTCCGCTGCCCTCGCCCTGGCCGGGCCGCAGGTCGACGTATTTGGGGCCGAACGCCGACAGCGGCGAGATCGCCGCCGCGGAGGTGGTGGGGGCGTGGACGCCGTGGTTCAGCCGGACGGTGACGAGGGCGCGGCCCTGGGCGGTGAGCTTCACCGAGGCGACCTGGCCGACCTTGACGCCGCGGATCTTGACGTCGGAGCGGTCGTCCAGGCCCTCGCCGGCCCGGCCGAAGGTCGCCTTCAGGTACGTCGAGCCGGGGTGGGTGTCGCGCGCCGCCAGGTAGGACGCCAGCGCGGAGCCGGCCACGAGGGCCGCCCCGATGGCGCCGAACCGGCGGCGGGTGCGCGGGGTGAGGTCGACGGTTCTCATCCGGTCAGGCTCACTGTTCCGCCGTTGCCCCAGAAGATGTAGGACAGCAGCAGGTTGACCATGACGATCGCCACCATGGACTCGCGGATCGCCTGCCCGGTCGCCAGGCCCACCCCCACCGGCCCGCCGCTGGCGTTGTAGCCGCGGTAGCAGTGCACCAGCACGATGATCACCGTGAACACCACCACCTTCAGGACGCTGTAGAACACGTCTATCGGCGGCAGGTACAGGTGGAAGTAGTAGTCGTAGATGCCGGGCGAGATGCCGAAGAAGTCGATGGAGATGATCCGGGTCGCGAAGAAGCTGGCGAACAGCGCCAGCAGGTACAGCGGCACCAGCGTGATCAGGGCCGCCGCCAGCCGGGTGCACACGAGGTAGGCCAGCGAGTTGATGCCCATGACCTCCAGGGCGTCGATCTCCTCGGAGATCCGCATCGCCCCGAGTTCGGCGGTGAACTGGCCGCCGAGCTGGAACACCATCGCCACCCCGGCGATGATCGGGGTCACCTCGCGCACGTTGGCGTAGCTGGCGATGATCCCGGCGAGGGACTGCACGCCGACCCGCTGCAGGCCGGGGATGGCCTGCAGGCCGACGGTGGTGCCGGTGAAGAACGACATGAAGAAGATGACGACGACCATGCCGAGGCCCATCACGACCGCGCCGACGCCGGCGCTGATGTCGGAGACCTGGCGGATCACGGCCTTCAGGTGCCTGCCCCGCGCGATGTCGACCACCATGTGGTGCAGGACCATGCCGGAGAAGACCAGGAACTCGGTGAACTCGGGGGCGCGCGGACGCCATCGGCGCCTGCGCAGCAGCACGGCCGCGCGGTAGGGGACGATGGAGTTCATCGGCTCTCCGTCAGATCCGGGGCGGGAAGAGGCTGTAGGCCAGCGTCGACAGCACGTAGTTCGCCGCGAACACCAGCATCGCCGCGACGACCGCCGACTGGTTGACCGCGCGCCCGACGCCGCTGGCGCCGTACCGGCAGGTCATGCCCTTCCAGCAGGCCACCGCGGCGGCGATGAAGCCGAACACCCACGCCTTGAACAGGGTGATCAGCAGGTCGGAGAGCTGCAGGAGCGACGTCGCCCCGTCGAAGTAGGAGCCGGGCGTCACCCCTTCCCGGACGACGTTGAAGAAGAAGCCGCCGGCGATGCCCGCCAGGATGATCAGCGAGCAGAGCATCACCCCGACCGTGCTGGCCGCCCACAGCCGCGGCGTGACCAGCCGGTGCACCGGGTTGATGCCCATCACCTCCATCGCGTCCAGCTCGTCGCGGATGCGCCGCGAGCCGATGTCGGAGGTGATCGCCGACCCGCCCGCCCCGGAGATCAGCAGGGCCGCCGCCATCGGCGCCACCTGCGTCACCAGGGCCTGCACGACCGTGGCGCCGGTGCCGGACTCGGCGCCGATCTGCCGGACGATCTGCCCGACCTGCAGCGCGATCGTGCCGCCCAGCGGCAGCGCGATCAGCATCACCGGCAGCGTCGTGACGCGGGCGATGAACCAGCACTGCTCGATCCACTCGGCCCACCAGCGCCGCACGTCCCAGGTCTTGCGGAACCCCTCGAGGGTGATGGCGAACAGCAGGCCGGCCTGCTCCAGCCAGCCGAACAGGAACCGCCGCAGCGGACCGGTCCACGCGGGGCGGGGCCGGCGCAGCCGGGTCTCCACGGCCGCGTTCATGGACCGGCCCCTTGCCGTGCTCGCATCCTGCCTCCCTCTTTCCGGATCCGGTGCGGGCCGCCGGCGCCGCGCCGGCCCAGATCGGACCGGGCCGCCGTCGCCCGCGGTCCGCGGCGCCCGCCATGGCGAGGGCGGCGGCCCCGTGCCGCCGCGAGAATCATCATCGTCGACAATGAGATTGGGATTCTTGTTGCCTGCGAACAAAAATATGCAGGTTTCTCATATGTGACTTACATCTCAGAGAGCGACAGTACACACTCGCGCACACAGTATTGTCAAGTACTCGTCCCGGACGGGCCGGTCACGGTGCGTGGCCGCGGCTTCCCGCGACCGACCGGAGCCCGAGGGCGCGCGGCCCCGGGCGGGCGCGGCGCCGGCCCGCGCTCGTACGGTCGAGGGGCCCGGTGATCGGCCCCGATATCATGGGCGGGTCGGGCAGTGCACCATCCCGGGTGCGGGTCGGAGGCGAGACGCATGGCAACGCGCCGCCGGATCGGTGCGCCGGACGCCAGGAACCGGGGCGTCCTGCTCGACGCCGCCGAGCGCCTCATGCTGGAGGAGGGGTACGCCGCGGTGACCTCGCGGCGCGTCGCCGAGGAGGCCGGCCTCAAACATCAGCTCGTGCATTACTACTTCCGGACGATGGACGAGTTGTTCCTCGAGCTCTTCCGGCGCCGTGCCGAGCAGGGGCTCGACGCGCAGGCGCGCGCGCTGGCCTCCGCACGGCCGCTGCGGGCCCTGTGGGAGTACAGCACCGACCCGGCCACGGTGGCGCTGACGATGGAGTTCGTCGCGCTGGCCAACCACCGCAAGGAACTGCGCGCGGAGATCGCCCGCTACGCCGACCGTTTCCGGCAGGCGCAGGCCGAGGCCATCGCCGGCCTCGCCGGCCGGTACGGGATCGACGTCGAGGAGTTCCCTCCGCTGGCGCTGTCGGTGCTCATGACGAGCGTGTCGCGGGTACTCGTCATGGAACGGGCGGGCCTCGGGATGTCCGCCGGCCACGCCGAGACCGTCGAATTCGTCGAACGCTGCCTCCGGCGCTACGAGGGCGACCCGGGAGCCGTGCTGGACACGGCCCCCGGACCACCGGAGCCGCAGGAGTCGCGTTAGCGCCCCGCCTCGCCGACTCCACCGCGATCAGCCGAGGACGAGCGGCAGGGTCTCCCATCCGCGGACGGTGGACGTCTGCGCCAGCTTGGCGTTGTCCCAGTCCACGTCCCACCGGGGCCAGCGCCGCAGCATCTCCTCCAGCGCCACCCGTCCCTCCAGCCGGGCCAGCGCGGCGCCCAGGCAGTAGTGGATGCCGACGCCGAACCCCATGTGCTGCCCGATGCTGCGATGGATGTCGAAGCGGTCCGGGTCGGGGTAGCGCCGCTCGTCGCGGTTCGCGGAGGCGACGATGAACATCAAGGCGCTGCCCTCGGGCACCGTCCGGCCGTGGAACTCCACGTCCCGGGTGACGTGCCGGGCGATGTAGGGGCCCGGCCCCTCCAGCCGCAGGACCTCCTCGACGGCGTTGGTGATCAGGGACGGGTCGTCGACGAGCTCCTGGCGCTGGTCGGGGTTCTGGGCCAGGACCGATCCGATCCATGCGATGAGCCGCCCGGTCGTCTCGTTGCCGGCGCCCGCGACGACCGTCACGTAGGTGAGCACCTCGTCGCGGGTGAGCGTGCGCCGCTCGCCGTTCTCGTCCTCGAACTCGGTGGTCAGCAGCTGCGTCATGAGGTCGTCGGACGGGTTCTTCATCCGCCAGTCGATGTAGTCGCCGAACATCTCGTTGCTGAGGATGGCGCCTTCCTTGAGGTCCATCTGCCCGCCGGCCTCGGTGCGCAGGCTCTCGTCGGCCGAGTCGCGCAGCGCGGGCAGGTCGGCCTCCGGGATCCCGAAGAGCATGCCGATCACGCGCATCGGCATCTGGGCGCCGACCTCGGCGGCGAGGTCGAAGCGGTCCAGGCCCACCAGCGGGTCGAGGGTGCGGACGCAGAACTCGCGTACCCGCGGCTCCAGCTCGGCGATGCGGCGGGGGGTGAAGACGCGGACCAGCAGCCGGCGGTGCACGGTGTGGATCTCGGGGTCCTCGAAGATGAGGGTGCCCGGCGGCAGCTCGATGCCCGCCTTGACGAACTCCAGGATGTTGCCGCGGGCCGAGGAGAACGTCTGCCAGTCCGGCAGGCCCCGGTCCATGTCGGCGTACCGGCTGACGGCGTAGAAGTCGTGTTTCTCGTTGTGGTACAGCGGCGCCTCGTCCCTGAGCCGGCGGTAGGTCGGGTAGGGGTCCGCGGTGAACCTCGGGTCGTAGGGGTCCCAGTACAACGAATCGTCGGTGGTCACGTGCGTTCCTCCCGGTCGTGCTTCTGCGTGAGGGGACGGCGGCCCGCCCGCCGGGCTCGGATCGGTCGGGTCACTTGAGCATCGAGCCGGCGTCGATCGGGAGCGGCACACCGGTGATGTAGCGGCTGTCGTCCGACACCAGGAACAGGACCGCGTTGCTGATATCCTCCGCCTCGACCCAGGGCACCGGCAGCAGGTTCATCATCTGGGAGATCGGCGCCATGTCCTCCTGGGTCGGGTTCTCCAGGTCCGGGCGGAACATCCGGTAGGTGAGGTCGTTCATCAGCATGGGCGTGTTCACCTGCGTGGGGTGGACGGAGTTGACGCGGATGCTGTGCTGCGCGAGCTCCACCGCCAGGGAGCGCATCAGGCCGACGACGCCGTGCTTGCCGGCGATGTAGTTGGCGACGTTCGGGTGCGCCTTGAGGCCCCCGACGGAGCTGGTCAGCACGATGGAGCCGCCGCGCCCGCCCTCGATGAGGTGCGGGACGGCGGCCTTGGCGGTCTGCCAGGCGCCGGTCAGGTTGACGTCGATCGAGTCGCGCCACAGCTTCTCGTCCAGGTCCTGGACGGGGGCGCCGTCGGCGGCGAGGCCGGCGTTGGCGACGACGATGTCCAGCCTGCCGAACTGGGTCACGCCGTCGTCGACGACGGCCTTCAGCGCGTCGTAGTCGCGGACGTCGGCCTGGGCCGCGATGATGCGCCGGCCCGTCTCCTTGACCTGGGCGACGGTCTCGTCCAGGTCCTCGGGAGTGGACATGGGGATCGGCACGCTGTCGAGCTGCTTGCAGATGTCGATGGCGATGATGTCCGCGCCCTCCTGCGCGAGACGCACGGCGTGGCTGCGTCCCTGGCCGCGGGCCGCACCGGTGATGAACGCGACTTTTCCTTCGACTCGTCCGGGCATCGCTTCCTCTTCTCTGTGGTCGGTTCGCTACGGGCGTGCGGCCTTCCGGCGGCGCCGGACGGCCAGGAGGAGCATCAGCAGGGCGGCGGCCGCCGCGATCGGGACGGCGCGCCGGACGGTCTCGGGGCCGCCCGGCCGCAGCAGGTCGATGGGCTCGGCCGGCCGCCGGGCGGGCGGCGGCGCGGCTGGCGGCGCGGCTGGCGGCGCGGAAGCCGCGGGGGGTGGTGCGTCCTCTGCCTCAGAGGAGGCTTCCGGGGCAGAGGACGCCGCCTCGGCGGGCGCGATCTCGTCCGCGAGGTTCGCGGCGAACCGGCCGATGATGGCGGCGGCGACCTCGGCGAGGGCGCCGCGGCCGAACTGCGCGGGCTTGCCGGTGATGGCGAGGTCCGTCTCGACCCGGACGTCGGTGGCGTCCCCGGCGCCGATGAGCCGGCAGGTGACGACCGCCTTCGCGGTGCCGCCGCCGCGCGTCTCCCGACCGGCGGCCTCCATGACGGCGACCTTCGCCGTCTCGTCGAGGGACACGAACGCGACGGACCCGCTGTAGGTCAGGCCGATGGGCCCGAGTTTGACCTTGACCTTCCCGTGGTAGCGGTCGCCGTCGCGCCCGGTGAGCGTCGCGCCCGGCACGCACGGCGCGATCCGCTCGATGTCGAGCAGGACGCGCCACGCCTCGTCCGCGGGCACCGGGATGCTGAGGGTGTTCTCGAGTCTCATCCGGACTCCTCCGATCCGGACGCTTCGGAGGGCGCCGTCCGCGCCGCCGCCCGGACGGCGTTGAGGATGCCCTGGTATCCGGTGCAGCGGCACAGGTTGCCCGACATGGCGTCGCGGATCTGCTCGTCGGTGGGGCCGGGGTTGTCGCGCAGGAACGCGGTGGCCGAGACGACGAACCCGGGCGTGCAGAATCCGCACTGCAGGCCGTGGTGGTCGCGGAACGCCGCCTGCACCGGGGACAGCTCGCCGTCGGGCGCGGCGATCCCCTCCACGGTGGTGATCTCGGCGCCGTCGGCCTGGACCGCGAGGACGAGGCAGGCGCGGACGGCCTCCCCGTCGACGAGGATCGTGCAGGCGCCGCACACGCCGTGCTCGCAGCCGAGGTGGGTCCCGGTGAGCCCGCACCGCTCGCGCAGGAAGTCGGCGAGGGTGAGCCGGGGCGGGACGGTCGCGCGCCGCGGCGCGCCGTTGACCAGCATCTGGACGGTGACATCAGGCATGTTCGGCCTCCCGGGCGGCGCGCCGCCACGCCTGCGCCACGACGGCGGCGCCGACGTGCGCGCGGTAGTCGGTGGACGCGTGCAGATCGGACGGGACCGATTCGAGGGCCGCCATGGCGGTGCGTCCCAGCTCGCCGGGGTCGACGTCCGCGAGCGCGCGGCCGGTCGCGGCCGCCTCCGCCGCCGCGGAGCGCAGCGCCGTCGAGCCGAGCCCGAACAGCCCGATGCCGCAGCGGCGAATCCGGTCGTCGCCGTCCAGCTCGACGGCGACGGCCGCGCCCGCGATGGCGAAGTCGCCGCCGCGCCGGGCGAACTCCTCGATCGCGAACCCGCTGCGCCCCTGCCATGCCGGGAACGTGACGGCGGTCAGGAGCTCGTCCTCGTCGAGCGCGGTGCTCCACAGGCCGGTGAAGAACCGGCCGGCCGGGATGGTCCGTTCCCCGCGCGGCGACACCGTCTCCATCCGCGCGTCGAGCGCGAGGGCGACCGCGGGGTACTCGGCCGCGGCGTCGGCGTGGGCCAGCGATCCGCCGATGGTGCCGCGGTTGCGAATCTGGAAGTGGCCGATCAGCGGCGTGGCACGGGCGAGCAGCGGGACGGCCCGCGCCACCGTCGCGGACCGCTGGACGGCGGCCTGGGTGGTGCACGCGCCGATCCGGACGGATCCGTCGCTCTCCTCGACGCGGCGCAGGCCGTCCAGGCGGCGCAGGTCGACCAGGTGCTCGGGCGCGGCCAGGCGGAGGGCGAGCATCGGCACCAGGCTCTGCCCGCCGGCGATGGCCTTGGCGTCGTCGCCGAGGTCGGCGAGCATGCCGACGGCCTCGCCGACGTCGCCCGGGACGTGGTACTCGAACGACGGCGGCTTCATCGCGGCACCGCCCCGTCCGCGCCGCGGGCCAGCGCGACGACCGTCTCGGGGGTCAGCGGCAGCCGGGTGATCTCCGCGCCGAACGGGGACAGCGCGTCGGCGACGGCGTTCGCCACCGCGGGCGGCGCCCCGATCGCGCCGCCCTCGCCGACCCCCTTGTAGCCGCCCGGGCCGGGCGAGGGGGTCTCGATGTGGCCGTACTCGATGTCGGGTATCTCGGCCGCCGTGGGCAGGAGGTAGTCCATGAAGGTGGTGGCGACGGGGTTGCCTTCGGGGTCGTAGGCCAGATGCTCGTACAGGGCGCCCCCGATGCCCTGGACGACGCCGCCCGCGATCTGCCCCTCCACCACGTTCGGGTTGATCATCGGGCCGCAGTCCTCGCTGACGATGTAGCGCAGCAGCCGCACCCGGCCGGTCGTGACGTCGACCTCGCAGGTGCACAGATGCGTGGCGTTGGCCCAGATGAGCGGGCTCTCCGGCCGGTACCGGCCGCTGGCCTCCAGCCCCGCCGGCACGCCGGGCGGCAGCGTCTCGGGCTGGAAGTAGGAGGCGGCGGCGATCTCGGCCAGCGAGATCCCCACCTCGGGGACGCCGCGCACGCGGGCGTGCCCGCCGGCGAGCTCGATGTCGTCCGGGGCCGCCTCCAGCCGGTGCGCCGCGATGGCGGCGATCCGCTCGCGCAGCACCGACGCCGTCTCGGCGATGGCTCCGGCGGTCATCGAGCCCGACCGGCTGCCGGCCGCGCCGCCGCCGAACGGGGTGATCGCCGTGTCGCCCTGGATGGTGCTGACGTCGGCGATGTCCACGCCCAGCGCGTCGGCGGTGAGCTGGACGACCGTGGTCTCGATGCTGTTGCCGCTCGACCCGCCCGACACGTACACGTTGACCTTGCCGGACGGCTCGATCCGGATCGTCGCGCCCTCCGTGGCGTGCAGCGCCATCGCCGCCGTGGTGGGCTCGACGTAGGTGCAGGTGCCCACGCCCAGGTGGCGGCCTTCCGCGCGGGCCTGCTCCTGCTCGTGCCGGAACGCCTCGTAGTCGAGCATCTTCAGTGCCTGCTCGAACGTCTCCAGCGGCGTGATGTCGCTGTAGGGCATGCCGTTGGGGTTGGTGTACGGCAGCTCGTCGCGGCGCAGCAGGTTCTTGCGGCGCAGCTCGGCCGGGTCCATGCCGAGGCGGCGCGCCGCGGCGTCCAGCAGCAGCTCGCGCGCCACCGACTCGAACTGCCAGGGCCCGCGGTAGGCCGTCCGCCCGACGGTGTTGGAGAACACCGACGTCGTCGACCACGCGGCCTTCGGGACGCGGTAGGGGCCGGGGAAGAACATGCCCACGGCCGCGGACGTCCCGACCGGCCACGGCACCGGGTACGCGCCCACGTCCTGGACGTGGTCGATCGCGGCGGCCAGGATCGTCCCGTCGGTGTCGAACGCGATCCGGGCGTCGGCGTGCTCGTGCCGCGACATCCCGGCCGACATCAGGTTCTCGCGCCGGTCCTCGATCCACTTCAGCGGCCCGGGCACCTTCCGCGCGGCCAGCATGACGCACATGTCCTCGCGCTGCGGGACGACCTTCTGGCCGAACCCGCCGCCGGTGTCGCGCATCACCACCCGCACCCGCTGCTCGGGCAGCCCCAGCAGCCGGGAGCAGAACAGCCGCACTTCGTGCGGCGACTGCGTCGCCGCCCAGATCGTCAGCTCGCCGGCGGGCGCCGACCATTCCGCGACGAGCCCGCGCGTCTCGATCGGCACCTGCGAGCACGCCTGCTGGTGGATCGTCCGCCGCACGGCCAGCGGCGCCTCGTCGAAGACCGCCGCGTCGAGCGGGGCCGAGGCCATCTCCCCCGCGACGTTGGCCGGGTAGCCGTCGTGGATCAGCTCGCCGGACTCCCGCGCGGCGGTGTAGTCCGCGACCGGAGGCAGCGGCTCGTACTCCACGAGCACGAGCTCGGCGGCGTCCTCGGCGATGTAGCGGTCGTCGGCGACCACCATCGCCACCGGGTCGCCGACGAACTCGACCTCGCCCCCGGCGAGCGGCGGGCGCGGCGTGTCCGGGACGTCCCGGCCGATCAGCGTGTACCACTGCTCGCGCACGTCCGGATTGAGGTCGCCGGCCAGGAACACCGCGTGGACGCCCTCGACGGCGAGCGCCTCGGCCGCGTCGACGCTCACGATCCGCGCGCGGGCCAGGGGGCTGCGGACGAAGCAGACGTGCAGCATGCCGGGCCGCACCACGTCGTCGACGTAGGTTCCGTGACCGGTCAGCAGCCGCGGGTCCTCGACGCGCGCCACGCGGGTCCCGGCGTAGCGCGCCGCGGCCGGTTTCAGGCCGTTCACCCGTGCACCGGCCCCGGCGCCCTCGCATCGGCGCGGGACGGGTCGAACGGAAACAACTCACCCAACGTAAGGCCTCCCTGTGCCATGTGCGCGGCGCCCGCACCCGTCGCCGCGTCGCGCTATCCGTGGTGCTGGTCAGTCGCCCAGCAAATGCTAGGCAACTGCTTAGCAGCCGCTTTCGAACCGGGTCAATACCGCTCCGAGCAGGGCATATCCCGCTCCATTCGTGAATGACGGCATGCCGACATGGCCTCCCCGCGCGTCCTGCGGGAACGCCCGACCGGGGCCGGCCGCACAGAATGCGGACGAGTTCCGGATCAGTTCGTCACGGCCACCCGCTCCCACTCGAACGTGTGGCACTGGCCGAGAAGTGCAACTCTTTCCACAGCAGTAGCGTTCTACTTATTCGGTAATGTGCTTACCGACGGAGGTCACAGGTCGGCCGGCACTCGGCTTGGGGGTCCGGGCGCGACCAGGGGCCGCGCTCGCTCGACTGAACAAAACAGAAAAACCTGTACGGTCTCACTGTGAGTTCACCTCATCGGCGGGCGAAACGCAAGAGGTGAGCGGCCGCGCTCTTGCGCGAGCCACTAGAACACGCTCTGACCAGCGGAAACAGCGGACGCCAGACGTCCGAGGCCGCCGCGCCGGGGGCGCGGCGGCCTCGGGTGTGCGTCAGCCGCGGGGCGGCGAAGCAGGGCGACGAGACGTCAGGCGTCCTCGCCCGCCGCACCGAGCAGGCGGAGGTAGCGGACGCTCGGCGGCGGGTCGAGCAGAACCCCCTCCGGTCGCGACAATGCTCCGGACGACTGCGCCTCGCGGAGCGCCGCCTGAGCCTTCTCCAGGTCGCCTTCGATCTCATAGATGACGACGAAGGTGTCTCCGCCGAGAGGCTCAAGGCGCCGCGCGGAGACGAATCCTTCCAGTTTCAGGATTTCGGGGATGTGCTTGTTGTCGTACCAGTCGTGGTAAGCCGGGGCCTCCTCGGCGGAGGCGGGACGCGATTCGACGATCATGACGCCGCTGGCCATGCCTGATCCTTTCCCTGCTGGTCGGACATCTTGTGGACGCGCCCTTCCTTCATGACGAACCGCACGTCCTGGGTGACGGAGATGTCCTGGGACGGGTCGCCGGGCACGGCGATGATGTCGGCGATGTCGCCTTCTCTCAGCCGGCCGAGTTCGTGGTCCAGTTCGACCAGTTCCGCGCTGGTGAGCGTCGCCGCCCGCAGCGCCTGCATCGGCGTCATTCCGCGCGACACGAGGGCGAGGAGTTCCTTGGCGTTGTCGCCGTGCGGGACGGCGGGCGCGTCGGTTCCGCAAGCGATCCTGACCCCGGCGGCGATCGCCTTGGGCAGCATGGACCTGGCCTGCGGAAAGACCTCGGCCGCCTTCTTCTGCAGTTCCGGCGCGGCCCGCCCGATGTCCATGGCGTCGGTCAGATAGGTCGTCGAAACGAGGAACGTCCCGTGCTCGGCCATCATCCGGAGGGTCTCCTCGGTCGCCAGGAAGCCGTGTTCGACGCAGTCGATGCCGGCCCGGACGCAGGCCCGGACCGCCCGGTCCCCCACCGCGTGCGCCGCCACCCGGATGCCGGACCGGTGCGCCTCGTCGGCGATCGCCGCGAGCTCCTCGTCGGAGTACTGCTGGGAGCCGGGGCCGGTGCTGTGCGACATGACCCCGCCCGACGCCGACACCTTGATCACCTTGGCGCCGTGGCGGATCTGGTACCGGACGCAGGCGCGCACCTCCCCCACCCCGTTGGCGATGCCCTCCCCGATGCTCAGCGGCATGATCCCCGGTGCCAGCCGCTGGAAGACGGTGGGGTCGAGGTGGCCGCCGTACGGGGTGATCGCATGGCCCGCCGGGATGATGCGGGGTCCCTCCACCCACCCCTGGTCGATGGCGCGCTGCACCGCGACGTCCAGGAGGTAGCCGCCCGTCTTGACCATCAGGCCGAGGTTGCGGACGGTCGTGAAGCCGGCGAGCAGCGTCTTGCGGGCGTTGAGCGTCGCGCGGATCGTGCGGTACGCCGGATCGTCCTGGACGCCGTGCATCGGCAGGGGCAGGCCCGTCGGGGTCTCCGGGCCGCCGATCAGGAGGTTGAGCTCCATGTCCATCAAGCCGGGCAGCAGCGTCACATCGCCCAGGTCGATCTCGGTCGCCCCGGCGGGGAACTCGGCGGGGTTCATCGCGGTGATGCGGTCGCCCTCCACCACGATCGCCGCCGGGGACCGGACCTCCCCCGCGTCGACGTCCGCCCAGCGCCGGGCCCGCAGGACGATCGGCGCCGTCACGGCACGGGCTCGACGACGCAGTCGAAGCTCGACGACCCGCTGTCGGGAACGCGCGGCTGGCGCCACACCTCGACCGGGAACGACACCTGGATCATCGAGTACAGCAGGTGCAGCAGGTTCACCGCGTCGTCGGGCAGGGCGTCGAACGGGAGCCCGTCGAGGTAGGACATGGCCTCCTCGGCGCGGGGCACGACCGCGTCGTAGAACGCCTGCATCTCCTCGGTGGTGCTGGCCAGCCGGGAACCGTACCGCTCGTGCTCCGTGGGAAGGCACCATTTCTCGGCGAACGGCTCGAGCTCGGCGAATTCCTTGGGCAGCAGCGCGCTCACTTGTGCGCCCCCTCGTAGTCGTCGACCCAGTCGCCGACGGCCTTGTGCAGGTGCCGGCAAAGGATCTCCTGGTCGTTGAGGTGGAAGCGGTCGACGTACCGGTTCTCCAGCATCATCTGCGTGGCTTCGAGCGTGTTGGAGTCCTGCAGCGCGAACTCCTTGAACGTCACGGCCGCCATTTCCTGGGCGATGCGCTCGCGGACGTTGGTGGCCGGCATGAAGTAGACGCTGCCCTCGAAGATGTGCGTGTTGTACGACGTGGGCCAGTAGTGGTAGGTGAGATACCAGCCCTGGCTCCAGATGAGGATCACGAAGTTCGGGAACAGCTGGAAGGAGTCCAGCCCCCACGGGTCGCATTTGGCCGGGTTGACGCCGGGCGGCATCTCCCCGAGGTCGACCTCGTCCCAGGGCCCGAACAGCCCGCTGCGGGTCAGGATCTCCATGGGCTTGACCAGTTCGGAGTCCATTTCCCAGAAGCGGACGCCGGACGTGCTCACCATCCGGTGCGGCCCGTCGATCTGGTAGTGCGGCGCCTCGAAACCGGCCTGCTGGGCGGCCGATGAGTACTTCTCCGGCGACTGCTTCGCGTGCAGGACCGGAGCGTGGTAGAACTCGGCGAACGCGTCCATGTACAACTTCCAGTTGGCATGGATCGTGGTGCTGTAGCCGAAACGCGCGGTCTGCTTCTCGAACGGGTAGCCGTCAAGGGCGGTCACCATCGGGCCGAGGAAGTCGTGCAGCGACTGCTCGGGTTCCGGGGCGAAGTTGACGAAAATGAATCCGGCCCAGACGTCGCAGTGCACCGGCGCGAGGCCGTTGCGGCTCTTGTCGACGTCGAAGAACTCGCCCTCCTGCTGGATGAAGGTCAGCGAGCCGTCGAGATCGTAGCGCCAGCCGTGGTATTTGCACGTGAACTGCCGGCAGAAGCCCGCGGTGTCCTTCTTGGGGTCGTCGGTCCAGGCGAGCTTGTTGCCGCGGTGGCGGCAGACGTTGTGGAAGGCGCGGACCTGGCCCTGCTTGTCGCGCACCACGAGGATTGCGGCGTGGGCGGCGGCGACGTCCTTGGTGAAGTAGCTGCCCTTGCGCGGAAGCTGCTCCACCCGGCCGACGTTGAGCCAGGCGCGCTTGAAGATCGCTTCCTTCTCGCGTTCGTAGAATTCCGGTGTGATCGAGTCCTCGTAGGACACCGGGTCCGTGCCGAGTTCGGGGTAGTGCTGGGTCCAGCTGCCTTCCGGTGGCTTGGGGAAGCGCGGCATGGTCCTCCTCCTTCGGGGTGGTGGGGTCACTGGGCGGGCGGTCCCGCGGGGCCGGGAACGGGCACGGTCTCCGGGTCGGGCCCACCGGCGGGCTCCAGCCCGACGCTGTTGAGCACAATGGCCAGGCACGTGTAGCCGCCCACGGCGAAGAGCAGTTCGAGGAGCCGGCGCTCGTCGAAGTGGCCGGCGAGGCGCTCCCAGGTGGCGTCGTCGACGGTGTGCCCGTCCACGAGCTGGTCCACGGCGCGCAGGATGTCGCGGTCGCGCTCGGTCCAGATCTCGGCCGCGGCGCCCTCGGGGACGGCGGCGACCTGCTCGGGCGCCAGCCCGGCGGCCTGCGCCATGCCGACGTGCTGCGCCCACTGGTAGCGGCAGCGCGTCCGCCAGCCGACCCGCAGGATCAGCAGTTCGCGGTCGCGGGGGTCGAGGGTGCCGTCGTCGAGCAGCATGCCGCTGAACGCCAGCCAGGACGCGCCCAGCCGGGGGTGCCGCGCGAACAGGCCGAGGATGGACGGCAGCGGGGGCGCGTCGGCGTCTCCGGTGAGGTACCGGTCGGCGCGGGCCATGTTGCCGCGGAGCAGTTCGCGTTCCTCCTCCGCCCACTCGGCCACCGGCAGGGGCGCCATCCTGGCCGCGGCCGCCGGCGTCACAGGACCGACCCGCCGTTGACGCCGAGGACCTGGCCGGTGATGAAGCCGGCCTCCTCGGAGGCGAGGAAGGCCGCCGCCGCGGCGATGTCGTCCGGAGTCCCGAGGCGGCCGAGCGGGATCGTCGCGGCGATGGTCTCGTTGGAGGGCAGGTCCCCCTCGGCCTGGGACCGGTGCTGCATCGGTGTCTCGATCCCCGATGGCGGAATGCTGTTGACCGTGATGCCGTGGGACGCGTAGGCGCGGGCCAGCGACTTGGTCAGCACGATCACTCCGCCTTTGGCCGCCGCGTAGTGCGCCATGTCCGGCGAGCCGCGCTGGGCGCTGGACGAGGCGATGGTGACGATGCGGCCCCACCGCGCCGCGACCATGTCGGGCACGGCCAGCTGGCAGCAGTTGAAGGTGCCGGTGAGGTTCACGTCGATGAGGCGGTTCCAGCGTTCGGGCGTGATCTGCTCGAACTGCTCGAACGCGACGAGGCCGGCGCTGGTCACGAGGATCTCCGTCGGCCCGAGCGTCGTCCGGACCGCGGCGAAGGCCGCTTCGAGGCCGGGACGGTCGGCGACGTCTGCGGCGAGCCCGAGCGCCTCGGCCCCGTCCGACCGCAGCTCCTTGGCGACCCGGTCGGCGCCGTCGCCGTCGAGGTCGAGCACGGCGACGCGATGGCCCCGCCCGGCCAGGTGGCGGCAGGTGGCCTCGCCGATGCCCGAGGCTCCGCCGGTGACCACGGCCACCCGGGACCTGCTTCCCCTGTCATGCGGCATCGCTCCGTCCTTCCTCGTGGTGCTGATGGTGCTGGTGGTGATCGATGGCGAAGCGGTCCGGGCACGGTCCCGGCGGGATGCTAGTCAATCGACTAACATCCTTTGTGCACATGACTAACACGGCCCCCGGGCCGAGGGCAAGACCGGGGTCCGGCGGACTGCGGCCATACTGGGGAGGCATCCGAAGCCGAAAGGAAGGACGCGCATGCCGGCACGGCGAAGCCCGGTCGACGACTCGGCCACCCGCACCGCGCTGCTCGACGCCACCGCGGAGCTCATGCTCGAGGAGGGCTACGCCGCCGTCACCACCCGCCGGCTCGGCGCGAAGGCCGGGCTCAACAACGCGCTGGTCTTCTACTACTTCGGGACGATGGACAACCTGTTCACCGAGCTCTTCCGCCGGGGCGCCGAGCGGAGCCTGGAGCGGCTCAAGCGGGCGCTGCGGTCGCCCCAGCCGCTGTGGGCCGTCTGGGAACTGACCCACGACTACTCGAGCAACGCGCTCACCATGGAGTTCATCGCGCTGGCCAACCACCGCAAGGCCATCCGTTCCGAGATCGCCGCGTATTCGCGGAAGTTCCGGATGCTCCAGCTCGAAACGCTCTCGGACGTCCTCGAAGGCTACGGCGTCGATCCGCAGCGGTGGCCGCCCGTCACGCTGATCCTGTTCATGGCCGGCATCTCCCGCTTCCTGCACATCGAAGAGGGGTTCGACCTCGACATCGGGCACGCCGAGGCGGTCGCGGTCATCGAGCGGGAGATCCGCGCCCTGGAGGGCGACCGGCGGCCGGCGCAGGACGAGGCCGTCGCCGGCCCCGCCGAGTGAGCGGCCCTCAGCGGATCGGCTCGTCCCCGAAGACGGTCGTGCGGAGCAGCTCGCGGGGCGAGTCCGGCGGATAGGGCGCGGCGCGATGCACCACGCCGGTGTTGTCCCAGATGACGGTGTCCCCCACCGACCACCGGTGACGGTAGACGCGACCGGGCGCCGTCGTCCGGTCGAGCAGTTCCGCGAGCAGCGTCCGGCCCTCGCCGGTGCCCATCCCGACGACGTGGTCGGCATGGGCGCCGACGACGAGCGACCTGCGGCCGGTGCGGCGCCTCCAGACCAGCGGATGGGTCGAGGAGGGCCGCTTGCGCCACCGTTCGAGCTGCTCGGGCGCGGGATCGGGATGGACCCGCCGCTGGGACGCCTCGAGCGTGTGCACGACGTGCAGGGACCCGAGCCGTTCCTTCTCCTCGTCGCCGAGCAGGTCGTAGGCGGCGTAGGTGCTGGCGAACTCCGTCTCCCCGCCGCTGGCGGCGACCTGCTTGGCGCTGAGGACGGTGGCCTTCTGCGGCGGCTCGCCGTGGAGCGGCGTGCAGCCGTCCATGTGCCACTCGAAGGTGGCCTTCAGGTAGTCGGCGGAGGAGTTCTTGGCCTTGTCGAGGGTCACGCGGTAGATCCCGCGGACGGGATGGTGCCCGGGTTCGTAGTCGATCTCGCCGAGCCGCCGCGCGAAGGCGACCTGGTCCTCCGGGCCGAGGTGGAGGCCGCGGAAGACCAGGACGCCGTACTGCTCGAGCGCCTCCATGACGGCCCCGGCCACCGCGTCGTCCCGGGCCAGCCGGCCGGCGTCGAGGCCGCCGACCTCGGCGCCGACGGTGGCGGCGAGGGGCCGGCAGGCGAGCGTCGCCGTCACGGCGCGGGCTCCAGGTAGCGGTCGAAGTAGGCGGTGCCGGAGTCGATGACCTTGGGCTGGTGCCAGACCTCGACGGGCAGCGAGACCATGATCAGCGAGTACACGAGGCGGAGCAGGTTCAGCTCCTGCTCGGGCAGGTCGTGCAGGGAGAACTTGTCGAGGTGCGCCATGGCGTCGCGCACGCGGGGGTACATCGCGTCGTAGAACGCCTGCATCTCCTCCACCGTGCTGTTCAGCCGCTCGGCGTAACGGGCGGGCTCGGTCGCGATGCACCATTTGGCGGCGAAGGGCTCGCATTCGGCGAACTCCTCCGGAAGCATCCGGTCGCTCATGCCGGCACCGTCTTCCCGCCCCGCAGGTAGGACTGCACCCAGTCGTCGACGACCTTGTGCAGGTGCCGGACCGTCACCTCCTGGTCGCACAGCGGGTACTTGTCGATGACCCGCGACTCCAGGCCCATTTGGGTGCCGTCGAGGGTGCCCGCGTCCTGGAGGCCGGCCTCCTTGGACACGACCGCCGTGACCTCGTGGCGGATCCGCTCGCTGGCGTTGCGCGACGGCGGGAAGTAGTACGACATCTCCCACATGTGCGTGTTATGGGACGTCGGCCAGTACTGGTACGTGAGGTACCAGCCCCGCTCGTACACCAGGATCACGAAGTTGGGGAAGATCTGGAAGTTCGAGATCGACCACGGGTCGAGCCCGCCGGGATTGAGCCCGGCCGGCAGGTTCACGGGGTCGAGCTCGGGGATGTCCGGGCGCTCCCACGGGCCCATGAGGCCGGACTCGGTGACATGCTCGATCGGGTACATCTGGTCCGGCGGGGTCATGTGCCGGGGCACGCCCTTCCAGCCGCCGGTGCTCATCAGCCGGTGCGGCCCGTCCATCTGGAAGTGCGGGACCTTGAAGCCGTTCTGGAGGCTCCGCAGGGCCGGGACCTGCTGCTGCGAGTGCAGGATCGGCGCGTGGTAGTACTCCTGGAACGCGTCGAGGAAGATCTTCCAGTTGCTGAGGAGGTCGGCCTTGAACGCGTACCGCTCGGTGAGCAGGTGGAACGGGTAGCCCTCCAGCCCGCGCACCATCGGCCCGAGGAACTCCAGCAGCGACTGGCTCGGCTCGTCGGCCAGGTTGACGAAGATGAAGCCCTCCCAGACCTCGCAGTGCACCGGGACGAGCGGGAACGCGGACTTGTCGAAGTCGAAGTACTCCTCTTCCTGGAGCACGAACTTCAGCGAGCCGTCCAGGCCGTACCGCCAGCCGTGGTACTTGCACATGAACTCGCGGCACACGCCGCTGGTCTCGTCCCGCGGCGTCTCCCCCCACAGCAGCTTGTTGCCGCGGTGGCGGCACACGTTGTGGAAGGCGCGGACCTGGTCGTCGAGGCCCCGCGTGACGATGATGGAGGTCTTGGCGACCTCGAGGTCCTTGGTGAAGAAGCCGCCCTTGCGGCGCAGCTGCTCGACCCGGCCGACGTTGAGCCACGCCCGCCGGAAGATCGCCTCGCGTTCGAGCTCGTAGAACTCCGGCGAGATCGAGTCCTCGTACGACACGAGGCCGGTGCCCATCTCCGGGACCCGTCCGGTCCAACTGGCCTCCGCCGGTGCGTCCGCGCGCGCCATGGCCGATCCTCCCGTTCTGAGGTGCCGTCCGATGACATCTGGTCACGATGTTCATCGACTGACTAACATGACCTGAATAACACGTCGCGGACCGGGACCGCAAGGCGCTGCGAGCCCGGCGGCACGAGGAGCGATCCATGAGCGAGCGGAAAGAACTGTTCATCGGGAGCGAGTGGGTCGCCCCGAGCACCGGCCGGCGCATCGAGGTGATCTCGCCCGTCACCGAGGAGCCGATCGCCCGCGTCGCCGCGGCGGGCGTCGCCGACGTCGACCGCGCCGTCGCCGCGGCCCGGCGGGCGTTCGACGAGGGGCCGTGGCCGCGCACCGAACCCGCCGAGCGGATCGGGGTGATCCGCCGGCTGGCCGCGCTCTACGGCGAGCGGCGCGACGAACTCGCCGAGCTCATCACAGCCGAACTGGGCGCTCCGATCTCCTTCGCCAAGCGCGCGCAGGTCGCCCTGCCCTGGTCGATGATGAGCGCGCTCACCGACATCGCCGAGAAGCATCCGTGGCGGGAGTGCCGGCCCGGCGTGTACGGGCAGGACATCGTCCTGCGCAGGGAGCCCGTCGGCGTCGTCGCCGCGGTGGTCCCGTGGAACATGCCGCAGTTCCTGACGGTCACCAAGGTCGTCCCGGCGCTGCTCGCCGGCTGCACGGTCGTTCTCAAGCCCGCCCCCGAGGCGCCGCTCGACGCGCTGTTCCTCGCGGAGCTGTTCGAGCGGGCCGGCGTCCCGCCGGGCGTCGTGAGCGTCGTCCCGGCCGACCGCGACGTGAGCGCCTACCTCGTCGCCCACCCCGGTGTCGACAAGGTCTCCTTCACCGGCTCGACGGCGGCCGGCCGGCAGGTGGCCGCGGCGTGCGCGGCGAACCTGACCAGGGTCGGCCTCGAGCTCGGCGGGAAGTCGGCGGCCATCGCGCTGGACGACGCCGACCCGGCGGCCGTGGCGACCGCCGTCCGCTTCTCGGGCATGGGCATGGCCGGTCAGATCTGCAACGCCCTCACCCGCGTGCTCGTCCCGGCGCGCCTCATCGACGATCACGCCGAGGCGCTCGCCTCGACGCTGGACGCCATCAGGATCGGGGACCCGGCCGACCCGCGGACCGAGATGGGCCCGCTCGTGACCGAGCGGCAGCGGCTGCGGGTGCGCCGGTACATCGACAGCGGCCTGCGTGAAGGCGCCCGGCTCATCGCCGGCGGCACCGACCTGCCCGAGGGCGTCCGGCGCGGGTGGTACGTGCGCCCGACCGTGTTCAGCGACGTCGACCCCTCGATGACGATCGCGCGGGAGGAGATCTTCGGGCCGGTGATCGCCGTGATCCCGTACCGGGACGAGGACGAGGCCGTCCGCATCGCCAACGACTCCGAGTACGGCCTCGCCGGCGCGGTGTTCACCGCCGACACCGGGCACGGGCTCGACGTGGCCGCCCGGGTGCGCACCGGGACCTTCGGCGTGAACCAGGGGTACTCGATGGACCCGGCGGCGCCCTTCGGCGGCGTCAAGGCCAGCGGCTACGGCCGCGAACTCGGCCATGAGGGCCTCGACGGCTACCTCGACACCAAGTCGATCTCGGTCGCGCCGCCGCCGGTCAGGGCAGTTTGATCACCGACAGGTACATCTCGAGGATCGGCCGGTACAGGTCGACGTCGTCGAGCTGGCTGCCGAGGACGACGGAGTCGCTGGTGGCGATGAGCACGTGCGCGAACGTCGCCGGCGGGATCAGCAGCGTCCCGCCGACGTGGTCGACGCCCTCGACGATGAACCTCGCCAGCTCCTCGACGACCTCCGACCTCTTGCTCTCCACCCGTTCCCGGGCCTCGGGATTGCGGAGCAGGTACAGGGTGAACTCGTGGCCCAGTGCGGCGTGCTCGGCGCCGCGGTCGCGGCTGAGCTCGCGCCACCGCCGCGCGACCTCGTCGAGTTCGCGCGCCCCGACCTCGGTCACCGCCGACACCACTTCGGCGAAATTGTCGAAGTAACGGCGCCAGTGCCGGTCGCTGACCGCCAGGAAAAGGTCTTCCTTCGTGCCGAAATGCTTGTAGATGGCGCCCTTGGTGAAGCCGGCCGCATGAGCGATGTCATCGAGAGTCGCCTGCGTGAAGCCCTTTTCGGCGAACACCTCCTCCGCGGCGTCCACGAGCAGCGAACGGGTGTGGTCGCGGCGCCGCTCCCTCGTCCAACGCTCAACCATGTGGGCAATTATGCCAGCACAGGCGTGCGCGACGCCCACGGTGCGCCGGGGGGCCGGCGCCGGTACGCGGGCACGGACGTCCCGCACGGGCGGGCGGGCCGGGCACCTCCGGACGCGAAGGAGCCCAGGCCCGCCTCCAGGTGCAGATGCTCATGTCCTGGCCTGCGCCACTGGCACGGCGAGTCGCCGGAGGGCGGACAGGAACAACTCGTCCATTCGCGGGCTCAACTCGGCGAGCGCCGCGGCATTGGCGTAGCTCGCGGAGCCGAAGACGCGTTCGAGGGCATCGACGGTCGTGGCGGTGCCGATGGAAAGGCAGAGGCATGCCATGCCGTCGGCGTGGAGTTCTTCTAGCGCCTTGCCGACATCGGCTTCCGCGTAACGCCCTTCGTAGCCGTTGTCATAGGGAAACCCGTCCGAAAGGACGATGAGCAGTCGATTCGGCGTACCGGCCTCCCTTTTGAGGATTTCCCCCGCACCGCGGATACCGGCGCCGAGGCGCGTATAGCCGGAGGGTTGGAGCTGATTGAGCCGGGCGCGCCCGAGAGCGTCGAAACGCTGCCCGAACGCCTTGATGGCCGGGAGATGGACGGCGTTCCGGCCTTGCGAGCGGAACGCGTAGACGGCGACGCGGTCGCCGAGCTGTTCGAGCGTGGCGGCCAGTGTCGCGGCCGCCCGCCGCTGGTGGTCGTGGACGGCGAGGCCGGCCTGGTCGGCGTCGGTGACGGACCCGGAGGCGTCGAGCAGGATGAGGACGCCGAGGTCGCGCGCACGTTTGCGCCGGTCCAGGTAGACGTTCTCGGGCGGCGAGTGTCCGGAGCGCACGTCGACGAACAGCTCGATCAGCGGCTCGATGTCGATCTCGTCGCCGTCGGGACGGCGGCGCAGGACCTTGGGGCCGAGACCGAGGCGGGACAGGCGCCGCCGGAGCACGTCGTCCTGCGGAACACCGGCGGCGGCGATGTCGGCCGCGACGGTCAACGGGAAGTCGAGGACGCGGCACCAGTCGGGCCGATACCGATTCTTGTGCACGTCCCATTCCGGATGCAGGGCTCCACCGACCCCGATGGCGGCTCCGGGCTTGCCGTCATCGGTGAAGTGGATCCGCGTGGGGAGGGGCCGGGCGTGTTCCCCGATCTTGGACACCCGCCGCACGGCGCGGACCTTCGCCTCCGCGCCTGCGGCGCCGTCCGCGGAACCCCGCGAGCCGCCGAGCATCTTGCGGAGGTAGTCCGTGAGGGCCCGCGACGCGAACAGCGGATTCTCGAACAGCTTGAGGGCCTTGCTCTCCGCGGGCTCCTCCTCGTCGCCTTCGTCATCGGCCTCCGGCAGGTCGAGGGGGTCGAACTCCAGGCGCAGTTCCTGGTCGGTGGCCCGCGCGCCCGGCCCCGCGGAGGGAGCCAGCAGCCGGGACGGTTTGACGACGCCGAACCACTCCGGCGGGTCGGGCACCTCCGCTCGGCTCCTGGCCAGCTCCAGTGACTCGCGGGCGGTCGCGGTGCCCGGTTCCCCGTCGACGCCGAGCGCGGCCGCGAGCGGATACCGTCCGGCGAGGTCGGCGAGCACCCGGCGGCCTTCGAGCGCCAGGTAGCGGCGCGCCACGGAAGGACGCGCCCACAGGCCCTTCACCCATCGCTGGTCCAGGCTCCCCGCGCCGAGCAGAGCGCTCTGGACCACGACCTCGCTGCGCTGCCGGGCGACGGAGCCGCCGGCCGACACGAACACGACCTGGCCGTTCGTGTGAGCGGCCTCGCCGTCCCGCGCCTCCGCGACATCGACGGACCTGCCGGCGATGGAGGTGGCGAGGAGGCGGAACCGGTGCGGGCCGCCGGTGTCGGACGCGGTCATGCCGGGGGCAGGACGGCATCGGCGAGCTCGCCGAGCGCGCGGACGACGTCCGGGTCGTCGGAGAGGGTCTGGACGACGGCGGACTGGACGGCAACGCGCAGGCTCAGCCCCTGTGCGACCAGGCAGCCCGCGAGGATCAGCATCCGCGTGGACGACACTTCGCGCAGCGGTGAGCCGTCCAGGTTCCGGATGGCGTTGCCGAGCCCGACCAGGGTGCCCGCGGTCCCGGCATCGATCCCGGCCTCGTGCGCGACGACCTGCTCCTCGATCTCGGCGGGCGGGAAGTCGAGCTCGATGGCGACGAAACGCTGCCGGGTCGACTCCTTGATGTTCTTCAGGACGCTCTGGTAGCCGGGGTTGTAGGAGATCACCAGCTGGAACCCGGGCGCCGCCGACAGCGTCGTGCCGAGCCGGTCGAGGGCGAGCTCGCGGCGGTGGTCGGCGAGCGGATGGATGACCACGACGGTGTCCTGGCGCGCCTCCACCACCTCGTCCAGGTAGCAGATGGCGCCCTCGCGCACGGCGCGGGTCAGCGGGCCGTCCACCCAGACCGTTTCGCCGCCCTTGAGTAGGAACCGGCCGACCAGGTCCGCCGACGTCATGTCCTCGTGACCGGCGACGGTGATCAGCTCGCGGCCGAGCTCGTGGGCCATGGCCTCCACGAAGCGGGTCTTCCCGCATCCCGTGGGCCCTTTCAGCAGCACCGGCAGGCCGCCGCCGGCCGCGGCGCGGAAGACCTCCGCCTCGTCGCCGACGGCCCGGTAGAACGGCGCCTCCGAAGCCGGCTGGACGGCGACGGATCCGGATCCATTGGTCAGCATCTCAGCGGCTCCTGTCGAAGGGAACGATCGTCGGGAGCTCCTTGCCCTTGGGAGGGACGACCTTGCCGTCCGGGCCGATGGTGGCGGAGCCCTTGCCGGGGACCGGCAGGGCGGGGTCGGGGCACAGCCGTCCCGTTCCCTCGCCGCAGATGCCCATCAGGAAGTACGAGCGCTTCTGGACGTCCTTCGGCCAGGGATCGGGGTGCAGCGCGAACCACTGCACGGGGACGTTGTAGAACACGAAGAAGAACGCGCTGCACGCCGCGAAGATCGCCAGGAAGCGGGTGAACTGCTGCCGCACGAACCCGCCCCGGACGCGTTCCAGTCCCCGCTCCACGAACGTCCGGCCGCGGTCGTCGGTGAAGTAGCGCAGGGCGCACAGACCGGCCTGGACGCCGCCCCACATGAGCCCTTCGTAGATCGGCCACTGGTAGTAGGTGCCGGCGTTGATCGACACGGACCTGATCGCGCCCGGGTAGGTGAACAGCCCCATCGGCATCAGGAACAGGCCCTCGATGACGAGGTCGAAGAAGAACGACCACACCACCAGGACGCCGATCAGCCCGGCGTTGCTGATCCCCGGCCACCGCGCCTTGGCCCGCCGCATGATCCAGCAGCCGAGGATCGTGCAGATGAGGACTCCGTAGGAGTAGCCCGGCGCGTTCATCAGCAGCGGTTCGGCCATCATGTGGCCCGGTTCCCCGAACGACTGCCAGCCCGGGACGTCCTGCGTCCACGAGCCGAGGTTCCACATCCAGGTGTTGTAGGTGCTCCACGTGTTGAAGTAGTTCAGCAGTGGATCCTGGAAGAAGAGCAGGCCGCAGGAGACCAGGAGCATCCCGTCCAGCGTGATGCGGCGCTCCCGCCGCCACGGCCTGACGATGAAGTAGTAGATGCCGACCGGCAGGCCGAGGATGATCACGGCGGTCCAGACGATCAGGACCGCCTTCATGAGCGTCGGCGGATCGCTCGGCCCCTGGGGCACCCGCTTGAGATGGGGCCCGGTGAGCCAGCGGATCCACACGTAGAGCTGGAAGATCAGGATCGCGCCCCCGATGACGGCCCAGATCCGGACGGGTTTGGTCGTGGACTGCGTCTGGGCGCCGAGCGAGGCCGCCGAATCGAGCGACTCGGTGACGGCGGGCGTGCTCGTCTTCTCCGACTGTCCGGCCACGGCACTGTCTCCTTCTGAGAGGCCTCTGCCGGCGGGACGGGCATCGCCCGCCGACCGTCGGCAACCGGTCGGACACTAAGATACTCATGGGAATCTAAGAGGGGAAGGGGTATCTCGATGTCGCGCCGCCGGCCGGTCAGATGTTCGGGCCGTAGCCGGTGCAGCTCGGGGTGAAGCCTGGTTCGTCGGGGCCGACGGCGTTGAGGATGAGCTGCATGACCGGCCCGTCGAGCGTTATGCCGGAGTGGCTCACGGGGTCGTCGGGACACAGATCCTGCAGCAGGATGTTGCTGGAGTCGCCGCCGTGCAGGAACGAGTTCGTCAGCGGGGTGACGGTGGTGTCATGCGAGGTCGCGATCGTCAGGTAGCGGACGCCGGGGACGGTGTCGCCGTCGGCGAACAGCGCCTTCTGGAAGTCGGACCCCTCCTCCTGCTCGGGGTAGGTGGGCGCGCCGGCGAACCGGTAGAGGTCGTTGACCAGCCCGAGCACGTGGAGCGACCGGCCGATGTCGACCAGGCCCCGCATGGTGGTGCCGTGGTTGGTCGGCGCGAGCCCGATCATCGTGCGCACCTTGGCGGCGCCGCCGAGCCGCTTGATGTAGTAGTTCGGCATCATGCCGCCCTGGGAGGCGCCGACCACGTCGACCTCGGCGGCGCCCGTCGCGGCGAGCACCCTGTCGACGAACGCGCTCATGGTGCGGGCCGACTCCGCGACCTCCCCGAGCCCGTAGACGTGGCCGAGGGTGAGGGACGTCCCGCCGTAGTTGAACCCGTAGACGCAGTACCCCGCGTTGGCCAGGGTGGGCGCGATCATGGCGCCGGCCGAGCCGAGGTTGGACGTGGTGCCGTGCACGATCACCACCGGGCGGGGGTGGCCGGCGGACGGGCGGCACGACCAGTCGTTGGCGCCGGGCGCCGCGTCCGGGCTGAAGAGGAAGTTGCTGACGGAGGTCGCCAGGTCGCCCACCGGATAGGTGGTCCGTGCGGCGGCGGAGGCGGGCGCGGGCCCGGTGGCGATCATGGCGGAGCAGACCGCCAGAGCGGTCGCCGCGAGGCGTCGCCGCAGAGGCGGCTTCCCTAGGGCTGGTTTCATAAGAACAACGGTATCTATTTGAGGTGCGCCCGGCTGCGCAGAATCGTGACAACCGGCCGGGCGCGCCTTCGTCGCCGGCGACGGCACCGGGCCGGAACACACCTCACCGCCGGAGCAGGCTTGCCTGCCCTCCCCCCGTTCACCTGCGCCAACGTCTTTGCGCGATGCAATGGTTGCCCTATCTTTGGGCCTCATGAGTCAGGACGGCGCCCGCCGGCGGCGCCTGGCACCCGAGCGAAGGCACACCGGTCATGAACCTGTCGATTCGTGAACGCCTCATCCTGCGAAGGATCGAACGGGACCTGCGATCCCGTGATCCCGTGCTGGCAGCGCTGTTCGAGCGGCACGGGGCCGAATCGCCGGCGGAGGGCGCGCCCGCGGGGCCGTCGCCGCAGGAGCTGCCCGCCTGGTGGCTGATGGGCTTCGCGTTGTGCGTCATCGCCGCGATCGTGCTGCTCGGCCGCTACTCGCCGGTGCCGCCGGGCACCTGGTACCCGCCCTCGGCGCCCGACAGCCCCGCCGCCCGGGTCGGGCCGAACGGCCAGCGGCAGGCGCCGACGCTGAACCTCCGTCCCGGCTGAGGCCGGCGGTGGCGGCCGGCGGTGGCGGCCGGCGGTGGCGGCCGTCACGGCCGTCCGGTGAACGCAGGGCGAATCACCGGCGCCGGGAAGGGGAAGGAGAGCTACGCCTGATCCCCTACCAGAGACCCGAGAGATGCAGCTGATCAAGTCCGGTAAGGATCGGACGGTGACCGGCCGCCCCGGGCCGTCGTCCGGCTGGCGCCGCCGGCTCAGGATCCTCCTCAACGCGGTGGTCTTCCTGTTCCTCTGCGGCCTGTCCATCTGGCTGGCCGTGCTCGTCACCCCCATGCAGACGGTCGAGGCGGCCGGGCAGACCGTCCAGGTCGGCGCGGCGTCCCCCCGCCTGTCCGGTTCCGGCCCGGGAGAGGTGGACCTGTTCGGCCAGACGATCTCGACCCGCCCGCAGTTCAGCGGCCCCATCCGGCCCCGCCTCAAACTCACCCACATCACCCTCAACGCCCAGGTCAGCCAGTTCGCCCGGGACGGCGACCACGGCACCCTCGAGCTGAGCACCCGGCTGACCGGCGGATGGCGCCGGTACCTGCTCTGGGAGACGCTGATCGCGGCCGGCTTCGCGGCGCTGCTGATCGCGGCGGCGACGGGCTGGCAGCGCCGGCCGGGCGGGACGAAGGTCAAGGTGCTGGCGGCGGGCGTGCTGTGCGTGGTCGGCGCGAACGCGGTCTGCGTGTACCTGCTGGCCTCCAGCACGCCGAAGGTCCTGAAGAGGGTCGACTCGGTCGAGGACCTCGTGGGGCGGGCGCCGTCCTCCCCCGTCCGCCCGGCGCGCGGCCCGGTCCTCGACGACGTGAACGCCGTCGTCATCGGCGACTCCACGGCCGCGGCCATCGGCAACCCCCTCGTCGACGACCCGGAGGCCCTCGACCGGGCGTGCAAGCGCAGCCGCGACTCCTACGCCGTCTACCTCGCGCAGACCAACCGGTGGAACGTTCTGAACCTGGCGTGCAGCGGCGCGACGGTGGCGGCCGGCGTCCTGGACGTCCAGAACGTCGGCGACCAGGTCGCTCCGCCGCAGCTGGCGGTCGCCCAGCGGGCGATGAAGGCCTCCGTGGTCATCGTCAGCATCGGCGCCAACGACGTGCGCTGGGCGGAGCTGACCAAGCTCTGCCTGGCCGCGAAGGCGTGCGACGACCGGGCCTCCACCGCCTACTACCAGCAGCGGCTGGACGCCTTCGCCAAGGACTACTACGACCTGCTCGGCCAGTTGAACCAGTTGCCGCAGCACCCGACCGTCCTGGTCAACCAGTACTACGACCCGTTCGGCGACGACGCCGGCTGCCTGAAGCCGCAGGGCGTCGACCAGAGGATGGCCGACGCGCTCCGGGGCCGCCTGGCGGACATGAACGCTCTGCTGGACAAGGGGGCCCGCGCCTTCGGTTACCGCTCCGTGCCGCAGCACTTCTCGGGGCACGGCCTCTGCTCGCAGCGGCCGTTCGTCCAGGGCACGGGCGCCGAGGCGCCCCTGCATCCCACCGCCGCCGGCGAGCTGGCCATCGCGCTCGCCGACCAGCAGGCCCTGACCTCGTCCACCCCGCCGGCCGCCCCCGCCTCGCCCAACCCCTGAGCGGCCTTCGCGCAGGTGCGGAGTCAGATGGTGAAGGCCAGGTTGTCCACGACGCGGCGGCCGAGTTCCCGGTCCCCGCCGACGTCGACGGAGTCTGACGGGGCGGGACGGCCGCCGCACAACCGCAGGAACAGCGTCGACGGAAGACGCAGCGTCGTGGTCGCCGGTCCCGTCGAGGCGGGCACGAGCCGTGCGCGGCCGTCGACCTCGACGGTCAAGGTCCGCCGCACGGGTCCGGTGAGGTCGATGACGACGGTGCTGCCGTCGGGGGCCGCGGCGCGCTTGCCGACGACGTAGCCCATGGTGCGGGCCGCCTCGTCGAGCGCCGCCTCGGCCGCCGGACCGTCCTCGTTGCCGGGCTCGCCGACGGCGGCGCGGACGTCCTGCTCGTGCATGTAGCAGTCGTAGATCCTGATCTGCATGAACCTGCCGTAGGTCGCCTGGCCGGCGGGAGTCCAGCTCGGCGCGGCGAAGTCCGCGTCGGTCATCCGGGCGAGCATCCCGGCCCGGCGGGCGGTGACGTCGCGGAACCGCGCCAGCATCGCGGCGGGTCCCTCCTCGCGCAGCGCCGCGACCCATTGCTCGTTGAAGGCCGCGATGTCGTTGCGGACGTGGGGCAGCGCCGCGACGTCGACGCCGCAGTCGGGCGTCGCCTCACCGGCGAGCATCGCCTCGGTCCCGATCAGGTGGGATACCACGTCGGTCACCCGCCAGCCCGGCAGGCAGGTCGGGGTCTCCCACTGCCCGCCCGGGAGGCCGGTCAGCAGCCGGTCGAGCTCCTCCCACTCGCCGACGAGGACGTCGGTCACCTGTTTCCTGTCGGGATCCGTGCTCATGCCTGGCCGCCTCTCCGGGGGTCGTCGGGGAACTCGATCACTTCGCCGCGGTCGATGCTGACCCAGTCGCGGCCCGCGAGGTAGGGCCGGATCGCCCGGTGGATCCGCTGCTGCTCGGCGGCGCCCTTGGGCCGCTGGATCTCGTACAGGTCGGGGAACTCCAGCATCCCGGTGACGACGTCCCAGAGCCGGACGGCGCGTTCGCCCGCGGGCGGGTCGATCAGCACCGGTCCGAACAGGCATTGGCCGCCGGGGAAGAACAGCGTGGGCACGCCGTAGCCGCCGGCGTCCACCACCCGCCGATGGTCGGCCCGCACGTCCTCGTGGGTGCCGGCGTCGGCCAGGGCCTCGTCCAGCACCGGCGCCCCGAAGCCCAGCTCGTCGAGCAGCCGCCGCGCGACGTCCGGGTCGTGCGGCTTTCCGCCGCGCTCGTGCAGTTCCGCGCCGATCCGGGCGTACCAGGCGTCGAGGGCCGCCATGTCGCGCCGCCGGAGCAGCGCGCCGATCCGCATCAGCGACCACCCGTACGACCACGGCCGCTCCCACGGATGCTTCTTGCCCTCCGCCCGGTTGACCTCCTCCAGGCTGAAGAAGCGCCAGTTCACCTCGACGCCGAGGCGTGCGCGCACCTCGCGCAACCAGACCGAGGTCGCGTAGGCGAACGGGCACATCGGGTCGAAGTGGAAGTCGACGGCCGCGGTCATGGGCCCTCCCGGAGATTGGCGGCGATCACCTGGTGCAGCGCCCGGGGGATCTGCGACGCGTCCGACCGGCCGGTCTTGGCCAGCAGGATCATGCCCTGGAACTGGGCCACCAGGATCGTGGCGAGAAGGCCGGGGTCGGCGCCGTCGCGCAGCACGCCCTGGTCGGCGGCCACCCGGCACAGCACCGCGAGGCGCCGCTCCCACTCGGCGAACACCGTGGCGAGGTGCTCGCGGAGGACGTCGTCGGTGGTGGCCAGCTCGGCGGCCAGGTTCCCGAACGGGCAGCCGACGACCCGTCCGAACCGGGCCTCGAACCCCGCCTGGATCTCGCCGACCGCGTCGGCCATCGCATGCAGTTGCGCGGCCGCGTCCATTGCATCGCCGGGAGCCGCCGCCGTCCCGGCGGCGGCTTCGTCGAGCCGGGCCCACAGCGCCGCGGCGTGATGGTCGACGACCGCCTTGGCCAGGTCGGACTTACCCGGGAAGAAGTGGTAGAAGCTGCCCCGGCGCACGTCGGCCGCCGAGCACAGCTCCTCCACCCCCACCGACTGGTAACTGCGGGTCAGGAACAGCCGCGCGGCGCTCCTGACCAACCGCTCGCGCGCGTCGCTCGTCCTGGGCACGGCCCCACGGTCCCCGATAGTTGACCGGTCCGTCAAGTATTCCGGCCACCGGCCGCTTGCCGATTTACATCGATATTCGATATGAATGCGGGATGGCGTCGACTCCTCCGCCGGACGGCGGGCTGGACGTCGATGAGCTGGCCGCCGCGATCGTGGACTTCAACGGCCACTTCATCCGGCTCCCGGCCGTCCGCAGGCTCAACTTCTCGGCCCTGTCGGTCCTGCACATGCTGGCGCACCGCGGCCCGCTGCGGCTGACCGACCTGCTCTCGACCGAGCAGCTCAAGCAGCCCGCGCTCACGAGCCTGGTGGCGAAGCTGGCGGCGGAGGGACTGGTGGCACGCCGCGCCGATCCAAGCGACGGCCGCGCCGTCCTCCTCTCGCTCACCGAGGAGGGCGAGCGGATCGTCCGGTCGCGGCACGAGGACCGGGTCGCGCGGCTCGCGCGCCTCGTGGCGCACCTGGACGAGCGCGAACGCCGGGCGCTGGCCGATGTGATCCCTGTACTGGTGCGCCTGACCGAAATAGCGGCGAGCGGAAACGAGGAGGAACGTGTCGTCCCTGAAACCGGCACCGATCCATGTCCCTGACGACCTGCTCGACGACCTGCGCCGCAGGCTGACGGCGACCCGGTGGCCGCTGGACGAGGGCAACGACGACGGCCACTACGGCGTCCGCCGCTCCTACCTCCAGGAGCTCGCCGAGTACTGGGCGGACGGCTACGACTGGCGCGCCGCCGAGCGCGCCATCAACGCCTACGAGCACTACCGCGTCGAGATCGACGGGGTTCCCGTCCACTTCATGCGCCGGCCGGGCGCGGGGCCCGCCCCGACGCCGCTGATCCTCAGCCACGGCTGGCCGTGGACGTTCTGGCACTGGTCCAAGGTCGTCGATCCGCTCGCGGACCCCGCCGCGTACGGCGGCGACCCAGCCGACGCGTTCGACGTGATCGTCCCGTCCCTGCCCGGCTTCGGCTTCTCGACCCCGCTGACCCGGCCCGACATGAACTTCTGGAAGATCGCCGACCTCTGGCACGAGCTGATGACCGGCGTGCTCGGCCACCGCAGGTACGCCGCCGCAGGCTGCGACGTCGGCGCCCTGGTCACCGGCCAGCTCGGCCACAAGTACGCCGGCGAGCTGCACGGGATCCACATCGGCTCCGCGTTGCGGCTCGACTTCTTCGAGGGCGACCGCGCCTGGGACTTCACCGGCGGCCGGCCCCTGCCCGACGACCTGCCGCCCGCCGTCCGCAAGCGGGTCCTGGAGCTGGAGCGGCGGTTCGCCGTCCACCTCGCGGCGCACGTCCTCGCCCCGTCCACGCTGAGCTACGGGCTGGCCGACTCCCCGGCCGGCATGCTCGCCTGGATCCTGGAGCGCTGGATGAAATGGTCCGACAACGGCGGTGACATCGAACGGGTCTTCAGCAGGGACGACCTGCTCACCCACGCCACGATCTACTGGGCGGGCGGCGGCATCGACACCTCGATCCGCACCTACGCCAACAACAACCGCTACCCCTGGACGCCGTCCCACGACCGGTGGCCGGTCGTCGAGGCCCCGACCGGCATCACCTTCGTCGGCTACGAGAACCCGCCCGGCGTCGCCACGAGCGAGGAACGGGTGGCGAACTTCCTCGAAAGCGACCGCGCGGCCTGGTACCGGCACGTGAACATCACCGCGCACGACCACGGCGGCCACTTCATCCCCTGGGAGGTCCCGGACGAGTGGGTCGGCGACCTCCGCCGCACCTTCCGTGACCGCCGCTGACCGCCCGATACCCGGCCGAGGTCAGCTCACGGCGGGCGGACCGGCGGCAGCCCGAGGGCGGGGGCGACCACGTGGTCGATGTAGCCGTCCAGGAAGTCGAGGTCGACGGTGTCGCCGAGGTCCATCTCGGTGCCCAGCGTCCCTATCAGCATGTACTTGACGTAGGGCAGGGCCGGGCAGCCCGCGGCGACCTCGCCGCGGCCGACGGCCCGCGCCAGGATGGCGTCCAGGGCGGCGAGGCCGGGTGCGACGACGGTCTGGCGGACGGCCTCCATCAGCCGGGGGTCGCGGTGGACCGCATGGACCATCGCCCGGTTCATCCCGCGGTCCATCGCGGTCATGACGTGGTACTGGGCGACGTACGCCTTCAGGTCGCCGCGCAGGTCCCCGGTGTCGATGCCGTCGACGTCCAGGGGGCCGAGCGCCCGCACCGCCGCGATGACCAGCTCGGGCTTGCCGCCCCACTGCCGGTAGATGGTGGCCTTGCTCATCCGGGCCTGGGCGGCGACCGCCTCGACGCTCAGGGCCTCGTACCCGACCTCGCGCAACCGGTCGAGCACGAGCGCGAACAATTCGGCCGCGCGCTCGGACGAGATACGGCTCCGCCGCTTGGTCGCGCGGTTGGCATCCGGGCTCACATTCTCTCCGGCGGATCACTCAGTTCGGTTAGTAAACACGGCGCGCCCCGCTCCCTACCATAGGCACACCTTAAGAGAACGGTGGCGTTTCGCTAAGGAGCGGCACCGCACGCACGCTCCCCCGAGACGGCACGCGGCGACGAGGCCGCGGGTCCCCTCCCCCGGCCGACGAAGGAGCGTACGCCACGGGAGGCCGCCCGTGAACCCCCCGCTCGACCGAACGGAGTGACCATGCCCGAACTGAGCCGCCGCTCGCTGCTGACCGGCGCCGCCGCCACCGCCGGACTCGCCCTCACCGGGACGCCCGCCCGGGCCGCCGCGCGGCGCCGCACGCCCGTGACGCGGTCGGAGGAGCGCGCCGTGATCATCGGCTCCGGTTTCGGCGGCGGCGTGGCCGCCCTCCGCCTCGCGCAGGCGGGCGTGCGGTGCCTGGTGCTGGAGCGCGGCGTCTGGTGGCGCACCGGGCCGAACGCCGAGACGTTCCCGCACCCCTCCTCCCCCGACAAGCGGATGTTCTGGCTCGGCTCGACCCCGACCATCTTCGGCATCCCGGCGGACCCGTTCCCGCACTACACCGGGCTGCTGGAGCAGGTGCCCGGAAACGGCATGGACATGATCGTGGCCGCCGGGGTCGGCGGCGGGTCGCTGGTCTACCAGGGCATGACCCTGCAGCCCGCCGAGAACGTGTTCAACGCCAACCTGCCCGAGCAGCTCGACTACGCCAAGATGGACCAGGTTTACTACCGGCGGGTCGCGCAGATGCTGCAGATCGAGACGGCGCCGGACGAGCTGGTCAACAGCACCACCTACAAGCCCGCGCGGGTCTTCGCCGACCACGTCCGCAAGGCCGGCTACGACGTCACGAAGATCCCGATGCCGATCGACTGGACGTACGCGCTGCGCGAGCTGAAGGGCGAGATGAAGCCGTCCTACACCAACGGCGACTGCGCGCTCGGGGTCAACAACGGCGGCAAGCACTCGGTGGACGTCACCTACATCGCCGCCGCGCAGGCCACCGGCCGCGTGACCGTCGCGACGCAGCACAACGTCACCGACGTCGCGATGGCGAAGGACGGCCGCTGGGAGGTCCACGTCGACCGGATCGACACCGACGGGACCGTCCTGGAGAAGAAGATCATCACCGCCGGGGCGCTCGTCATGGGGGCCGGGACCGCCGGCACCACCAAGCTGCTGATGCGCGCGTCGGCGAAGGGCCAGATCCCCGACATGCCCGACGGCCTCGGCGCCGGCTGGGGCTCCAACGGCGACCGCATCTACCTGTGGAGCGACTTCGCGGACGAGTTCGGCTACCCGCAGGGCGGCCCGGTCGTCTACGGCACCCTGGAGTGGGACGACCCGGCCAACGCCAACACGATCATCCAGGCGTCGCTGCCGCCGATCGGCGGCGACATCCGGTCGACGATGATGGTCGGCTACGGCGTCAGCAAGGGGCGCGGCGCGTTCGTCTACGACTCCGGCAAGGACGACGCCGTCCTGCAGTGGCCCAAGGGCGCCGACGACACGCTCTACAAGCGCATCAACGCCCGCGCCAACAAGATCGCCGGCCAGGGGTCCGTCCTCACCGACACCACCGGCGTCTACCCCTCCACGTGGCACCCGCTGGGCGGCGCGTCCATGGGCGCCGTCTGCGACCTCTCCGGCCGGGTCAAGGGCCACCGCGGGCTCTACGTGCTGGACGGCGCGCTGCTGCCCGGCACCGCCGCGGCCTGCAACCCGTCCATGACCATCGCGGCGGTCGCGGAGCGGGCGACCGACGACCTGATCGCCAAGGACGTGGGCACGGTGTTCTAGGGCACCGGGGGCGGCGGCCCGCCGGGCGGCGCGGCGCGGCGCCGCCATCCGGGGACTTTCCCAATCCGGGAACGCCCTTGGAACTGTCACAGGCCTTCCCTGGGAATCACCCCGCGGTGGCCACACCCATGTACACCACCGACCGGATTCCCGACGACCAGAAGGGCGTCACCACCCTCGCCGTCCGGGCCGGCCGGCCCGGGGCGGACCCCGCCACCGCGCTGGACAACCTCGAGCGCGCGGCCGCCGACCTCCGCCCCGACGCCGTCCTCGGCGTGCGCCTCCTCATCGTCCCCGAGGTGACGGGCCGCACCGACTTCACCTCGGAGGACGTCATGCGGGTGAACACCCAGGTCTGCTACGTCGCCTACGGGACGTGCGTCCGGCTCGAAAGCGAATGAGCCCCTCGCGTCGCTGACCCGGCCGGTTCGCGGCCCGCCTGACCGCCGCCGGCTCAGGCGCCGGGGGTGGGCACGCCGACCGCGCGCAGCGATTCCTTGAGGGAGCCGAGCGTGGCCAGGACGGCGGAGGGCTCGTAGCCGCAGTGCGCCATGCAGTTGTCGCAGCGGGGGTCCTTGCCGCGGCCGAACCGGTCCCAGTCGGTGGTGTCGAGCAGTTCCTGGTAGGTCTCGGCGTAGCCGTCGGCGAGCAGGTAGCAGGGGCGCTGCCAGCCCAGCAGCGAGTAAGACGGGATGCCCCATGGGGTGCAGGCGAAGTCGCGCCTGCCCTCCAGGAAGTCCAGGAACAGCGGGGAGTGGTTGAGCCGCCAGCGGTCGCGGCGTCCGCCGGCGAAGGCCTCGGCGAACAGTTCCCGGGTCTGCTCCACGCCCAGGAAGCGGTCCTGGTCGGGGGCCTTCTCGTAGGCGTAGCCGGGCGAGATCTCCATCCGGTCGACGCCGAGTTCGTCGTTGAGATAGTCGAGCACGTCGATGACGGTCTGCGGGGAGTCGGTGTTGAAGAAGGTGCTGTTGGTGTAGACCTGGAAACCGGCCTGCTTGGCCTGTTTGATCGCGGCGACGGCCTGGTCGAACACGCCCTTCTTGCTCACCGCCTCGTCGTGGCGGTCGGCCAGCCCGTCGATGTGCACCATCCAGGCGAAGTCGCGGTGCGGCCGGAACTTGTGCAGGTGCTTGGGCAGCAGCACGGCGTTGGTGCACAGCACGATGAACTTGCGGCGGGCCAGGAGCTCCTCGACGATCCGGTCGATCTGCGGGTGCATCAGCGGCTCGCCGCCGGCGATCGAGACCATCGGCGCGCCGCACTCCTCCACCGCGCCGACGGCCTGCTCCACCGGCATCCGCTTCTTGAGCAGGTGGGCCTCGTGCTGGATCTTGCCGCAGCCGGCGCACTTGAGGTTGCAGGCGAACAGCGGCTCCAGCTCCACCAGCATGGGGAACTTCTTCCGGCCGCGGATCTTCTGCTGGAGCAGGTAGCGCCCCAGCTTGATCGACAGGTGCAGCGGCAGGCCCATGGTCTCCCAGCTCCTTCGGCGAGACGGCGGCCGCGGACGGCCCCGATGAGCGGACACCAGGCCTCGTACCCCGTACATACAGCTTGTATGTACGAGGATGCCTGTATGACCAACTCGCGCCGCCAGGAGCACACCGCCGACACCCGCGCAGCGCTGCTGAGCGCGGCGCGGCGGCTGTTCGCCGACCAGGGGTACGCCGGGACCGGCACCGAGGAGATCGTGGCCCGGGCCCGGGTGACCCGGGGAGCGCTGTACCACCACTTCCGCGACAAGGCCGACCTGTTCGCCGCGGTCATGCGCACGGTGGCCGGCGAACTCGCCGAACACCTCATCCAGCAGCAGCTGGCCCGGCCCGGCGGGCGGCCCGCGGGGCCGCTGGACGAGCTGCGCTCCGGGTTGCAGGCCTACCTGGACGCCTGCCTGGACGGCGACTTCCAGCGCATCGTGCTCGTCGACGGGCCCGCCGTGCTCGGCCCGGCGGCCTGGAACGAACTGATCGACCAGCACGGCCTGCACCTGCTGCGCGACTGGCTGCGGCAGGCCATCGCCGACGGGCAGATCGCCCCGCTGCCGGTGGACGTGCTGGCGCGGCTGCTGGCCGCGCTCATCGCCGAGGCCGGTCTCTACATCGCCCACGAATCCGACCCGGCGGTCGCCCGCGACAAGGCCGGGGTGGCCCTCGACCACATCCTCCGAGGCCTGGGCCACACCCCGGAGTAAGGGCTGCCTCTACGGAGTGGCCTCGTCGGTGGCCCTCCGCGCGCCCTTCTCCTCGATGCGGCGCCGTTGGCGCTCCACGTTCTCCGGCGTCGGATCCTGCCCTTTGGCCATGGCGAGATCCTCCGGATCGACCGGCGTCTCCGAACCGGTCCGCAGCGTCGGGCGCTCCGGCCGCCGTCCTTCCGGCTGTCCTTCGGTCCTGTCGGTCATCGGACCCACTCTCCTCAGCGGTCGTCGGTCGCGATCTGTCCCGCCCTACCCGCCGGGCCGCCGCCGACACACCCTGACGGCCGCCGCCTCGCAGGCCAGGGGGTGTGCGGCCGTCCGCGCCCGGGGCCGACCGCCGCATGGTCGCGGGCGCCGCTGTTTCACTTGGATTCGATGCGGCCCAACGGCGCGGTGCTCTCCGAGAGTTCCTTTCGCACCGCCGTCCAGGCGGCGTCCTCGATGCCGAGCGCATGGCGGAGGTAGGCCCACGTGGCCCGCTGGACGAGGGCGACGCGCTGGGGGTTCTCGTCCGTCGTCTCCCGCGCCTCGTATCCGGCGATGCCGCCGAGCGAGTGCTCCCCGCCGAACACGGTGAGCAGGCTCTTGTCGCCCGGGCTCAGGAAGTACGGGTCGGTGAGCCATTCCGGCCCCCGGACGGACAGCGGGAGGTCGTCCTTGTCGCCGGCGACGACGAGGGCCGGCGTGGTCATGTTCGCGAAGTCCGGGTTCATGAAGGGGAAGTGCTCGGCCGCGTACGGGGTCAGGTCGGCTCCGCCCTTTCCGGCCGTGGCGATCAGCACGCCCGCGCCGATCCGCGGGTCGGACAGGTCCTCCCCCTGTCCGCTCACCGGGTCGAGGACGCGCAGGCCCAGCAGGTTGCCCGCCGTCTGGCCGCCGAAGGAATGCCCGGCCGCGGCGATCCGGCCGCGGTCGAGGCGGCCGCTCAGGCCGGGAACGGCGGATTCCAGCAGATCGAGCCGGTCGAGAATGCGCTTCATGTCCTCGACGCGGTAACGCCAGATCCGCGGCGTCCGGGGATCGTCCTGCGCGAGTCCCACCGTCCTGGAGTCCAGATGGGTGGGCTGGATCACCGCGAATCCATGCGCGGCCCAGAAGTCGGCCAGAGGGCCGTAGCCATCGAGCGACGAGCCGAAGCCGTGCGACAGGACGATGATCGGCAGGTCGGACCCGGTCACCGGCGCGGAGACCCTGACCCGCAGGTCATCGCCACGGCCCGGCGCCTCCAAGATCACCGGCTTGACCGACACGACAGGAGCGGGCGCGGTCGCGACGGCGCCCGGCATCGCCATTTCTCGTTCGTTCATGAATTCTCCTCGATGTTTTATAAATACCCTTGAGGCGACTCAAGCGAATGGCACAGAAAGCCGGTCAGGGTCGGATCCTTTGCTTCACCTGAAGGCGTTGGGCCGCTCGTGGACTACGCTAAAACCTGACGTTGACGTGAGAGGCAAGGGCTGTGGCGCGGGCCACATCGGGGAGGCGCGATGCGCATCGGCGAACTCGCCGCGCGGACGGGCGTCAGCGTCCGGGCGCTGCGGTACTACGAGGAGCAGGACCTGCTCGCCTCGCGGCGCAGTCCGAGCGGGCAGCGGCACTACCCGGACGGCGCGGTGGACCGCGTCGAGCTGATCCAGGAGTTGTACGCCGCCGGGCTGTCGAGCAGGTCGATCCTGGAGCTGCTGCCGTGCGTCATAGGCGGTGAGGCCACACCGGAGCTGCTCGACCGGCTCTCGACGGAACGCGATCGGATCGACGGCCAGATCGGCGATCTGGTGAGCGCCCGCAACAGGCTGGACACCGTCATCACCGCCGCCACCGCGAACCTGCGCACGGGACGGCACTGCAAGAACCCCGAGGGCTGACCGCTCCTAGAATGGCCGACTTCGGGCCGCCGGCCCGCCGGACCGCGAGGAGGCGCCCGTGACCCGTCCCTTCGACCGGGAGACCGTTTCGGCGTACCGGGCCGCCGGGTGGTGGGGAACCGAGACCGTCGCGGACCACGTCCGGCGGCAGGCGGCGCGGCGTCCCGGCGGCGCCGCCTACATCACCGCGGACGCGATGCTGTCGTGGGCGCGGTACGAGGAGAACTCGACGCTGCTGGCAGGCCACTTGGCGGGGCTGGGCCTGGCGCCGGGCGAGCGGGTGGCGGCGCTGCTTCCGGACGGGCCCGCCTGGCACGTGACGGCCGTCGCCGCGGAGAAGGCCGGGCTCGTGCTGGTCGGTGTGGGCGCGCGGGCGGGCCGCCGCGAGCTGCGGTCCCTCCTGGAGCGGACCGGCTCGCGGGCCTTGGTGACGCCGCCAGATCACCGCGGCGGGGCGGCGCCGGACCTGGTCGCGGAGCTGCGCGCGGACGGCGCCGACCTCGCCCACCACGTCGTCGTGGACCGGCTCGGCCTTCCCGATGACCGGCGCGAGGGCGACCTCACCGGCCGCGCGCTGGGCCCGGACGACCTCGCCATCATCAACTCGACCTCGGGCACGACCGGGCTGCCGAAGTGCGTGTCCCACACCCAGAACCGCTGGTTCTACTTCCACGAGCTGGCGCGGCGGGCGGGGGCGCTGACGCCGGCGGACGTGTTCCTGGGGGCCGTCCCGTCGCCCTTCGGGTTCGGGCTGTGGACGGCGCACTTCTCCCCCGCGGTCCTGGGAGTCCGGACCGTGCTGATGGAACGGTTCGACGCGCACGCCGCGCTCGACCTGATCGAGCGGCACCGGGTCACCGTCCTGCACTGCGTGACCACGCAGTTCATCATGCTGCTGAACGCGCAGCAGGAGAAGGAGCGCGACCTCGGTTCGCTGCGCTGCATGTTCACCGGCGGCGAAGCCGTCCCGTACGAGCGCGCGGCACGGTTCGAAGAGGCCACGGGCGCGAAGGTCCTGCAGTTCTACGGCTCGAACGAGACCGGCGCCCTCAGCCGCACCACCCTGGACGACCCGCGCGACGTCCGGCTCCGCACCGCCGGGCACGTCATCCCGGAGATGCGGGTGCGGCTGTTCGACCCGGCGGACGGATCCGACATCACCGGCAGCGGCCGGCCCGGGCAGCCCGGCTGCAGGGGGCCCGCGGCCTCGCCCGGCTACTACGGCGACCCGGACGCCGACCGCGCGCTGTTCACCCCCGACGGCTGGATGCTGATGGCCGACATCGTCGAGATCGACGAGGCCGGCCGCCTGCGCGTGGTGGGCCGGCAGAGCGACCTGATCATCCGGGGCGGCAAGAACATCAGCGCGGCCGCCGTCGAGGCCGAGGTGGCCTCCCATCCGGCGGTCGCGCTCGCCGCCGCCGTCGCGATGCCGGACGAGGTGTTCGGCGAGCGCGTGTGCGTCTACGCCGAACTGCGCCCGGGGACCGCCCTCGACCTGGAGGGGCTCACCGGGCACCTGGCGGAGCGCGGCGTCTCCCGCGAATGGCATCCCGAACGGCTCGTCGTCCTCGACCGGCTGCCCCGCTCGTCCGGCGGCAAGGTGGCCAAGGCGGAGCTGCGCGCCGACATCCGCCGCCGCCTCTCCCGCTGAGCCACGCGATCGCGGCGGCGCCCGGGACGCGAATGATCATTCGCCGTCCACTCCCCGACCGGCCCGTGGCGCCTGCACGTGATCACCGTCGATCCGCGCCGGTTCGGGGGCCGCGTGGTCTCCTCCGTCGGCGGCACGCTCACCGCCACGGACAGGCTGTCGGACCTGGCGCGCTCGTGACCTGCACCGATCCGGAGGAACTGGTCGCCTTCACCCCGGTGTACGGGGCGTCGAGCCCGGCCGGGGCCGGCGCCGAGGCCGTGCTGGACGCCTCTGGGCGCGTGACGGAGCTGCGCGGGTCGCGGGGCACCGCCATCCCGGCGGGCGGCCGCACCGTCCAGGCGACCGGGACGGCCGCGGACTGGCTGCGCTCGCACGCCCGTCCCGGCACGAGGCTCGCGATCTCCGAGCGGGTCCTCGACCGCAGGCGCCCGCTCCGGCTCGCCCCCTGCACCTCGATCCTCGGGGCCGGGCCGCGGCTCGTGCGGGACGGCCGGGTCCGGGTCGGCGCCTACGCCGACGGGCTCGTCCACACCGGCGACGACCGGTCCTTCTACTACAACTGGGTGCTGCGCCGTAACCCGCGCACCATGGTCGGCGTCGACCGGCACGGGCGGCGGCTCCACCACCATGGCCACGGCGGGCGGCGCCCTCGTCAACCGCCCGTCCGACGCCGCGGGCGAGCGCGGCGTCGGCGACGGGATCCTGCTCCTCCCCGGCCGCGGCTGAGCCCTTCCGCGAGACGGCGGTCCGGCCGTTCCCGATCGCGCCGGCCGGATCCGCCGAAGGCGCGGATGTTGTCGCACCCTACAAGATTCATTGGTTCCCGATCGGAACGGCCGGGCCGCCGGTAGCGTTGTCGGCGGCCTCAGCAGAAAAACCCGCGCCATGAGTTCACGCAGGTCCCTCCCGCCGACCCGGTTTCCATGGCGACTTACGGTAAGCCATATGTTCCTTGCGCCTGGTGACCGATCGATTAACGATGACGTGAACCGCATGGAAGGGGACGAATCGAGCGGCGGTCAATGGTCTCCCGCCGCGCACGGAAAGCGGACGGCGGCGTGCGCCAGACCGCAGGAAGGGCACGCCGGCACCGACGGATCGACCCATGAGAGCCGACGCCATGATGAATGATCTCCTGTCCCTGTCGACGAACGCGTTCATCGCCGGCATCGAGGGGGTCGCCCGCCGTTTCGACACGGCGACCTACCCGCAGCAGAACCTCCCCGCCGACGACTGGACGCTGCTGACCAGGGCCGGTGTGCTGCTTCCCACGCTGCCCAAGGAATACGGCGGCCGCGACGACCACCTCGAGATGTGCCGGGTCGTGGAGGCCGTTTCCGAATGGAACCTGCCGCTCGGAATGTACGTCACGGTCATCACGGCGGTGGCCTTACGCCCCATCGTGCTGTGGGCGGGCGAGGAGGCCAAGCAGGAGGTGCTGCCGCACTACGCCGGCGGCGACCCCGCCATCTGCGGGTTCGCCTCCACCGAGCCGGGCTGCGGCTCGGCCATGTCCGGCATGGCCACCACCTTCGAGGAGGTCGAGGGCGGCTACCGGATCCGCGGACGCAAGCACTGGCAGGCGTTCAGCATCAGCGCCCACTGGTGGCTCGTCAGCGCGAAGAACGACGAGAACGGCCGCACGTACGGCTACTTCATCGTCAAACGCAGCGAAGGATTCCGCACCCTGCGGCCCTACGAGCCGCTCGGCCTCAAAGTGATCGATTACGGCCTCAACGAGATCGACGCGGTCGTCCCCCGGCACCGGCGAATCCCCGCCGAGGGCAGGAATCTGCGTCCCATGGTGGAAATGCTCATGGCGTCGCGGGCGATGATGGCGGCGATGGGCTGCGGTTTCCTGCGCCGTATCAGCCGCGAGGCGCACGCCTACGCCGATCACCGCAGAATCGGCCCGGGACCGCTTTCGGAGATACGGTTCGTCCGCTACCGGCTGGCGGCCATCGACGCCTCGTACACCGTGTGCGCGGCGCTCAATCACTACCTCCGGACCGCGCTGGACATGAAGGACGCCATGATCGGCGCCTTTCCCGCCGTCCAGGCCATCAAGACGGTCGCGACCGAGCGAATGCTGAGTTCGGCGCACCATTACCAGCAGCTCGCCGGCGGTGAGGGATACCGCTGCGGGTCCCCCACCAACATCTCCGCCCAGGCATTCCTGGACGCCCGCGTCTACACCGTTTTCGACGGCACCAACGACCTGCTCAGCCAGCAGCTCACCGAGTACTGCCTCGCCAGGACGGCCGGCCGGACGCTCAGCCGGTTCCTGGCCGAATGGCCGCTGACGGCGTCCGCGGTCCGCGCGCAGCGGCTGGACCTGGGCTTCCTCGACCGGGACCTGCGGCAGGAGCATCTGGTCCTGGCCGGCCGCGCGATCGCCTACGCGTTCACGATCGGCCAGGTCACGAGGTGGGCCGCCGAGACGGGCGCCGACCCCGCGCGGGCTCGCGCGGCGATCGAGTTCCTCAAGGCCGACATCGCCGGCGTCGCCACGGAGTTCGGCCTGCTCGCCACGGGCGTGCTCGACCCCGACGCGCCCCCGGCGCGGGCACCGGCCTCGCGTTCCGTCCCGGTCCCGTCCGCGGCGTGGCGGGACGCCTAGGCCTGACGTTCCTCGCGGCGGCGGATCAGCTGCATCAGGTCCGCCGCCCGCTCCTTGATGAGGCCCAGCCCGGGATGGCCCCAGGGACGGGGCTCGCGGTCGATCACGCAGATCGTCCCGAGCACCGTCCCCGTCCGGTCGATGAGCGGCGCCCCGACGTAGGTGCGGATGCCGAGCTTGTCGACGACCGGGTTGCCGGCGAAGCGCGGGTAGTCGCACACGTCGTCCAGGACCAGCGCCCGGCGCCGCACGACGACGTGCGGGCAGTAGCCGTGGTCGAGCGGGACCTCCCGGCCGAGCTCGACGGCGCCCGCCGCGTCGGCGCCCGGCGCCTGCGGGGCGTACAGGCCGCCGAGGTACTGGTGGTCGGTCACGAAGTTCACCATCGCGAACGGGGGCTGGTCGGTGCCGGCGAGGTGGCGGGCGGCCTCGGCCAGATCGCGGGCGAACGCGTCGAACTCGGCGTCCGGGGCCTGCCCGAGGCGCAGTTCCCGCAGCCGCGCGGCCCGTTGGGGCACCTCCGGGTCGACGGGCGTCAGCAGGTGTCCGGCGGGCTCGTACAGCGGGTCGTGGATCACGGAGGCTCCTGTGGGGCTGGTCTCGTCAGGCGGAGGCGGTCGGGACGGCGTCGAGCAGATGGCCGATCAGCGCCCTCAGCACCGCCGCCGCGGAGCGGCCGTCCCGCGCGTCGCAGACGACGACGGGCACGCGCCCGTCGAGGCCGAGGGCGGTGCGCACCTCGTCCGGCGCGTAGCGGAACGCGCCGTCGAACTCGTTGACCGCGACGAGGAACCGGGTGCCCCGGTTCTCGAAGAAGTCGACGGCGTCGAAGCAGTCCTCGAGGCGGCGGGTGTCGGCGAGCACGACGGCGCCGAGGGCGCCGGCGGACAGCTCGTCCCACATGAACCAAAAGCGCTGCTGGCCGGGCGTGCCGAACAGGTACAGCACGATGTCGTGCTGCTCGATCGTGATCCGGCCGAAGTCGAGCGCCACGGTGGTGGTGGTCTTGCGCTCCACCCCGCCGAGGTCGTCGAGGCCGGCGCTGGCCGTGGTGATGAGCTCCTCGGTGCTCAGCGGTTCGATCTCGCTGACGGCGCCGACGAACGTGGTCTTGCCGACGCCGAACCCGCCGGCCACCAGGATCTTGACCTGGGTCGGGGGCGGCGCGTCAGGCTCGTTGCAGGCCATCGAGCAGTTTCTCCAGGAGGGCTCGGTCGGTCGGGTCGGCCGCGGTGCGCCGCGCCCGGGTGGCCAGCGCGCGGCAGGCCACCAGATCGGCGAGGACGACCTTGGCGATGGTCACGGGCAGCCGCAGGTGCGCGGCGACCTCGGCGACCGAGGTCGGCGCGCGGCACCACTCGAGCGCCTCGGCGTGCTCGGGGTCCATGCCCCGCGCGGGCCGGCCGGTCGCCACCACCAGGGACAGCAGGTCGAGGTCGACGGCCGGCCGGGTGCGGCCGGCGGTCACCGTGTACAGGCGCACGAGGGGGCCGGCGGCGGCGTCGACCCAGACCTCGTCGTCGCCGGCCGTCATGTCGACGCGGCTCGGTCGCCCGCCGTGGGCGCCGGGCGCGCCGCGGTGTGCAGGAACGGCCGGACCGCCCTGATCAGCCGGGCCATCTCGAAGCCGACGAGGGCCGGGTCGGCCTGCGCGTCCGCGAGCACCGCGAGCACGGAATTGAAACCGGCCCACGAAATGAAAAGCTGGCTGGATTTCAGCTCGGCGACGACCTGCCGGACCTCGCTGCTCCCGTCGAAACGGGCCCCGGCGCTGCGGGTGATGGAGAACAGGCCGGAGGCGAGCGCCGCCATCTGCTCCGCGCCGGCGCGGTCGAGGCCGTGCGCGGCCTTCATCATGCCGTCGGCGGACAGCAGCACGCTGCCGCGAATGGCCGGAACCTCGTCGCTCAGCCCCCGCAGCAGCCAGGCGAGGTCTTGCGCATCGTTCGGGGACGCCGCAGTCAATGGGAGCTCCTCGTCATTTCCGATGCCTCGTCATTTCCCGTTGTCCATGCCGTCCGCGGCGTCGTTCTCCAGGGCGCTGCGCATGCCCCGCTGGAATGCCGCCATCAATCCCGGATTGTGCTCGGCCTCGTCGTCGGCCTCCTGGCGCACGGGCGCGCTGGCCAGTTCGGGCGTCAGGTGCGTCTGCGCGCGGCGCCGCGGCAGTTGCGGACGTTCTCCGGCGGGCGGCGGGGCGGCGGGCCCGCCGCCCTGCGCCGGCACGGCCGGCTGCGGGCCCGTCTCCCACGTGGGCGCCGCGGGGCGCCGGGCCGGCCCGACCGCGTACGGCTCCTGGAAGGCCGTGGGTGCGCCGCGATCGTCGTCGACGCGCGTCATGTCCAGCGGATCGTCGGCGACCCGCCGGGAGCCGGGCGCCGGCCCGGGCGGCGGGGCCGGGACCTGCCCCGACGGCACCTGCACGGGTGAGGCCTGCATGGGTGAGGCCTGCGCGGGCGGGGCCTGCGGGGCCGGGACCTGGCCCGCCTGCGCGGGCCGTGGAGTGCCCGCCTCCTCCTGGCCGCCCGACAGTTCCGTGGGGACGACGACGACGGCCTGCGTCCCGCCGTACACGTTGCTCTGGAGCTGGACGCGGACCTTGTGCCGGCCGGCCAGCGCGGACACCACCAGGAGCCCGATGCGCCCCTCGCTCAGCAGTTCCCCGGCGCGGGCCCGCTCGTGGTCGGCGAGCAGGTCGTTCAGCCGCAGCCGGTCCTCGCGCGGGATGCCGAGGCCGCGGTCCTCGACCTCGATGGCCAGGCCCGCGGCGACGCCCTCGACGCGGACCAGGACCTGGGTCTGCGGCGGCGAGTACTTCGTGGCGTTCTCGATGAGCTCGGCGAGCAGGTGGATGACGTCGGCGACCGCGCTCCCGTGCACGCTGCCGTCGACGGGCGGCACCACCTTGACCCGCTTGTAGTGCTCCACCTCCGCGATGGCCGAGCGCAGCACCTCGTACACGTTCACCGGCCGGGTCCACTGGCGGCGGGACGCGGCGCCGCCGATGACGGCGAGGCTCTCGGCCTGCCGGCGCGTGCGGGTGGCGAGGTGGTCGACCTTGAACAGCCCCTTGAGCAGGTCGGGGTCCTCGACCTGGGCCTCCAGCTCGTCCAGCCCGAGGATGGCCCGGTGGGACAGCGACTGCATCCGCCGGGCGAGGCTGACGAAGACGCCCACCCGCTCGTCCCGGCCCTGCGCTCCGCGGCGCGCGGCGTCGACCACGGCGTTCCACGCCTCGCTCTGCGCCCGCCGCAGCTCCCGCACGAGCCGCGCGACAGGGTCGCCGGGGTCGGCGGCCGGGCCGTCCTCGGTCCACGGGGCGACGGCCTCCCCGGCGGCCAGCCGCCCGGCCAGCTCGGCCAGCTCCCGCCGTCCGCGGCCGATCAGGAACCCCAGCTCGCCCAGCCTGCGGCTGAGGTTCTCCTGGTCGCGGACGACGCACCGGGCGCGCTGCCGGTCCACCCGGCGGGTCGCCGCGTCGGCCCCCCACACGGCGGCCACCAGGACGGCGGCGGCGCCCACGGCGGCGACGGTCAGCACGAGCCGCGTCTGCCGGGGCAGCGCCGCGCCGTCGTAGAGCATGGCGACGGCGACGACGCCCAGGAGCGCGACAATGGCCGCGGGAAGGATGGAAATGGACAGGTGAACAATGCGCATGCTGCTCTGGCGATGCCTGCCGCAGGCGGCCGGGGCCCTGTCGTACCGCCGGACGTCCTGGCGGTCGGCACCGGCGGCGGGTTCGGAGAAGTCGGGCATCGGCGTCCTCGGCGTGTCGGACAGCAAGATCGAAAAACTGAGCAATACGGACTCGTATGCCTACAGCCGTATCTAGGCTGACACAACGCCACGCCAAGGACGCACGGAATGCCGAGATTCCAGGGATCCACGGCCATTATGCCATTATTAGTCCATTATGTCCGCATCACCGAATGGTGGAGGATTCTTATCCCGGACGGCGCCATTCCGCCGTATGCGGCGGACCGGAATTCGCGTAACGGGCGGGCCATTCGAATGATCATTCCGACCGGGTCCACGGCCAGGTGATCAGCGCCCAGCCGAGCAGGATGACCACGACCTCCACCAGCACGTACCAGGGCCAGGGGCCGAGCACGTCCAGCACCGAGCCGGTGACGGGCTTGTCGTTGAGGTACCCGTAGTTCGTCCCGGCGATCTCGTTGAAGGCGAACGTGCCGACGGCCCACACCACCGTGACGGCGACCGCGAACCGGTAGCAGCGCCAGTCCGGCCGCATGCCCAGCCCCCAGGTCAGGTACACCGCGGCCCACACGATCATCAGGTGCATCGACCAGAACGCCAGGTAGTCGATGTCGGGGTAGTCCCCGCCGTTGAGGGCCGGCGTGAGGAGGCCCTGGACCGACAGGGTGAGCCCCCAGTAGTACGTCAGCGCGTACCAGCGCCGGCCGAACGTCCACAGCGCGCCGGCCGCGGTCAGCCACGCCACGTCGCACAGTTGCAGAGGCAGCGACCCGCCGAGGTCCCACTCCCGGGGCAGCAGGGTGTGCGCCTGCGTACCGACCATCACGAACAGGACCGCCAGCGCGTACGCTCTGCCGAAGCCCTTCGCCTGTTCCCCGGCGCCCGGGCCCGGCTCCGGCGTCCGCTGCGCGCGGCCGAGCGCCACCAGCGCGGCGCACCCGACCGCGAACAATCCGAGGGCCGCCCAGTGGGACGGCCCGTACGCGGCGAATCGACCGGCGGCGGTCAGGGGCACCCGGTGATCGTAACCTCCGTGCCCGGCGTCCGATCGGCGCGCATCGCGGGGTGGCGGAAGTGTCGGCGGCGGCCGTTAGGTTGCGGTGCCATGGTCGAGACGGTGGACATTCCGGTCGAGTGGCACGAGCACCTTCATCCCCGGCGCGGCGGCGTCGCCGGCCCGGAGGTCGTCCTGGACGAGGCGGCCGCGGGGCGGGCGCGCGAGTGGGACCGCACGGCGCGTCCGATCGCCGAGGAGATGGCGGAGCACGACCGCACCGACCCGGACCTCGGGAAGGCCGTGCGCGCCTGGCTGGGCGGCGAGGCCGACCCGATGGGGGCCGCGGCGGTCGCCACCATCGCGGTGAAGTACCTGGGCGGCACCGACGGCGCGGCCTTCGTGGACGCCTGGGCGCTGGACCACGGGCCGGCGTTCGCGGCCTGCGCGGTCACCGAGGCGTCCTCGCTGGAGCTCGGCCCGCCGCCGAAGCCGGCGACGCGCGGCCCCGACGGCGTCCTGCGGGTCGAGGTCGTCATGTACACCAATCCGCCGAGGGGATGGCGCGGCGAGATCAGGCGCGCGACGCTCCAGGAGCAGTCGTTCGGCGCCGGCCGGTGGATCGCCGACGACGCGGTGGCCAAGCGCGTCCGCGCGCTGCTGGCGGCGGCGCCCGAGGCCGAGTACCGCGACGCGGTCGCGCGCCTGGCGGCGCATCGCGGCGACGAGGCGAGGCGACGCACCGCCTCCTACCTCGTCCCGACCGAGACCGCCTGGGTGGACGAGTCCCTCGCCGACACCGCTGGTCCGAACGTTCTGGGTCACGAGCACGTGCTCTGCTCGCTGTCCACCGCCGCGCAGGCCGAACGGGTCCGGTGGGTCTCAGAGACGCCCGCCGTGGTCGGGTCGCTGCTCGACGGGCTGGGCGCGGACGCCTTCCCCCTCCTCGAAGCCGCGTTGAGGTCCGGCCTTTTCCGGGCCGACCCTGAGCGGCCCGCGATCGCGCTGAGAGCCCTTCAAGAGATCGGCGACGAGCGGACGTTCCGCCTGCTGCTGAACCACATGGGCGACCAGGGCGTGCCGGCCGCCCTGGCGGAGGCGGCCGTGCGCCATCCGGCGCAGGCCGTCCAGGCGCTGGCACCGCTGGCCGACGACGAAACGGTCCGGGGCCTGCGGGCGGCCGGGCTGGTGCGGAGCCTGCTGTACGCGGCTCCGGAACTGGCACGGGCGCTGCCGCCGGGGGCCGGTGAGGACCTGCTGCCGCGTCCGGCCGTCCCCGACTGCGATGACGTGCCCGCCGCCCTGGCCGGCAGGCAGGCCCGGAGCGCGAAGACGGACTGGGCCGACCCGGCGCTGCTCCCGCGGATCCTCACCCGCGGCCGTGACCGGGCGCTTCCGGTGGACGCGACCAAGCGCCTGCTGGGCCTGCTCGCCAAGAAGGCGCCCGAGGCCGCGGACGTCCGCGAGTTCTGCGACCGGCATTCGCTGGCGGAGTTCTCCTGGGCGGTGTTCCAGCGCTGGTACGCGCTCGGGTCGCCGTCCAAACACAACTGGGCGCTGGCGCAGCTCGGCCTGATCGGCGACGACACGACGGTGCGGCGGCTCGCTCCGCTGATCAAGCGGTGGCCGGGCGAGGGCGGCACCAGCCGGGCCGTCGCCGGGCTGGACGTCCTGGCCCGGATCGGCTCCGACGTCGCCCTGACCCACCTGTTCGAGCTGACCCGCCGCGGCAAGTACAAGGGGCTCAAGGCGAAGGCGGCGCAGAAGATCGACGAGATCGCGGCCGCGCGCGGGATCACGCCGGACGACCTCGCCGACCGCGCCGTCCCCGACTTCGGCCTGGACGGGGAGGGCGGCCTCGTCCTGGACTACGGTCCGCGCCGGTTCACCGTGACCTTCGACCAGCAGCTCGCCCCGCTGGTCGTGGAGGCGAACGGCAAGGTCCGCAAGAGCGCGCCCAAGCCCGGCCCGAAGGACGATCCGGCGCTCGCCCCCGCCGCGCACGCGCTGTTCACCGGCCTGAAGAAGGACCTCCGGACGATCGCCGACCAGGAGATCAAGCGCCTGGAGAAGGCCATGGTCGTCCGGCGGAGCTGGACGCCGGACGACTTCCGCGGCCTGTTCGCCGGCCATCCGCTGCTGGGGCACATCGTCCGCCGGCTGGTGTGGATCACTGATGGCGGTACCGCCTTCCGCGTCGCGGAGGACCGCACCTACGCCGACATCAACGACGACTCCTTCGAACCGGCGCCGGACGCCCGCATCGGCATCGCGCATCCGCTGCTGCTGGGCGACGACCTCGGCGCCTGGTCGGAGCTGTTCGCCGACTACGAGATCCTGCAGCCGTTCGAGCAGCTCGGGCGGCCCGTGTACCGGCTCGCGGACGACGAGCGCGCCGCCCACAGGCTCACCCGTGTGGAGAGCCTTGTGCTGCCGTACGGCAAGGCCAAGGGCCATTCGGAGGGACGCTGGGAGTCCGTGGACGCCGACGGGAACTTCGCGGGCGGATGGCTCGCCCGGCGCGACCCGGCCGGTCTGTACGTCGTGGCCGGCCTGAGCCCCGGCCTCGGCTACTACCTGTACGGCGAGGGCGAGGACCAGAAGATCAGCTTCCTGTGGGCCGGACCGGCCCCGGCGCACACGCCGAAGGACGCGGTGCCGCTCGGCGAGGTCGACCCGGTCACGATGAGCGAGGCCGTCCACGACCTGATGCGCAGCGCGTCGTAGCCGGGTGCGGGACGGGCGCACCCACTGTGACCTTGGTGACCCATTTGAGACGATGATGTCTCAAATGGGTTAGCATGGTGTCATGTCGTTCGATCGTGACCGCGTCCTGGCCGACGCGGCGGAGCTGCTGTCGCGCAAGGCGACCGCCACCCAGGACGAGATCGCCCAGGCCGCCGGGATCAGCCGCGCGACCCTGCACCGGCACTTCGCCGGGCGGGACGGGCTCGTCCGCGCGCTCGAGGAGCTGGGGCTGCGCCGGCTCGAGGCGGTGGTGGACGAGGCCCGGCTCGACGAGGGCACCGCGACCGGCGCGCTCGTGCGGCTGGTCGAGGCCTCCCGCCCCGTCGCGGCGTTCCTCGCCTTCCTCGCGACCGAGAACCAGCTGTTCGAGGGCGGCGAGGTCAACGAGGGCTGGGAGCGGGTCGACGGCCGCGTCACGGCGCTGTTCCGGCGCGGCCAGGAGTCCGGGGAGTTCCGCATCGACCTGTCCCCCGCCTGGCTCACCGAGGCGCTGTACGGGCTGATCGCCTCCGCCGCCTGGACCATCCAGACCGGCAGGACCGCGCCTCGCGACTACACCGCGATGATCTCCGGGCTGCTGCTGGGCGGCGTCGAGCGCCGGGCCCCGCGGCCCTGACCACCCCATCGCGTTACGCGGCCTCAAGCGCCGCACCGGACAACACCCTTCGCAACACCCGTTAGGACACGTGGGAGCATGACCACCGCGACGCCGCCCGTTCTCGTGCGCAACGACCGCGACCCAGGCCGCTGGGTCTCGCTCGGCGTCCTCGTCCTCGCCGTGCTGCTGGTAGCCGTCGACGCGACCGTGCTCGGGCTGGCCACCCCCTTCATCAGCGCGGACCTCGGGCCGTCCGGCGCCCAGCTGCTGTGGATCGGCGACGTCTACTCGTTCGTCCTGGCCGGGCTGCTGGTGTCCATGGGCGGCCTCGGCGACCGCATCGGCCGCAAGCGCCTGCTGCTCGCCGGCGCCGCCGCGTTCGGCGCCACCTCCGTGCTCAACGCCTACGCCACCAGTCCCGAGCTGCTCATCGCGGCACGGGCCCTGATGGGCGTGGCGGGCGCGACGCTGATGCCGTCGACGCTGGCGCTGATCCGCAACATCTTCACCGACTCGCGGGAACGTTCCATGGCCATCGGGATCTGGGCCTCCAGCGTCTCGGCCGGCGCCGCCGTCGGACCGCTGGCCGGCGGGATCCTGCTGGAGCACTTCTGGTGGGGGTCGGTCTTCCTCATCAACCTGCCGGTGATGGCGGTGCTGGTCGTGGCCGGCATGCGGCTGCTGCCCGAGTCGAAGGACCCCTCGCCGGGGCCGTGGGACCTGCCGAGCGCCGCGCTGTCCCTCGTCGGCATGATCGGGACGGTCTACGCGATCAAGGAGGCCGCCGCGCACGGCTGGTCGGCGCGGGTCGCCGTGGCCGCCGTCGCGGGCGCCGCCGCGCTGGCCTGGTTCGTCCGCAGGCAGCGGACCCTGGACTCGCCGCTGATCGACGTCCGGCTGTTCCGGCACCGCGGCTTCAGCACGGCCGTGGCCGCCGACCTGCTCGCCGTACTCGGGCTGGCCGGGCTGGTGTTCTTCCTCTCGCAGTTCTTCCAACTGGTCCAGGGCCGCTCGCCGCTGCAGGCCGGACTGGCCGAGCTGCCCGCCACCGTGGGGTCCATCGTCACCGGGCTGCTCGCCGCGATGGCGGTTCGGCGCACGTCGCTGCGCACCGTCGTCGCCGGCGGGCTCCTGTGCATGGGGCTGGGGCTGGCGCTGCTGGCCGGTCTGCACGCGGGCACCGGCTACCCGCTGCTGTTCGGCGCGCTGCTGCTCGCCGGCGCGGGCGCCGGGTTCGCCTTCGCCACGACGTCCGACATGATCGTCTCGATGGTGCCGAAGGAGCAGGCCGGAGCCGCGTCGGCGGTCTCCGAGACCGCCTACGAGCTCGGCGCCGCGCTCGGCATCGCGCTGCTCGGCTCGATCACGACCGGCGTGTACCGGGGCTTCGCGACCCCGGACGGCGTCCCGGCCGGAGCCGCCGCTGCGGCGCACGACTCGATCGGCGGCGCCGCCCAGGCGGCCGCGGCGCTCGGCGGGCCTGAGGGCCACGCGCTGCTGGCCGCCGCCCGCGACGCCTTCGCCGCGGGACTGCGCTGCTCCGCGGGCATCGGCGCGGCGGTGCTGCTGGCGACCGCCGCCGCCGCGTGGATCCTGCTGAAGGACCACCGCCCCGACACGCCCGGGCGGCCGGTCCCGGCGCGCGGCCCGGCCGTCAGCGGTATTGGAACGGGAGGTGGGAGCCGCCGTAGACGAGCACCGGGATCGCGGTGAAGACGATCACGCCTGCCGCGAGCGCGGGCAGGAACGCGGCGGCGGCCGACCCGCGGGCCCCGCGGCGCAGCCGGCCGAGCACGAGCACCGCCCCCGCCAGGTTGAACAGCGCGTAGCCGAGCCGGTAGGGGGTGCTGTAGCCGAGCCACACCCGGACCGCCTCGGCGACGAGCAGCCCGGCCAGGCCCGCCGCCGCGAGGCCCGCCCACGCGGTCGCGGACCTGGTCAGATGCCCCGCCAGGCCGAGCAGCGGCCCGCCGGTCACCGCGATCGCGAGCCAGAAGACCCAGAGCGTCCCGCGCAGTTCCGACTCCAGGGCGAGGACGGTGAGGTAGAAGGCGCAGACCATGCCCAGCAGGAACGCGGACGCGTGGACGGCGGCGGCCTTCGGCGAGTCCGTCCGGCGGCCGATCCAGCTGGCCCCCACCACCCACACGCCCGCGAAGACCGCCAGCAGGTGGAAGGGACGGTGGACGATGGCGAGTTCGGTCAGCACACCGGACAGTGCTCCGACCGCCAGGAGGACCCCTGCACGTCGCATCATGGCCCCAGTGTCGGCCGCGCCATGGGTCCGGGGCATCACCGCACGGAATGATGATCGGGGCGTCCGTGAGATGCTGCCGTCGTGACGACGGCCGAACCGACCCCGCGCCGGCGGCGTGGCCGTCCGGGACACGACCAGGCGGCGATCCTGCGCGCCGCGGTGGAGCTGTTCAACCGCAAGGGGTACGACGCCACCAGCATGGGAGACCTGGCCAAGGAGCTCGGGCTCACCAAGCCGGCCATCTACCATCACGTCACGAGCAAGGAGCAGCTGCTCAGCCGGGCGTTGGACGACGCCCTCGACGAGCTCACCGCCGCCGTCGCCGAGGCCTCCCGCAAGGGCGCCGGGACGAGCGCCTACCAGCGGCTGCGGGCGGTGGTGCGGCGCAGCGTCGAGGTGCTCGTCGCGCACCAGCCGTCCGTCACGCTCCTGCTGCGGGTCAGGGGCAACAGCGAGGTGGAGCTGGCCGCGCTGGAGCGGCGCCGGTGGCTCGACGACCGCCTGGCCGAGCTGGTCGCCGACGCCGCCGCCGAGGGCTCCCTGCGCGGCGACGTGCCGCCGGCGCTGGTGAGCCGCCTGCTGTTCGGCATGGTGAACTCGCTGGTCGAGTGGTACCGCGCGGACGGCGTGTACGACACGGCGACGGTCGCCGGCGCCATCACCGCCATCGCCTTCGACGGCCTGGCCCGCCACGAACCGGAACCGCCGGCGAGTCAGGCGTCGTAGTCGACGGTGACGGTCCCGGTGGCCGGGAACGACTGGCAGGTGAGGACGAACCCGGCGTCGACCTCCGCCGGTTCGAGGGCGTAGTTGCGGCGCATGTCGGCCTCGCCGTCGCGGACGAGGGCGCGGCAGGTCCCGCAGACACCGCCCTTGCAGGCGAACGGCAGGTCCGCGCGGGTCCGCTGGGCGCCCTCCAGGACCGTCGTCTCGCGGGGCACCCGGGACGTCGTGCGCAGGCCGTCGAGGACGACGGTCAGCTCGGCGGTGGCGCCGGTGAGGGTGTCGTCGGTCCGTCGCGGCTGCGGCGGGGGCGCGTCGACATAGAAGAGTTCGACGTGCACGCGGTCCGCAGGGACGCCGAGGCCGGTGAGCGCTCGCCGGGCGTCCTGCACCATCTGCAGCGGACCGCAGAGCCAGACGTGGTCGAAGGCCTCGACCGGGACGAGGCCGGTGAGCAGGCGGGTGAGGCGGTCGTGGTCGAGGCGGCCGGAGAACAGCTCGACGTCGCGGGGTTCCCGGGACAGCACGTGGGCGATCTGGAGGCGGGGCCCGTACCGGTTCTTCAGGTCGCCGAGTTCCTCGGTGAACATCACGGTGCGGCTGGTGCGGTTGCCGTACAGCAGCGTCACCTGCGCGGCGGGGTGGGTCAGCACGGTGGAGGCGACCGAGAGCATCGGGGTGATGCCGGATCCTGCGGCGATGCACAGGTGCCGTTCGCCGAGCGCCGGGTCGGCCTGCCAGGAGCCGGTGGGCGTCTGCACCTCGATGCGGGTGCCGGGCGTGACCTCGTGCACGAGCCAGGAGGAGAACAGGCCGCCGGGGATCTCGCGGACGCCGATGCGCGGCGCCGCGCCGGCGGGCGCGCAGATCGAGTAGGAGCGGCGCTCTTCGCGGCCGTCCACGAAGCGGCGCAGCGTGAGCGACTGGCCGGCCCGGAAGGCGTAGGCGTCGCGCAACGCGGCGGGGACGTCGAAGGTGATCGCGGCGGCGTCGTCGCAGAGGTGATCGACCGCCGCGACGGTCAGCTCGTGGAACACCGCCGACCGGGCGGGTGCGGCGCCGGGCGCGAGCGTGGTCATCTCAGATCTCCTTGACGTGCTCGAACGGCTCGAGGCAGCCGGTGCAGCGGTACAGGGCCTTGCACGCGGTGGCGCCGAACTCCGAGGTCAGGCGGGTGGCCGCCGAGCCGCAGCGCGGGCAGGCGGGCGCGGGCCGGGTCGGGCCGAGCGTGAGCCCCACGGGCCCGGACCCCCGCCGGGCCGGACCGGGCGGTGACAGGCCCGCGGCGCGCAGCGCGGCCCGGCCGCGCTCGGAGATCCAGTCGCTGGACCACGGCGGGTCCAGGACGACGCGGACCTCGACGCGCGGGAATCCGGCGCCGGTCAGCCGGTGGACGAGGTCGTCGCGCATCGTGGCCATCGCCGGGCAGCCGGTGTAGGTCGGGGTGATCGAGGCGACGACGGCCTCCCCGCCGTCCGGCCGGGGTTCGACGTCGACGCCGCGCAGCACGCCGAGGTCGGCGAGGGTGAGCATCGGCATCTCCGGGTCCCGCACCTGCTCGGCGACCCGGCGGGCACGCTCGCGGGCGTTCACCAGCGCCCCATCGGGTGGGCTCGCGCGACGACCTGCATCTCGGCGAGCAGCCTGCCGAGCGCCTCGGTGTGCATGCCGTCGCGGCCCGTCCGGCCGCCGACTCCGGCGAGCGGCGCGCGGTCGGGGCGGTCGACGCCGCTGACGGCCAGCACCTGGTCCAGGACGGCGTCCACCTCGTCGCGGGCGGAGCCGGGATCGACGCCCACCCCGGCCCCGGCGAGGGACGCCTCGACCGGGTGCGCGGCGACCAGTTCCGGTTGGAGCGGCCACAGCGCGTCCAGCGCGGCGACGAGCCGCCGGCGGGATTCCTCGGTCCCCTGGGCCAGGGTGAGGAACCAGCGGCCCGCCCAGTCCCGGTGGTAGGTGATCTCTTTGACGCCCTTGGCCGCGACCGCCGCCAGCACATGGTCGGTGCTCGCGCGGAGCCGCTCCAGCAGCGCGAGGCGGGCGGCGGAGAACAGCAGCAGGCGGACGACCACGTGCGCGAAGTCGCCGTTGGGGACCTCGGCGAGGCGGACGTTGCGGAACCCGCCGGCCTCGCGGAAGAACGCGAGCGCGTCCTCGGCGGGGACCGGTGAGCCCTCGGGGAGCGCGGGGACGGCGCCGGGGTCGGCGGCGGCGGCGCGGGCCAGCAGCAGGCGCGCCTGCCCGAGCAGGTCCAGCGCGATGTTCGCCAGCGCGATGTCCTCTTCGAGGTCCGGCGCGCGGCTGCACCACTCCGCCAGCCGCTGCGACATGATCAGCGCGTCGTCGCCGAGCATCAGGCAGTACACGGCCAGGTCGGCGTGGTCGACGCCGTCCGGGACGGTGGTGTCGACGCCGGCGAGGGGGTCCTCGAAGTCGGTGCCGAACGCCCACTGCGAGGAGTCGCCGCCGATCAGGCCGTCGAAGATGCTGCCGTGGTCGTCGCTCATGGGTGGTCCGCCCTCACATGTGGGGGACGTTCTCGGGGATCTCGTAGAACGTCGGGTGCCGGTAGACCTTGTCGCCGCTGGGCGCGAACAGCGGGTCCTTCTCGTCGGGGCTGGACGCGGTGATCGCGTCGGCCCGCACGACCCAGATGCTCACGCCCTCGTTGCGCCGCGTGTAGACGTCGCGGGCGTGCCGCAGCGCCATGACGTCGTCGGGGGCGTGCAGCGACCCGACGTGCACATGGTTGAGCCCGCGCTTGCCGCGGACGAACACCTCGTACAGCGGCCATTCCCGCCGGTCCTCGCTCATCGGACGCCCTCCTTCGCGTTGTCGGCGGTCCGGTCGGCGAACGCCGTCGCGGCCTCGCGCACCCACGCCCCGTCCTCGTGGGCGGCGCGGCGGTGCGCCATGCGCTGCGCATTGCACGGTCCGTTTCCGCGCAGCACCTGGGCGAACTCGTCCCAGTCCGGTTCGCCGAAGTCGTGGTGCCCGCGCTCGGCGTTCCAGCGGAGCGCGGGGTCGGGCAGCGTCACGCCGAGCGCCTTGGCCTGCGGGACCGTCATGTCGACGAACTTCTGCCGCAGCTCGTCGTTGGAGTTGCGCTTGACGCCCCACGCCATCGACCGCGCGCTGTTGGGCGACTCGGCGTCCGGCGGCCCGAACATCATCAGCGACGGCCACCAGAACCGGTCGACCGACTCCTGCACCATCGCGCGCTGGGCGTCCGTGCCGCGCATCATCGTCATCAGCAGCTCGAATCCCTGCCGCTGATGGAACGACTCCTCCTTGCAGATGCGGATCATCGCCCGCCCGTACGGCCCGTAGGACGTCCGGCACAGCGGCACCTGGTTGCAGATGGCCGCCCCGTCCACCAGCCACCCGATCGTCCCCACGTCGGCGTACGACAGGGTCGGATAGTTGAAGATCGAGGAGTACTTCTGCCGCCCGGACAGCAGCATCTCCGTCAGCTCCGCGCGGGAGACGCCCAGGGTCTCGCACGCCGAGTACAGGTACAGCCCGTGCCCGGCCTCGTCCTGCACCTTGGCCAGCAGGATCGCCTTGCGGCGCAGCGACGGGGCCCGGCCGATCCAGTCGCCCTCCGGCTGCATCCCGATGATCTCCGAGTGCGCGTGCTGGGCGATCTGGCGCACCAGGGTCCGGCGGTAGTCGTCCGGCATCCAGTCCCGCGGCTCGATCCGGTCGCCGCGCCCGATAGTCGCGTCGAATCCGGCTTGCAGCCGCTCCCGTCCCGCCGGTTCCACGGGGGTCGCCGCCATGTCCCCTCCTTGCCCGCCGCACAATTACTTATCGTTCGGTCAGTAATACGGTCGCACGGGCGGGCACCCCGGCGCAACGGGTCGGCGCGGACCGGATCGCTCCGGCGGGCCCGGGTCCTCCGCGGAACCCGCCCGCGGGCTACGGTGAGGTGGCCCGGACCTGGCCGGCCGCATCCACCCTGGAGGAGCGCACATGCACCGCCTCACCGTCCAGTACTTCTCCCCCACCGACCCGGCGGCGTTCGACGAGCGCTACGAGAGCACGCACGTCCCGCTGGTGCGGGCGCTGCCCGGACTGAAGTCGTTCACCCTCACCCGCCCCCGGCCGCTGGGGACCGAGGCGCCCTACCTGGTCGCGGAGCTGTGGTTCGAGGACGGCGACGCGCTCAACGCGGCACTGGGCAGCCCGGAGATGGCCGCGGCGGCCGAGGACGCGGCCAAGTACGACGTCGCCTCCACCACGATGTTCTCCGGCGACGTGAAGGAAGCCCTGCAGTAGCGATCGACGCGCCGCCGCCCCCTTCGTCGCGGAGGGAGGGGGCGGCGGTCGCGTTCCCGGGCCCGTCCAGGCGCCCCCGCCCTGCCTGGGCGTCCCCCGCCCTGCCTAGGAGTTCCCGGACTCCCACTCCGCGCCCCGGCCGCGGGCCTCGCCGAACACCAGCCAGGTGCGGGTGGCGCGGACGCCCGGGATGTCCTGGATGCGCTCCAGCACGACGTGCCGCAGCGCGGTGTTGTCGGGGGCCCTGACCAGGACCAGCACGTCGTAGTCGCCGCCGACCATGGCGAAGTGCTCGACGTAGCGGATGTCCTTCAGCCCGGCCGAGACCGCGCGCCAGGAGTTCTGCTCGATGGTGACCGAGACGTAGGCGCTGGTGCCGAGGCCGGCGCGGTGCGGGGCGATCTGCGCGGTGAACCCGGTGACCACGCCCTCGTCGGTGAGGCGGGTGAGGCGGGCGTAGGCGCTGGCGCGCGAGATGTGCACGTTCTCGGCGAGCGCCCGCACCGAGATCCGGCCGTCGCGCAGCAGCTCGGCGATGATCGCGCGGTCCACCGCGTCCAGCGGTCCGGCAGAACGTCCGGCCCGGACGCCCTCGGCGGCCTCTCCGTCCGACATTCGGTCACCTCCGATCCGGCCTGATGGCCATTTGTCGCTCATTATGCGTGATGTCTTGAACGGATGGTCGCCCGGGCGGACGCTTTGGTCATCAAGCGTCCAGAGAAAGCGAGGGGCGCCATGCTCATGCGGGAACCCGCGCCCGGGCGGGAACGGCGCCAGGCCGCCGAAGACCTCCTCCCCTCTCCCGTGCCGGTCCGTTTCGTCGCCGAGGACGGCACGGCCGCCGATCCGCCGGCCGGGTACGCGGTGCCGGAGGACGCGCGGCTCGTGGAGGCGTACCGCCGGATGGTGGCGGGCCGCCGGTTCGACCGGCAGGCGACCGCGCTGACCAAGCAGGGGCGGCTGGCGGTGTACCCCTCCAGCCGCGGGCAGGAGGCCTGCCAGATCGGCGGCGTGCTCGCCCTCCGCGAGGCCGACTGGCTGTTCCCCACCTACCGGGACTCGATGGCCCTGGTCTCCCGCGGCATGGACCCGGCCGAGGTGCTCACCCTGCTGCAGGGCGGCTGGCACTGCGGATACGACCCGGCCGCCACCCGCGTGGCACCGCAGTGCACCCCGCTGGCCACCCAGACCCTGCACGCGGTGGGGATGGCCGAGGCCCTGCGCCGCAAGGGCGAGGACGCCGTGGTGATGGCCTTCATCGGCGACGGCGGCACCAGCGAGGGCGACTTCCACGAGGCGCTCAACTACGCGGCCGTCCGCCGGGCGCCCGTGGTGTTCCTGGTGCAGAACAACCAGTACGCGATCTCGGTGCCGCTGGCCAAGCAGACCGCCGCGCCCGCGCTGGCCTACAAGGGGATCGGGTACGGCGTCCGCTCGGAGCAGGTCGACGGCAACGACCTGGTCGCGGTGCTGTCGGTGCTGACCACCGCCGTGCGGCACGCCCGTGCAGGGGACGGCCCGTGGCTGGTGGAGGCGCACACCTACCGCATGGACCCCCACACCAACGCCGACGACCCCACCCGCTACCGCGACGGCGGCGAAGTCGAGCGGTGGGAATCGGCCGACCCCGTCGCGCGCCTGGAGACCTACCTGCGGGGCCGCGGCCTGCTGGACGACGAGCAGGTCACCGTCGCGCACCAGGCCGCCGAGGAGTTCGCCGCCCGGGTCCGCGAGGCGATGAACGCCGACTCCGAGCCCGCGCCGCTGGAGATCTTCGAGCACGTCTTCGCCGAGCCCACGCCCCAACTGCGCGAGCAGCGGGCCCTGCTGGCGGCCGAGCTGAGCGCGTCGGAGGACTGAGATGACCTCGATGACGACCGGCACGACGGAAATGACCATGGCGCAGGCGCTGAACACCGCACTGCGGGACGCCCTGCGCGAGGACGAGCGGGTCCTGGTGTTCGGCGAGGACGTCGGCCCGCTCGGCGGCGTGTTCCGCATCACCGACGGGCTGACCGCCGAGTTCGGCGAGGAGCGCTGCTTCGACACCCCGCTGGCCGAGGCCGGCATCGTGGGGCTGGCCGTCGGCCTGGCGATGGGCGGGTTCCGCCCGGTGGTGGAGATGCAGTTCGACGCGTTCGCCTACCCGGCGTTCGAGCAGATCGCCTCGCACGTGGCGAAGATGCGCAACCGCACCCGCGGGCTGCTGCCGCTGCCGATGGTGATCCGCATCCCCTACGCCGGGGGCATCGGCGGCGTCGAGCACCACTGCGACTCCAGTGAGGCGTACTACGCCCACACCCCCGGCCTGAAGGTGGTCACTCCGGCCACCCCCGACGACGCGTACTGGCTGCTGCGCGACGCCATCGCCGACCCCGACCCGGTCGTCTTCATGGAACCCAAGCGGTTGTACTGGTCGTCCGGCGAGGTGTCCCCCGCCGATCGGCGCGCGGCCGGGACGGGACGGGCGGCGGTGCGGCGCAGCGGGGCCGACGCCACGCTGGTCGCCTACGGGCCGAGCGTCCCCGTCGCCCTGGAGGCGGCGCAGGCCGCCGCCGCCGACGGCCTCGACCTGGAGGTCGTGGACCTGCGCACGATCGTCCCGTTCGACGACGAGACCGTCGTGGCGTCCGTCCGAAAGACGGGGCGCTGCGTGGTGATCCAGGAGGCGCAGGGGTTCGCCGGGGTCGGCGCGGAGATCGCGGCGCGCGTGCAGGAACGCTGCTTCCACTCGCTGGCCGCCCCGGTCCTGCGCGTCAGCGGGTTCGACATCCCCTACCCGCCGCCCAAGCTCGAACGCTCGCACCTGCCCGACGTCGACCGCGTCCTCGACGCCGTCGACCGGCTCCAGTTCGGCGACGAGCCCGACGTCCTGCACCTGGCCGGGGAGGCGTCATGACGACGGCCGCTCCCGCCCGGCAGGTGTTCCGGCTGCCCGACCTCGGCGAGGGCCTCACCGAGGCCGAGATCGTCGAGTGGAAGGTCGCGGTCGGCGACACCGTCCGGATCGACCAGGTCGTGGTAGAGGTCGAGACCGCCAAGGCCGCCGTCGAGGTCCCCGTCCCCTACGCCGGGACCGTGCTGAAGGTGCACGCCGAAGCAGGGACGGTCCTCGGGGTCGGCGAACCCCTCATCGAGGTCGGCCCCGCCGGGACGGCGGAGGAGGACCCCGCCGCGGCCCGCTACCGCGAGGAGGAGCAGGCCGGCTCCGGCAACGTCCTGATCGGCTACGGCACCGGCGGCGCGGCGGGCGCGCGCAGGCGGCGGCGCGGCCGCGCCCGGCCCGCCGGCCGGACGGCCACCGCGCCCCTGGCCGGCCCGGAGCAGGCGCGCCCGGTTCCGGCGCCCCCGGCGCAGGCGCCCCGGGTGATCTCGCCGCTCGTCCGCAGGATCGCCGCCGAGCACGGGATCGACGTCGCCGCCGTCACCCCCACCGGGCCGCGCGGCGTCGTCCTCCGCCGCGACGTCGAACAGGCCATCGCCGACGGGACCCGCCGCGGACCGGCCGCCGCGCCGCCGCCCGGGCCGGCGGACGAGCGCGTCCCGCTGCGCGGGCTGCGCCGGGCCGTGGCCGACAAGCTGGCCCGCAGCCGCCGCGAGATCCCCGACGCCACGACGTGGGTGGACGTCGACGCCACCGCCCTCATCGCGACCAAGGACGCGCTGCGCGAGAACCGCCCGGACCTCGGCATCGGGCTGCTCGCGCTGCTGGCCCGCATCTGCGTGTCCGGCCTGCGCCGGTTCCCCGAGCTGAACTCCTCGGTCGACACAGAGCGCGGCGAGATCGTCCGGCACGGGCGCGTCAACCTCGGGTTCGCCGCGCAGACCGACCGCGGCCTCGTGGTACCGGTCGTCCGGGACGCGCAACTGCTGACGACCGAGGGGCTCGCAGCGGAACTCGCCCGGCTCACCGGGCTGGCGCGGGCCGGGAAGCTGCCGCCCGAATCGCTGACCGGCGGCACCTTCACCCTCAACAACTACGGCGTCTTCGGCGTCGACGGCTCCACCCCCATCATCAACCACCCCGAAGCCGCGCTCCTCGGCGTCGGACGCGTCATCGACCGGCCCTGGGTGCACGGCGGCGACGTCGTCCCGCGCAAGGTCGCCCAGCTGTCCCTGACCTTCGACCACCGGGTCTGCGACGGCGGCACCGCCGGCGGGTTCCTGCGCTACGTGGCCGACTGCGTGGAGGACCCCGCCGTCCTGATCGCGCACACGTGAGGGGCGGCCCCGGCCACACGGGACGGAACGGCTAGCCGTGGCGGTCGGGCCGGTAGGGCGCGAGCGCCTCGGCGGGACGGCCGTGGATCTCCTGGTCGACCAGCTCGGCCAGGTGGGGGCCGAGCGTGATGCCGCTGTGGGTGACGGCGGTGTAGAGGCCGGGACGCTGCGGGCCGACCAGCGGGTACCCGTCGAGGGGCAGCGGGCGGACGCACCGCCGCACCTGCGCGACCCGCGCGGTCAGGGCGGGGAGGAGCGTCCGGGCGCGGGCGAGGAGCTCGTCGCCGGCCGCCCGGATCCGCTCCGCCGGGACCGACTCGTCGACACCGGCGTCGATGTCGACGCACTCCAGGACCAGCGTCTCGTTCTCCGCCGGCCGGGCCGACAGTTCGGGGGCGTGGACGACGCCCTTGAGGGCGCCCGGCGCCGGGGTCGTGGTGGCGACCAGGCACGGCGCGGCCGAGCCGGGCTCGGCCGGGTCGACCAGCGGCAGCGTGATCCCGGCGGTGGCCAGCAGCGCGGGGGCGTGCCGGCCCGCGGCGCAGATCGTGAGGTCGGCGTCCAGGTCCCGGCCGTCGTCCAGCCGCACGCCGGTCACGCGGTCGCCGCGCAGGTTGAGCCGCACGGCGCGGTGCCCGGTGACGATGTCGGCACCGGACTGCTGCGCGCGCAGGGCGAGGGCCTGCGCGGCGGGGCCGCCGTGCACGTGGCCCTCGTCCGGGAAGTGCGCGATGAGCGCGCCGCGCGGTGCGCTCAGCGCCGGCTCCAGCGCGTGCAGCTTCTCCCCGTCGATCAGCCGGGCGGCGTACCCGAGGCCGGCCAGGCCGTCGACCCGGGCGGACAGCAGGGCCTTCGCCTCGTCCGCCGTCGCCCACACGACGTTGCCCGCCCGCCGGTACCAGGACGGGTCACCGAACCCGGCGGCCAGGTCCCGCCAGGTGCGCAGCGCCGCCGTCCGGAACCGGTGGTAGACCGGGTCGGCCGGGTCGTTGGCGTTGAGCCAGGCGTAGCTGGTGCCGGACGTCCCGGCGCCGGGCCACCGCTCCTCGACGACCGTCACCGTGTCGCCCGGGCCGGCCCGCCCGCCGTCCACCGGGCGGGCGAGCCGGTCGGCCAGCGGCACCGATGATCCCGGCGCCGATGACGAGTATCCGCATGCTCCCCAGCCTGACAGGCCGCCGGGCCCGCACCAAGAGCGGCCGGCCTACCGCAGCGCGGGAGCGAGGCGGCGCCACTCATCCCGGGGGAAGGCGCTCTGGTCGGCGGTCAGCACCTGCACGCACACGTGGTCGGCGCCGGCGGCGCGGTGCTCGTCCACCCGCCGCTTGATCGCCTCCTCGTCGCCCCAGGCGATCACCGCGTCGAACAGCCGGTCGCTCACCGAGTCGACGTCCTCCTGCGTGTAGCCGAGGCGCAGCAGGTTGCCCGCGTAGTTCGGCAGGCCGAGATAGGAGCCCAGCCAGTTCGTCCCGATCGCCCGCGCCTCGTCCCGCGTCGAGCAGAGGATCACCGTCTGCTCCGGGAGCACGAGCGGCCCGTCGCCCACCGCCTCGCGGGCCAGCCGGGTGTGCTCGGGCGGGACGAGATAGGGGTGGACGCCCCGCGCGCGCTTCGCCGCCGTCTCCAGCATCTTGGGGCCGAGCGCGGCGAGCACCCGGCTCTCCCGGGGCACGGGCCGGTCCGCCCCGTCCAGGCCGTCGAGGAAGGCGCCCATCGCCGCGAGCGGCCTGCGGTACCGGCCGGGCTCCGACGCGTCCACCAGCGGAGCGTGGCTCACCCCGATGCCCATCAGGAAGCGGTCGCCGTGCGCGGCCGACAGCGAGGCGAAGGACGCGGCCGCGTCCTCGGGCGCGTGCATCCACAGGTTCAGGATGCCGGTCGCGACGACGGTGCTCCGGGTCGCCGCGAGGAGATTCCCGACGGCGTCGAAGACCGGCCCCCCGATGTCGGGGATCCACAGGGCGCGGAACCCCAGCTCCTCCAGTTCCGCGGCGGCCTCCGCCGCCTCGGCGGCGTCCCCGTAGCGCAACTGCTGGCTCCATACGCCGACACCGGAAAGCTCCACGGCGTCCTCCCTCCGGTCGTGCGCGCGCCCGGCGGGCCGCCCGGCTCGCGCGGCATGTCCTGATCTTGGTCGCGACTGTACCGGCCCGGCCGCGGGCCGCACCGCCCTCCCCGCCCCGGCCCCGGCCCGGCGCATGACGATGACCAGGGCGGGGCGAGCGTTTGACGTGGGCTTTCTCCGGCTAGTGCCCGGGTAGGCACGGGGAGCGGGAGGGGGCCCGATGACGGCGGTCGAGGAGGCAGCCGACACCAGCGCCGAGGAGTCGCTGGCGCGGCACGGCCTCGGGGCGAGGATCGGCAAGGTCGTGGCGACGACCGACCACAAGACGGTCGGCTACCTGTACCTGTCCACGTCGTTCGCGCTGTTCCTGGTCGCCGGGCTGATGGCCATGCTGATGCGGGCGGAGCTGCTGCGGCCCGGCCTGCAGGTGATGAACGAGCTGCAGTACAACCAGCTCTTCACCATGCACGGCACCATCATGCTGCTGCTGTTCGCGACCCCGACGTTCCTCGGGTTCGCCAACGTCATCGTGCCGCTGCAGATCGGCGCGCCCGACGTGGCGTTCCCGCGGCTCAACGCGCTGACCTACTACCTGTTCGCGTTCGGCTCCCTGATGCTGCTGGCCGGCTTCCTCATGCCCAACGGCGCCGCCGACTACGGATGGTTCGCCTACTCGCCCCTGACGTCGGCGACGTTCTCCCCCGGCGAGGGCAAGGACCTGTGGGTCATGGGCCTGATCGTGTCCGGGGTCGGGACGACGCTGACCGGGGTCAACCTGATCACCACCGTCATCACGATGCGGGCCCCCGGCATGCTGATGTTCCGGATGCCGATCTTCACCTGGAACGTGCTGCTCACCAGCCTGATGGTCATCATCGCGTTCCCGGTGCTGACCTCCGCCCTGTTCGCGCTGGAGGCCGACCGCAGGCTCGGCGCCCACGTCTACGACGGCGCGAACGGCGGGGCGCTGCTGTGGCAGCACCTGTTCTGGTTCTTCGGCCATCCCGAGGTCTACATCGTGGCGCTGCCGTTCTTCGGCATCGTCACCGAGATCATCCCGGTGTTCGCGCGCAAGCCGCTGTTCGGGTACCTCGGCATGGTCGCCGCCACCATCAGCATCACCGGCCTGTCCATGACCGTCTGGGCGCACCACATGTTCGCCACCGGCCAGGTCCTGCTGCCCTTCTTCTCGATCACCTCGTTCATGATCGCGGTGCCGACGGGCATCAAGTTCTTCAACTGGGTCGGCACCCTGTGGAAGGGCGAGATCTCGCTCGAGACGCCGATGCTGTGGGCGATCGGCTTCCTGGTCACGTTCCTGTTCGGCGGCCTCACCGGGGTGATCCTGGCGTCCCCGGCCATGGACTTCCACCTCACCGACTCGTTCTTCGTCGTGGGGCACATGCACTACGTGCTGTTCGGCACGGTGGTGTTCGCGATGTTCGGCGGGTTCTACTTCTGGTGGCCGAAGATGACCGGCAGGAAGCTGAACGAGACCTGGGGCAAGATCCACTTCTGGTCGCTGTTCGTCGGCTTCCACACCACCTTCCTCGTCCAGCACTGGCTGGGCGCGCAGGGCATGCCGCGCCGCATCGCCGACTACCCCGAGGAGTTCGCGACGCTGAACCTCGTGTCGTCGATCGGCTCCTTCATCCTGGGCGCGTCGACGTTCGCGTTCCTGTGGAACATCTATCGGACGCACCGGCGCGGCGAGCCCGTCGGCGTGGACGACCCGTGGGGCTACGGCGGCTCGCTGGAATGGGCCACGTCCTGCCCACCGCCCCGGCACAACTTCACCTCGATGCCGCGGATCCGCTCCCTGCGTCCGGCGTTCGACCTGCGCTACCCGCCGCTGGAGCCGCCAGAGGAGGCGGAGATCGCGACGCCCCCGCCTCCTCCGGCGGCTCCGCCTCCCGGCCGCCGGTGACCGCCCGGGAGGCGGGGGTGTCGCGATCTCCGCAGCGGCTCAGCCCTTGTCGCGGCCGGTCACCTTGTCGAGCACCCGGTCCGCCATCCCGACCATCGGCCCCGCCGCCTTCAGCACGCCGGGCTTGGGCGGGGTGTTGGGGTGCGGGCGGGTCGGCGCGAGCCGCTTGCCCGCCTCCACCTTGCGGCCGAGCTCCTTCGCCCGCTCGGCGGTGATGACCTCGCGCAGGCGCGGCCACACCTGCTCCTCCTCGAAGGCGATGTGCTCGCGGGCGTCGGCGATGAAGTCCGCCAGCAGCTCCTCGAACCTGTCCTGCCAGGCGTGCACGGCGATGAGGTCGTCCAGCACCTGCTTGGCGGCCTGCTCCTGCGCCACGGCGTGGTCGGCCAGCCGGTCCCCTCCCCGGACGAACCGCCGGACGGCCGGCCAGAAGTACTCCTCCTCCACCGCCTCGTGCTTGGACTCCTCGGTGATGAGCCTCTGCACCTTTCTCCGGCGCGCCACGAGCGCGTCCTCGCCGGCGCCGGTCGCCATGGTGGGGCCCGCCTCCAGCTCGTCCAGCATCCGCTTGACCTCGGTGTGGTCGTCGGCCAGCACCGTGAACACGTCGGCCATCTCTCCTCCTCCTGCCCGCGGACGGCTCAGCCCTGCGGGCGGATCACCGCCCGGACGCAGCCGTCCTTCTTGTGTTTGAAAAGGTCGTAGGCGCGGGGCGCGTCGTCGAGGGGCATCTCGTGGGTGGCCAGATGGCCGGTGGCGAGCTCCCCCGCGGCGATGCGGTCCAGGAGCATCGGGATGTAGCGCTGGCCGTGCATCTGGGCGCCGCGCAAGGTGAGGCCCTTGTTCATCAACGCGCCGAGCGGGAACTTGTCGACCGCGCCACCGAAGACGCCCAGCACGAACACCGAGCCGCCCTTGCGGCACGCGTAGACGGCCTCGCGCACCGCGGCGGGCCGGTCGGTCTGCGCCCGCAGCCGCTGCTTGACCCGGTCGTAGGCGTTCTCCGGGCCGGTGGTGTGGGCCTCCATCCCGACCGCCTCGATGCACACGTCCGGGCCGCGCCCGCCGGTCCGCTCCCGGAGCTCGGCTCCGACGTCGGTGGCGGTGTAGTCGATGGTCTCGGCGCCGACGTGCTCGCGGGTCATGGCGAGCCGCTCGGGGAAGCGGTCGATACAGATGACGCGCTCGGCGCCCAGCAGCATCGCGGCGCGCGCGGCCATCTGCCCGACCGCGCCGCAGCCCCACACCGCGACGACGTCGCCGGGCCGCACACCGCCCAGATCGGCGCCCATCCATCCGGTGGGCGCCGAGTCGGAGGCGAACAGCGCGCTGACGTCGTCGACCCCGTCGGGCACGGGAAAGGCGCCGTAGTCGGCGAAGGGCACGCGGACGTACTCGGCGTGACTGCCGCGCAGGCCGCCCATGGCGTGCGAGTAGCCGAACACCGCGCCCGGCTCGTAACCCCACATGGCCTGGGTGATGCCGGAGTTGGTGTTGGAGTTGTCGCACAGCGACCACATGTCGTTGGCGCAGTACCAGCAGCGTCCGCAGCCGACGAAGGAGCACACCACGACACGGTCGCCGACCTTGTGGCGCCGCACGTCCGGGCCGGTCTCGACGACCTCGCCGAGGAACTCGTGCCCGATGACGTCACCGGCCCGCATCGCGGGGATGTAGCCGCCGATCAGATGCAGATCGGAGCCGCACGTGGTGCTCGCCGTGACCTTGACGATGACGTCCTGGTCGTTGCGCATCTCCGGTTCGGGGACGTCCCGCACCGCCAGCTCGTCGACGCCCTCCCAGCACAGTGCCCTCACAGCCGTCCCTCCCCGCCGGCGCGCCGGGTGGCCAGGCCCATCAGCCGCCCGCCCACCGTCGGCCGGGTGGTCGGCGGCGCGTCCGGCCGCATGACCTCGCCGGTCTCGGCCAGCGACTTGGCCTCCCGCAGCGCCTGCCGCACCTGCTGCCGGGGGTCGCGCCCGGTCAGCCGCGCCAGGGTCCCGGTGCCGTTCGCCTCGCGCGGCCGCGCGGCCAGCTCGGTGCCCTTGCCGCCCGGCGCCGCCGCGGTCCGGATCTCGATGTGGTCGCCGAGCCGGGCCAGCGGGTCCGGGACCCCGCCGCGGTCGAACTCCCCGGGCGGCCGGTTGACGGTGACGGCCAGCCAGCGGCCGGACTCCACCCCGCGCGAGGCCGGGCGGGAGCGCAGGCGGCGGACGGCGCCGGCGACGGCGCCGGCCGTGACCATCCCCACCACGATGGCGCGCTTCATCTTCCCTCCAAAGCACACGTGGCGCCCGGGGCGGCGGCGCCCGGGGCCGGCGCGCGGCCGGGCCCGGGCGCCGGGCCGGTCAGCTCTTGCCCCGGGCGTCGCGGATCATGTCCCGGATGCGGTCCGCCATCGCGACCATGGGGCCGGCGAGCATGTTCTTGGCCGCCGACTCCACCCCCGGGTGCGGGTGGGTGGGCGCGGTCGCCTCGGCCGCGCGGACGGCGGCGGCGAACCCCTTGAGCTGCGCCGGGCTGAACTGGTCGCGGAGCCGGTCGAACTCGTAGCGCTCCTCGGCCCTGGCGTGGGTGAGCACGTCCATGCGGAGCTTGTCGATCGACTTCAGGAACCGCGGGTCATCGGTGTCCATGCCGTCCAGCTCCGACAGCAGCTCCTTGGCCTCGCGCTCCTCGGCCAGCCGGTCGTCGACGATCCCGTCGCCGCCGGGCAGCCGCCGCGCGGCCGGGTGGACGATCTCCTCCTCGGCCGTCTCGTGCACCGCCAGCAGCCGCACGAGCGCCTGGAAGGCCTCCTTGCGCTCCCGCCCGTCCGAGTGGAGCACCTCGTCGAACAGGTCCCGGATCCGCCCGTGCTGCGCCCGCAGCAGGTCGATGACATCGCCGGTGGACTCCACCCGCGTCGTTGTCGCGCTCACGTTCGTCGTCTCCTTCGGGGTCGTCACCGGGCGGGCTTGTCGCGCAGCCGCTCGACGGGGTGGGGGCCTTCGGTGGCGAGGCGGTACTCGTCGCCGAACTTGGCGCGGTGCTCGTCGATCACGCGCTCCTGCGGGCCCGGCTCGGCGTTGATCTTCTCCTGCATCCGCTCGAACCGCTCGTGCATCTCCTGGACGTAGCCGGTGCCCAGCGTGGTGAAGTCGATCTGGGTGCCGAGCAGGTCGCGCACCAGCTGCTTGTTCGGCTCGAAGGTGACCGGCTCGGGCAGCGCGGGCGCCAGGACGCTCTCGGGGTCGCGGCCGTCGTGGCGGCGCATCAGGTCGCAGGCGATCCGCAGGTGCTCCAGCTCCATGTTCAGGTGCAGTTCCCAGATGCCCTTGACGCGCGGGTCGGACTCGGTCTGCATGAACGAGTAGTACAGGTAGCACTCGTTGTACTCGTGGTTGACGAGCCGCTCCCACCACGTCTCGCCCGGGTCGACCAGGGACTCGTAGTGGGTGACGTGCTCCTCCTCCACCAGCCCGATCTCCTGGTAGAGCTGGCGCGCGATCGGCTCCATGTACATCGGGCCGACGTTCATGTAGAAGTTCATCGTCTGCTGCTCGGCCGACATGATCGTCAGCGCGTGCAGCTTGGACAGCGGCGCCGCGGTCGCCTTGTCGTAGGGCTCGCGGACGTTGTCCATCGGGTCGCGGTGCTGCAGGTGGCCGGGACGGCCCGGCATCACCTCGGTGAGCTGGTCGACGATCTTCTCGGCCTTGCGGTGCTCGATCATCTCGTACAGGTTGGCGTACCGGTACAGGTGGTCGAAGTCCTCCAGCAGCCCGAACTCGTAGGCCTGCCTGAGGTAGGGGTCGGGCTCCTGCCGGGCGACCCAGCCGGTCAGGTCGACCGCGACCTGCTCGTAGCTGATCGTGGTCTCCAGGATCGAGGCGGGGCCGGGCAGCAGCCAGTTGACCACCTTCTGCTGCTGGGCCTCGATGTAGCGGACCCGGGCCAGCTGCTGCTTGACCTCCAGGTCCGGGCAGACGCGGGCGAAGTGGTGGCTGAACATGATCGCCTCCACCTCGATGCCGTTCATCGCGATGATGCGGCACTTGGTGTAGGGATCGGACTCGTCGGGATCGACGGGCGCGACGTCCAGCTGCGCCCAGTTGCGCAGCTGGTCCTCCAGCGGGATTCCGCGGTGTTCGAGCGGGTTGAACGCCATTGGGGACGACCTTTCTCATCCGTGGCCGGCGGGTGTGCGGGCTACCGGGGGCGGCGTTGGCGGCGCATCTGCCCGAGGGCGACCCGCAAAAACATCCCCTGGCCCTCATCGGCCTCTGCTACCCGCGTATCCGCTGTTCAGACACCCTGCCGTGGCCGTGGTCGCCGGCCGGGCGGCGGCACCGGCCAGCAGGACCCGCCATTCCACTGCAAAGCGGGCATGTGACCTTTATCCAACAAAGCCGATCTTCCGGCATGTTTTCGGCCGGGCTTCTGCGGCATAGAGAGCAGCATGGTGCTGTTGAGGCCGCCGGGCGTGTACCGGCCCCAGGGGGACACCCGACTGCTGACCGATGTTCTGCGCCGCCTTCCCGAGACGCCGGGCGCCCGCGTCCTGGAGCTCGGCACGGGGACGGGCGCCGTGGCGATGGCCGCCGCGCGCGCCGGAGCCTCCCGCGTCGTCGCGGTGGACGTGTCGGCGCGCGCCGTGCTGGCCGCGCGGCTCAACGCCCGGTTGCGGGGACTGCCGGTCCGCGCGGTGCGGGGCGATTTGTTCAAGCCCGTCGCGGGCGAGCGGTTCGACCTGGTCATCGCCAACCCGCCGTACGTGTGCGGGACGGACCCCGCGGCGGCGCGCGGTTCGGCCCGCGCGTGGGAGGCCGGGCCGGACGGCCGGGCCCTGCTGAACCGGATCTGCACCGAGGCCCCGGGCCACCTGGCCCCGGGCGGGACCCTGCTGGTGCTGCACTCCGCGCTCAACGGGATCGCGGCCACCTTCGACCTGCTCGAACGCGCGGGGATGCGGGCGTCGGTCGTGGCCCGCCGCCAGGAGCCCTTCGGGCCGGTGATGCTCGGCCGGGCCGCCGAACTGGAATCGCGCGGGCTGGTGCGGGCCGGGCAGCGCCATGAGGAGCTGGTGGTGATCCGCGCCGACCTCGCGGGCGCGGACGAGCGCCCCGGCGACGTCTCCCAGGTCGCGTGAGGCACCGCAGACGAGCCCGGAAGGCCGGTGACCACCGATGACGCCCGATCCCGCCGGCACGCCGCGCGACCGCCGCTCCGAGGAGCCGGAGGCGCGGCGGGTGCGGATGGTGCCCGGCGGTCCGATGCTGGTCGAGGGCCCGGTCGAGGTCGTCCTGGACGACGGCACCACGGTGACGTGCGATCGCTTCCAGGTCGCACTGTGCGCCTGCCGGCGGAGCCACCGCTACCCGTTCTGCGACACGAGCCACCGCGCCCGGCGGCGTGCCGGCGCGCGACCCCGCGCCGGGGGGGGGCGGGGCCCGAGACCGCGCCCGGACGGGCCGGAGGCCGCCGCCTCCTAGGGGCCTCCTAGGGGCCGCGCGCTAGAGACGGCCGTCGAGGGACGGCCGGCCCGACTCCCAGCGGTCCAGGACGAACGTTCCGAACCGCTCCTCCAGCAGCTCGGTGGCCCGCACTCCGAAGACCACGTCGGCGGCCAGCTCGGGCTCGCCTCGCAGGAGGTCGCCGATGACCTCGTGCCGCAGCACCTGCTCGTGCACGGCGTCGGCCTCGATGTGCTCGGTGTAGAACAGCAGCGCGGCCGGGCCCGCCTCCAGCCGTTCCAGGGCGCCGGCCAGCCGCCGGGCGCTCGGCGCGGTGGTGATCTCGGCGGCGGCGAAATGCCCGACCATCGCCCCGCGCAGGCCGCGGTGCAGCCCGAACAGCGACATCATGTTCACGATCGCCAGCATCTCGGCGGGCACCCGGTCCAGGTAGGCGCCGTACGAGGGATCGAGGCCGACCTCTTCCAGCAGGTCCGCGAAGAGCCGGGCGTGGACGCGGTCGCCGCGTCCGCCGCCGAACTCGTCGAACTCCACCGCGACCAGGGCCGCCTTGGCGTGGCCGCGCAGGCGCGGGATGACCCAGGCGTGCGGATCGGCCTCCTTGAGGTGGTAGATCGAACGGTGCGCCAGGTACTCGCGCATCTGCCACCACTCGCCGCGGTCGCGCAGGTAGTGGGACACGCCCTGCCCGTCGACGGGCTCCACCAGCAGTTCGTCCAGGACGCCGGTCACATCGTCGCCTTCGGCGGTCCCGGCTCGGAGCGCGTGCAGGAAGGCGCGCTCCATCTCGCCGCGAAGGCGCAGCAGGTCCGAGTCCCACTCCCATCCGGCGTCGACGCCCTCGAACCCGCGGTAGTGCAGCTCGTAGCAGGAGTACAGCGCGAGTTGCAGGTCCTCCCCGAACGGATCGGCGCCGGACACGGCGTCCGGCGCCACGCGGACGCCGCTTCCGGGCGGACGCGGCAGCGCCGCCGTCACCGCTTCCGACAACGCTCCACGGGGCGCCGGGAGCGGCGGCACCGTCTCGCGAACAACGCTTCCCACCAGAGTCACAATGCCCCCTTTAACCAGGCTTTCAGGGCATTTGTCGTACCCGGCGGATCGCCGTCCAAGCGCCCGGCCGGGCGCGGCCCGGGCCGCGCCCGGCCGGTCACTCCATCTGGGCGGCCATGCGCGCGATGTCCTCGCGGTCCAGGTGGACGAAGTCGCCCGTCGCCTCGACCGTCACCCGGCCGCGCTGCAGCAGCCGCCCGACGGTCCGCACCCGCCTGCCCTCGCGCGCCTCGACCTCGCCCTCGAACACGCACGGCTCCCCGAGCAGGGTCGGGCGGCGGTAGACGATCTCCAGCCGGGCCGTCGGGCCCGCGACCCCGGCGATGACGTTCGCCGCCGCGCAGACGATGTCGAACGCGCCCGCGAGCACCGCGCCGTGCACGCAGCCGGGCGGCCCCTCGTAGGGGCGGGTGAACGTGCCGCGCAGTAGCGCCTTCGGCGGCTCGAGCGCCACCTCCAGCGGGAGCGCCATCGGGTTGTGCCGGCCGATGACGATGTCGTAGGCCATGCGCCCGGCGAGGTCGGCGCCGGCGCCGTCGGCGCGGGCGCCGTCCGCGAGGTGCAGCATGGTCTTCGGCAGCGGCGGGTCGGGGACGTGCCGCTCCAGGGCGTCCGCGACGGACTCCAGCTCGCGCGCCGCCGCCAGCGTCGCGTCCGCGGGCGCCGTCGTCGCCGTGGCGACCGCGATGAGGCGCCGGATGGCGTCCATCAGCACCGCGGACTCCTCTTCGCGGCCCGCCAGCGCGGGATGCGGGGGTTCGGACGTGTTCGTCACATGCACCTCAACCATCGTTGCCATGCCGCCGGGACGTTCTCAGGGTGAGGCGGGCGCCGCCTCCGCGTCCGGCTGCTCGAACATGCCCCGGCCGCGGAACAGCTTGACGACCAGGTCGCCCTGGTTGCGCAGCATCGTGACGTACTCCCGCTCCGCGGCCTGCGCGTCGGCCTTCTTCATGGCGCGGACGATCGCGGCGGTGCCGCGCTTCTCCACGGCCTGCACGCCGGGCACCAGCTCGAAGACGTTGCCGGGGATGATGCCGGTCATCTGCTTCAGCATGTTGCGCAGCCGCGGCGACTGCGCGGCCTCCACGACGAGGCCGTGGAAGCGCGCCGTCAGCTCCTGCAGCGCCTCCGGATCGCCGGCCGCGGCGATCTCCTTCTGCAGCACCGCCAGCCGCGCGCCCAGCTCCGCGCCCTGCCGCTCCACCGCCCGCCGGGCCCCGAAGCCGTAGAACAGCCCGTACAGCTCGTAGTGGTCGCGGACCGACGACTCGTCGAGCGCGTTCACGAACGCCCCGCGGTGGGCGAGGATCGTGATCCAGCCCTCCCGCTCCAGCGCGATCAGCGCCTCGCGGACGGGGATCCGCGACACCCCGAGCGCGCGGGCCACCGCGTCCTGCGGGACCCGCTGCCCCTGCCGCAGCACGCCGTCGAAGATCAGCCGACGCAGGTAGAGCCGGACCTGCTCGCCGCTGGTCAGCCGGGACAGGCTCTGCCCCGGCAGCGCGTCGGCCCCGTCCGTCATGCCGGCGCCCCGCAGCTCGGGTTCCTGGCTCCGCGGGATCTGTCTCACCCCTAGGCTCGGTGGGCGGCCCGACGCCGCCCGGCACGCAACGCAAAGCTAGCAGCGCGCACTCCCCGTGTCCGGCGGCCCGCGGGTCCGGCACGTCCGCCGGGGCGGCGCACCTCCGCGCGCGGCGCGCAAAGAATATATTGTAGCCGTTATCACATCGCATGGTCGCCCCCGGCGGCCGGAGCCTCCTCCAGGAGCCGCTTGATCACCTTGCCGGTCTCGTTGTAGGGCAGCGCGTCGCGGAACTCGACGTGCGCGGGCACCTTGAAGGGCGCGAGCCCCGCGGCCACCCAGTCCCGCACCGCCCGCGCCGTGAGGCGCGCGCCGTCGCGGGGCACCACGACGGCCTTGACCTCCTGCCCCAGGACGGTGTGCGGGACGCCGATGACGCAGGCGTCGGCGATGTCCGGGTGCTCCACGAGCCGGTACTCGATCTCGATCGGGTAGACGTTCTCGCCGCCCCGGATGATGAGGTCGCGCATCCGGCTCTCCAGGTACAGGACGCCGTCCACGATCCGGCCGAAGTCGCTCGACCGGTACCAGCGGTCCGGGGTGAGCGCCTCGGCCGTCGCCTTCTCGTCGCCCCAGTAGCCGAGGAACACGCCCGCGCCGCTGATGTGGACGCGTCCGACCTCGCCCTCGGGCAGCGGGTTCCCGTCCTCGTCGCGGACCTGCACCCGGACGGTGGGCGCGGCGGCGCCGACCGAGGCGGGATGGCCCTGCATCTCGCGGCCGTTGAGGAAGGTGCCGGTCCCGGTCGTCTCGGTCATCCCGTAGCCGTTGGTGATGCCGACGCCGGGCATCTTCTCCTCGAACAGCCGCAGCAGTTCCGGCGCGAAGTTGGCGCCGCCGCTGCCGATCGTGGTGACCCGCGAGGTGTCGTACTCGGCGAACCTCGGGTGGGTCAGCATCCGCCAGAAGTGGGTCGGGACGCCGGTCCACTGCGTCAGCCCATGGTCGTGGGTCAGTTTCAGCGCGGCCTCCTCGTCCCACCGACCGGGCGGCGGGAGCACGAGCTTGATGCCGTACAGCGGCGCGTTCGCCAGCGCGAAGCAGGCGCCCGAGATGTGGAAGAGCGGGTTGGCGAAGACCGAGGCGCGCTGCGCGCCGTCGGGGACCTGCCGCCGGCCGGGCGGGCCGGTGAGCGTTTCGACGGCGCCGCCGAGCCCGCCGAACAGCCCGAAGTGGACGAAGTTGCGGTGCGACATGGTGGCGCCCTTCGGGCGTCCGGTCGTCCCGCTGGTGAACATGATCGCCGCGGGATCGTCCTCGTGGATCCCGGCGGCGGGTGGGGCGGCGGGCCGCTCCGCCTGAGCGAGGGCGGCGGTGTGCAGCTCGTCCAGCGAGACGACCGGGACGCCGTCGGCGGCGGCGCGGGTCTCCGCCAGGCGCACCAGCGGCTTACCCGAGCCGAACAGCACCGACGGCCCGGTCAGGCCGATGCCGTGGTCGAGCTCGCCCGGCGTCCACCAGCCGTTCAGCCCGACCATGACCGCGCCGAGGGAGAGCGTCCCCCACCACAGCAGGACGTGCTCCAGACCGTTCGGCGCGGACACCGCCACCCGGTCGCCCTTCACGATGCCGTACCGGGCGGACAGGACGCGGGCGTACGCGGCGGCGAGCCGGTGCGCCTCGGCGAACGTGACGGAGGGGGCGGAGGGGGCGGAGGGATCGGCGAAGGCCAGGTAGGTCACGTCGGGGGTGTGCTCGGCGGCGCCGGCGAGCAGGGCGGGGACGTGCGGCGCGCGCTGCGCGAACACCTCGGCCGGCACGCCGAGCACGTCCTCGACGCGGCGCTCGAACATCGCGCCGGGACCGCACAGCAGCTCGCGCATGCCGTCGTCGAGCAGCTCGTCGCCGTGCCACGCCAGGGTGAGGGGGGTGGGCATGGATCACATCCCGTCGTGCGCCGGGGGTCGGCTCACCCCTTGTATATAACATCAAGTCTACGAAATTATGAGACGGCAGTCTCATCCGATTTCCTCGGGCGCGGGCCGCGCGCCGAGCCGGCCCGTCCAGCCTCCCGCGCACTGGTGGAGAGAGCACGATGAACGAGTCGATCAACCTGGTCAGCGGCGAGTTCTGGGGCCGCGACCCGCACCCCGAACTCCGCTGGATCCGCGAGAACGACCCGGTCTACCGGGACGAGAACGGCGGCGTGTGGGGCATCTCCAAGCACGCCGACGTCAAGGCGGTGTCCCGCGACCCCGAGGCGTTCTCGAGCGCGCACGGGATCCGGCCCGACAACGCGGCCATGCCGATGATGATCGACATGGACGACCCGGAGCACAAGATGCGCCGCAAGCTGGTCAGCGCCGGCTTCACCCCGCGCCGGGTCGCCGAGCAGAAGGCCTACCTGCGGCGGATCTGCGACGAGATCATCGACGCGGTGTGCGAGCACGGCGAGTGCGACTTCGTCCACGACATCGCCGCGCAGCTGCCCCTGATCGTGATCGGGGACGCGCTCGGCTTCGCGCCGCAGGACCGCCAGACGCTGCTGGCCTGGTCGGACGACATGCTGTGCGCGCTGACCGGCGGCGACGACGTGGAGCTGATGGTCAAGGCCGCGGACGCCTTCAACGGGTTCAACGAGTACGCCACCCGGGCCGTCGAGCAGCGCCGCGCCGAACCCCGCGACGACCTGCTCAGCATCCTGGTGCACGCCGAGATCGACGGCGACCACCTCGACCACGACTCGCTGCTCCAGGAGTCGCTGCTGATCCTGATCGGCGGCGACGAGACGACCCGGCACGTCGTCTCCGGCGGCATGTACCAGCTGTGCCTGCACCCGGACCAGCGGCGGAAGCTGATCGACGACCCCGGGAAGATCCCGACGGCGGTCGAGGAGATGCTGCGCTGGGTCTCCCCCATCAAGAACATGAACCGGACCGCGACCCGCGACGTCGAGCTGCGCGGGCGCACGATCCGCGAGGGCGACAAGGTGCTGCTCCTCTACCCGTCCGCCAACCGGGACGAGGAGGTGTTCGAGGACCCGTTCCGGTTCGACGTGGAGCGCACCCCCAACGACCACATCGCGTTCGGCAACGGCCCGCACTTCTGCCTCGGCAACAGCCTCGCCCGGCTGGAGCTCAAGGTGATGTTCGAGCGGCTGATGGCCCGGCTGCCCGACATCGAGCCGATCGACGACGCCGAGCCGGCCCACCGGTCCGCCAACTTCGTCTCCGGCTACGAGTCGTTCAAGGTGCGGTTCACCCCGTCCGCCCGGCTGGGCGCCTGACGTGGCGGCCGCGGACGACCTGCCGGAACTGGGCTTCTACGGGCTGGCCGGGCACGCGTCCTCGCCCCGCGACCTGCTCGGCCAGGTGCGCGACGGCGAGCGCCTCGGCCTCGGCTCGGTGTTCCTGTCCGAGCGCTTCGCCACCAAGGACGCCGCGACCCTGTCGGGCGCGGCGGGCGCGGTGAGCGAGCGCCTCGGCATCGCCACCGCCGCCACCAACCACAACACGCGCCACCCGCTCGTCACCGCGACGTTCGCGGCGACGATGCACCGGCTCACCGGCGGGCGCTTCGCGCTCGGCCTCGGCCGCGGGTTCGACCTGCTGTTCGACGTGATGGGCCTGCCGCGCGTCACGTCCGCGCAGCTGGAGGACTTCATCGGCATCATGCGGCGGCTGTGGCGCGGCGAGGCGGTCGTCGACCACCACGGGCCCGCGGGCGACTTCCCGTACCTGAACCAGGACGCCTCCTTCGACGAGGACATCCCGGTCATGCTGACCGCGATGGGCGAGAAGACGCTGGAGTTCGCCGGGTCGGTCGCGGACGGCGTCGTCCTGCACACCTTCTTCACCGACGAGACGCTGAGCCGTTCGGTGCGGGCGGTGCGGCGGGGCGCCGAGAAGGCCGGACGTGATCCGGCGGGCGTCCGGGTCTGGTCCGTCCTCGCCACGGTCGGCGACCACCTGGACGAGGAGCAGCGGCTGCGCAAGCTCGTCGGCCGGTTCGCCACTTATCTGCAGGGGTACGGCGACCTGCTGGTCCGCGTCAACGGCTGGGACCCTGAGCCGCTCGCCCGCTTCCGCGCGGACGACCTCGTCACCGGCTTCCCCGGCGCGTTCGACGCGATCGGCACCGTCGATCAGCTCACGCACCTCGCCACGCTCATCCCGGACGAATGGCTGGCCGCGTCGGCGACCGGAAGCGCCGCGGCCTGCGCGCGGCGCGTCCTCGACCAGTTCGACGCGGGCGCCGACGGGGTCGTCCTGCACGGCGTCACGCCGGCCGAGGTCGAGCCCGTCGTGGCCGCCTACCGCGAGGTCAGGCCCGACGGCTTCGCGGAAGCGCGGCACAACCCCGGTCGGAGCTGAGCCCGTGACCGTGATCGACGGCCCGTCGGGGCTCACAGCGGCCGTGCTCAGCGAGATCCTCCAGGCGCCCGTCACGTCGGTCGCCTGGGAGAAGGTCGGCTCGGGGCAGATCGGCGCGTGCTACCGCCTCCGGCTGGACGGCGCCGAGGGCGTGCCGCGCCGTCTCGTCGCGAAGCTGGCCGCCGAGGACGAGGCGTCGCGTGCGTTCCTCGGTCCCGCGTACCGCGCCGAGGTGTCCTTCTACCGGGACATCGCGCCGACGGTGGCGGTACGGACGCCCCGCTGCCACTACAGCGCCCTGTCCGAGGACAACACCACGTTCGTCCTGCTGCTGGAGGACCTGCATCCGGCGACGCAGGGCGACCAGATCGCCGGCTGCACCCCGCAGCAGGCCGCCGACGCGGTCACGAACCTCGCGGGGCTGCACGGCCCGCGCTGGTGCGACCCGACACTGCTGGACCTGCCGTGGCTGAGCGCGGTGGGCGAGGACGACGCGGCCACCCTGAGCGAGGTCTTCGCGCCGGCCGTCAAGACGTTCACCGAGAGGTTCGCCGGGGAACTCGACGGCCGGGACGTCCGGACGCTCCACGAGACCGCCGACGCGATCGCCGCGTGGGTCACGGCCCGCCCCGAGCGCTTCGGGCTCGTCCACGGCGACTACCGGCTGGACAACCTCATCTTCCCGCCCGCTCCCGAGCGCGGCGTGACGGCGGTGGACTGGCAGACGCTCAGCCTCGGGCACCCGCTGCGCGACCTGGCCTTCTTCCTCGGCACCGGCCTGGAACCCGGCGACCGGGCCGCGCACGAGCGCTCGCTGGTCGGGGCCTACCACGCGGCGCTGACCGGCTACGGGGTGGACGGCTACGACCTGGACGAGTGCTTCGAGGACTACCGGTTCGCCGCCCTCCAGGGGCCGCTGATCACCGTGCTGGGATGCGCGTACGGGGCGCGCACCGAACGCGGCGACCGGATGTTCCTGACCATGACGGAGCGATCCTGCGCCGCGATCCGCGACCTCGGCACGCTCGGGCTCGTATGAGCGCTCGGGCTCGTATGAGCGCTCGGGCTCGTATGAGCGCCGCCACCGGGTCAGGCGGGCTCGCAGATCACGACCGGGATCTCCCGTTCCGTCCAGGACTGGTACTTGTCGAAGTCGGCGTAGACGGCGACGAGGCGGGGCCAGAGCGCGGCGCGTTCCTCGGGTGAGGCGGTGCGGGCGAGCATGCGGCGGGCGTCCCGCCGCACCTGCACGGTCACCCGCGGGTCGGCGCTCAGGTTGAGGTACCAGAGCGGGTGCTTCGGCAGCCCGCCCTGGGAGGCCACGAGGATCACCCGGTCGCCGTCCGGCATGAACAGCAGCGGCTGGGTGCGCGGCTTCCCGCTCTTGCGCCCCTTGGTGGTGACCAGGCAGATCGGGACGCCCTTGCGGAAGGCGCTGCCCATCCGCCACGTCCCGCCGACGCGGCCGCCGGTCGCGCGGTAGGCCGCGATGTTGAGGCGCGACATGACCTTGAGGATCTTCGGCACGATCGGCGAGTCCATGCCCTTGGGCGCGGCGCTGCTCGTCGGCGACATCGTCATCCCTTCCATTCGAAGTCGGGCATGCCCGGCAGGCGCCCGGTGGCGAGCGCTTCCGCCTGCTCGGCGAGGCCCGGTTCGTACTCGGGATGCGTGAGAACGAGGAAGCGCTCCTCGCGGACGGCGCTCAGCACGTCCTCCACCACATTCTCCACGGGGATGCCGTCCGCGACGGTCTGGGCGATCATCTCGCCCATGAACGCGGAGTCCTCGCCCGGCTCGGTCGCCAGGCCGGCCGGACGGCCGCGCTCGGATTCGTGGATGCGCGTCTGGACGCCGCCGGGGCACAGGGCGGAGACGCGCAGCGGCGAGTTCTCCAGCGCGAGTTCCTGCGCGAGGCTGAGGGTCGCGGCGAACGCCGCCCACTTGGAGACCGTGTAGGGCGCGGCGCCGGGGCCGACGAAGAGGCCGGCGACCGAGCAGGTGTTGACGATGTGGCCCTCGCCGCCCTGCTCGATCATGCGGGGGACGAAGGCGCGGACGCCGTGCAGGATGCCCCAGAGGTTGACGCGGAGCGTCCATTCGAAGTCGGCGGCGGGACGCGTCCACGTGCGTCCGCCCATGTAGACGCCCGCGTTGTTGAACAGCAGGCGCACCTCGCCGAGCGCGGCGAACGCGCAGTCGGCGAACGCCCGCACGGACTCCTCGTCGCCGACGTCGGTGACCCGCGTGACGACCGCGGCGCCGGGGCCCAGGGCGCGTTCGGTCTCCCCGAGGGCATCGGCGTCGATGTCGGCGAGCGCCAGGCGCACGCCCTCGCGCGCCAGCCGGACGGCGAGCGCGCGCCCGATGCCGCTTCCGGCGCCGGTGACGGCCGCCGCCCTGCCGCGCAGTTCCCGCACCGCACCCTCCGGGGTCGGCCCGCCGGCCACTGTCGGCGGGATCGGAAGCACGCTAATCTCAAACCCGACTTGCATCAAGTATCAAGTATTCGGAGCTGCCCATGGCGGTGCCCGCTTCCCCCACCACCGCCGTCGTCGTGACCGGCGCGGCCTCGGGCATCGGCGCCGCCTGCGCCCGCGCCCTCGCCGAGGCCGGCCGCCCGGTCGCCCTGTGGGACCGCGCCGACCCGGCCGGCGTCGCCGAGGCGATCACCGCGGACACCGGAACGGCGGCCCTCCCCGTCGTCATCGACGTGACCGGCGCGGCCGCGTTCCCGGACGCGATCGAGCGCAGCCGCGAGGCGCTCGGCCCGATCGGCGGGCTGGTGCACGCCGCCGGGATCTCCGGGCCCGCCGCCGTCGGCGACCTCGACGAGGCCCGCTGGGACGCCGTCCAGCACGTCAACCTGCGGGCGCACGCGCTGCTGTCCCAGGCGCTGCTGGACGACCTGCGCGCGCAGGAGGGCTCGGCGATCGTCGGGATCTCCTCGATCGAGGCGTTCCTCGGGAGCCTGTTCATCCCGTCCTACTGCGCGTCGAAGGCGGGGCTGCTCGGCCTGACGCGGTCGCTCGCGCACCTGCTCGCCGGCGACGGCGTCCGCGTCAACGCCGTCTGCCCCGGGTACATCGACACCCCGCTGCTCAGCAGGGACGTGCCGGCGGAGATGCGGCCCCTGTTCGAGGCCAAGGCCCCGGTCGGCCGGCTCGGCCGCCCCGAGGAGGTCGCCGCGGCGGTCCGTTTCCTCATGAGCGACGAGGCCTCGTTCATCACCGGCACGCACCTGACGGTGGACGGCGGCACCACCGCCGTCGACCGCTGAACCCACCGAACCGCTGATCCCACCAAGGAGACGACATGGGAAACCTCGACGGGACGACGGCGCTGGTGACCGGCGGCGGCAGCGGCATCGGGCTCGCGTGCGCCGTCCGGCTGGCGGAGCAGGGCGCCGCCGTCACCATCTGCGGGCGCACCGAGGACCGGCTGCGCGAGGCCGCCGCCAAAGCGGGCAACGGCATCGAATACGTCGTCGCGGACGTCACCGACGACGCGCAGGTCGAGGCGGCCGTGCGGGCGGCGGCGCTGCGCGGGCCGCTGCGGACGGTCGTGGCCTGCGCCGGCGGGTCCAGCTCGATCGGCCCGATCGCGCAGCTCGACCTCGACGCCTGGCGCGCGACGATGGAGCTGAACGCGACCGGCACCATGCTGACGATCCGGCACGCCGCGCGCGCGATGGCGGGCGCGGGCGGCGGATCGATCGTCGCGATCTCCTCGATCGCCTCGTCCAACACCCACCGCTGGTTCGGCGCGTACGGGGTGTCGAAGGCGGCCGTGGACCATCTCGTCCAGCTGGCGGCCGACGAGCTGGGCGGCGCGGGGATCCGGGTGAACGGGGTCCGGCCGGGGCTGACCCGCACGGAGCTGGTGGCGGGCATCGCCGACACCGGCCCCGTGCTGGAGGACTACCTGTCCTGCATGCCGCTCGCGCGGGTCGGCGAGCCGGAGGACATCGCCGCCGCGGTCGGGTTCCTGGCGGGCCCGGACTCCTCGTGGATCACCGGGCAGATCGTCAACGTGGACGGCGGCCACCACCTGCGCCGGGGGCCCGACTACTCCTCGGTGTTCGAGCCGCTGTTCGGCGCCGCGGCGCTGCGCGGCCTGCCCGCCGAGGAGTGATCGGGCGCGTCCGGCGGCTCAGCCGAGCTGCGCGGCGATGCGGTCGCCCGCGCCCGCGTCGCCCAGCAGCCGCGCGAACGCGGCGTCCTCGCGCTCGCGGGCGCGCCGGACCTCGTCCCGCCGGGAGGCGACCAGCAGTTCCTTGGTCGCCACCAGCGACGCCAGCGGTTTGGCCGCGATCTCCCGGGCGATCCCGCGCGCCGTCTCCAGCAGCGTCTCGGCCGGGCACGCGCGCAGCGCCAGGCCGCAGCGCACGGCCTCCTCGGCGGTGACCCAGCCGCCGGTGAACAGCGCGAGCGCGGCCGGCTGGTGGCCCATGCGCGCGGGCAGCAGGTAGCTCCCGGCGGCCTCGGGAACGACGCCCATCGTCGCGAACGGCGCCATCAGCCGCGCGTGCTCGGCGATGAGCACCACGTCGCAGTGGCCCAGCATGGTGATCCCCAGCCCGACGCCCGAGCCGTTCACCGCCGCCATGAGCGGTTTGGTGAACGCGGTCAGCGCGTCCACGAGCGCGACGAACCCGCTGCCCATGTCCTGGTCCGAGCGCCCGGCGGCGTGGTCGCGGGCGATGTCGGCCATCTCCTTGATGTCGGTCCCGGCGGTGAAGGTGCGGCCCTCCCCCGTCAGCAGGACGACCGAGACGCCGTCGTCGGCCGCGGCGTCCCGCAGCGCCCGCGCGGTCGCGTGGTACAGCTCCTCGTCGAAGGCGTTGGCCGCGTGGGGGCGGGCGAAGACGAGCGTCCGCACCGCGCCGTCGTCCTCGATCCGCAGCGTCTCCGTCATCGCCGGTCCTCCTCAGGATCTCCGCTTGAGATACTTAATACAATATTCCTCATTCGGACGGGGACGCGGCCCGGCGGGGGGTGCGCAGGTCGCGCAGGGCGACGGGGAGCGCCGCCATCAGCAGCGCCGCGGTGAGGGCGAACGCCCACGGGTAGCCGGTCCGCCCGGCGACGAGCCCGAAGCCGAGGGCGCCGATGCCCATCCCGGCGTCGTAGGCGAAGTTCCACAGTGCGCTGACCGTGCCGTAGGACGAGCGCGGCGCCCGGGCGTACATGAGGGCGAGCGTGGCGTTCTGCAGCAGCCCGAACCCGACGCCGAACACCGTCACCCCGGCGATCACCGCGAGGTCGTCGTGGGTGAGCGCGGTGAGCAGGACGCCGGCCGCCGAGAGCACCACGCCGGGCGGCACCAGGCCGGCCTGCCCGTGCCGGTCGCCGTGCCGGCCCGCCACCACGCGGGCGACGGTCGAGGCCAGCGGCTGCAGGAAGAGGGAGATCGCGACGACGCCGGTGGACGCGGACGCGACCGCGAGCGGCAGGAACGTCACGATGATCCCGGCGACCAGCGCGGACGCGCCGAAGACCAGGGCGGGACGCGACAGCGCCGGCGTCCGCAGCCCGGCCAGGACCCCGACGGCCCGGCCCGTGCCGCGCTCGCCGTCCGGCAGGCCCGGCACCGAGGCCACCGCGACGAGGGCGGCGAGGCCCGCGACGACGGCGACCGGCGTGTACCCGAAGTGCTGCGCGGACCAGACGCCGAGCGGCAGCGCGCACAGCGCGGGAGCGCCCGCGACGATGCCGACGAGCGCCAGCCCCTCGCCGCGCCGCTCGTCCGGGATGAGCGCGGCGGTGAGGGCGCCGCCGGCGACCACCGTCACCGCGAATCCGAGGCCGCGCAGCAGGCAGACCAGGACGACCCACCCCATGCCCGACGACGCGGTCAGCACGAGGGCCGGCGCGCCGAGCAGCACCAGCCCGCCGCCCAGCGCGGCGCGGTATCCGTACCGGCTCACCAGCCGCGGGGTGCCGAGCTCGCCGCACACGGTGGCGAGCATGAGCGCGCCGGTCGCCAGGCCCGCCGCGCCGCCGCCTCCGCCCGTCCCCTGGGCGTAGAGCGGCACGACCGACAGCAGCAGGTAGAAGCTGATCGACGAGCCGAGCATGGAGACGAACCGCAGCATCAGCGGGCGGGTCACCAGCGGCGGTTTCGCGGCGGGAAGTGGAATCGCGGGGGCTTCGGTGCGGTACGTCGTCGTCATACCGATCACGCTAGGGATCGGGCGGATCGCCGATAAGCTCCATTTCCATGCCGCTGGAGTGGTCCGGTTTGTCGCCCGACCTGCTGCTGACGCTGGACCGGGCGTCCGCCGAACCGCTGCGCGTCCAGCTGGAACGCCAGGTCAGGGACGCGGTCCGGGGCGGCAGGCTGGGCGTCGGCGAGCGGCTGCCGTCCTCGCGGGAACTGGCCCGCGCGCTGGGGCTCTCGCGCGGCCTGGTCCAGGACTGCTACGCCCAGCTCCAGGCGGAGGGGTACCTCGTCACCCGGGTCGGCTCGGCCACCCGCGTCGCGGCCGGAGCGGCGCCCGCCGTCCCGCCCGCGCCGCCGCGGCCCGCTCTCCCGCACTCCCGGCTGATCGCCGACTTCCGTCCCGGGGTGCCGGACCTCGGCTCCTTCCCGATGGCCGACTGGCTCTGGGCGGTCCGCGAGGCGGGCCGGACGATCCCCACCGCCTCGCTGGACTACGGCGACCCGGCGGGCGAGGCGGGCCTGCGCCAGGTGCTGGCCGGGTACCTGCGGCGCGTCCGGGCCGCGGCCGCCGAGCCGGACCGGATCGCCGTCTGCTCCGGCCACGCCCAGGGGCTGCTGCTGGCGCTGAGCGCGCTGGCCTGCGCCGGGGTGCGGACGGTCGCCTACGAGGATCCCGGCGGGCCCCGCTCCACCAGCGGCGCCGCCGCCTGGGCGGGGCTGGACGCGGTCCCGGTGCCGGTCGACGAGCACGGCGTGGACGTGCGGACGCTCGCCGCCACCGGGGCCCGCGCCGTCGTCGTCACGCCGGCGCACCAGTGGCCGACCGGCGTGGTCATGGCCCCGCACCGGCGGCTGGAGCTGATCGCGTGGGCGGCGGAGCGGGACGCCTTCGTCATCGAGGACGACTACGACGCCGAGTTCCGCTACGACCGCGAGCCGGTCGGCGCGCTGCAGGGCCTCGCCGCGGACCGGGTCGTCTCCATCGGCACGGTGAGCAAATCGCTGGCGCCGGCGCTGCGCATCGGCTGGCTGCTCGCCCCGCCGTCGCTGGCCGCGGCGATCGTCGAGCACAAGCTGCTCAACGACCGCGGCTCCCCCGCGCTCGACCAGCTCGCCCTCGCCCGGCTCATCGAGTCGGGCCGCTACGACCGGCATCTGCGCCGGATGCGGCCGGTGTACGCGGCGCGCCGGGCCGCGCTGGTCGACGCGCTCGCCGAGCACGCGCCCCGCGTCCGGGTGACGGGCCTGGACGCCGGCTTCCACGCCGTCGCGCACCTGGACGTCCCCGGCGGCGAGGCCGCACTGATCGACGCGGCCCGCACCCGCGCCGTCGGCCTGCACGGGATGAGCATGTGCCGCGCGGACGGCGCCGACTCCCCGCTGCAGCTCGTGCTCGGCTTCGGCAACACCGGCGAACGCGCCATCCGCGCGGGCATCGCCGCCATCGCCGACCTCCTGACCCCCCACTGACCAAGCCCCAAGCATCCGACGCGGCGGTGCAGAGGCGACGCGGCGGGCCAGGGCGCACCCGATGCGGGTCAGCGGGTCTGGGCGTGCTCGATGACCTGACGCAGGTCGAGGGCGCCGTCGTTGGCCGCCCAGACGGAGGCGGCGACCAGGGCGGCGGTGGCCGCGACGAGCCAGCGGCGGTGCGGCGGCGGAGGTGCGAGCAGGGCGGCGACCCGGCGCGGCACCGGGCCGGGGTGGCGGCCGAACGCGCGGCCCGGGCCGATGCCGAGGGCGGCGGCAGGCCCGAGCCCCGGCCGCCGGTTGTGCGCGAGGGCGGCCTTGCCGATCGCGCGGGCGACCCGCTCGCGATCGGTTCCGGCGGCGGCCCGCTCGTCCGCCCAGCGCTCGGTCGTGAACGTCACCGCGCCGCGCAGTGGCAGCAGCAGCGGGTTGGCGGCGGATGCGACGTGCACCAGCGCGCGGAAGACGTGATGGCGCCCGGACAGGTGGGCGCGCTCATGAGCGAGCAGGACGCGCCGCTCTGCCTCGTCCAGGATCGACAGCATCCCGGTGGACACGACGACGCGGCCCGGCCGGCCGGGGAGCGCGAACGCGTCCGCCGCGTCGTCCTCGACCACCGCGACGATCCCCCGTCCGGGCAGCGCACGGGCCGCCCGCGCGCCCGCCAGCAGCCCCCGGACCCGGCGCACGGCGGCCCACCCCGCCGCCGCCAGGCTCGCCGCGAGCGCCGGGCCCGCCACCGTCGCCACGACCGGGCTCGTCTCCGGATCGCGGTGCAGGACGTGCTCGGACAGGTGGCCGAGCCCCGCGATCACGGGCAGCCGCAGCGCCCCGCCCAGCGCCAGCTCGGCCAGCGACGCGGTGCTGGCCAGCGCCAACACGACGGCCGTCGCGGTGAGCAGCCACGTCGCGGTACGCGGCGGGAGCCGCCCCGAGAGGGGGCGCGCGGCGAGGGACATCACGGCGGGCAGCACCAGGGGCAGCAGGCCGTCCGGGTCCATCGCCGCTCACCCGCCTCCGAGCAGGGCGCGGACGAGCCGCTCGTCCTGGTCGGACAGGCACTCCACGAACCGGGCAAGGACGGCGGCGCGGTCGGGCCGGCCGTCCATGGCCTGGTGCATGCGCCGCGCGACCAGGCCCGGCTCGTCGCTCACCGGCGCGTACCGGTAGGCGCGGCCGGACTTGCCGCGCACCAGCAGGCCCTTGTCGTGCATGCGGGTCAGGATCGTCACGACCGTCGTGTAGGCGAGGTCACCGCCGAGGCGCTGCCGCACGCCGGCGGGGGTCAGCGGCTCCGCCGCCCGCTGCAGGACGTCCATGATCTCCGACTCCAGGGCGCCCGCCGCCCTGCGCCCGCCGCTCATCGGCTGGCCCTCGCGGGACCCGCCCCCTCGGCGGACTCCGGCACGGCGCGCGGCACGGTCAGCGCGCCCGCCGGTGGGCGCCGCGCGAGCCCGCCGGCCGCCGCGGCGGCGTCTGCGGCCGCGGGTCCGCCCCCGGCTGCCCGTACTGCCCCTGCTGGCCGGGCTGCTGCCCATACTGGCCCGGCTGCCCAGGCTGACCGGGTTGCCCGTACTGGCCCGGCTGCCCGGGCTGCTGCCCGTACTGGCCGGGCTGACCGTACTGGCCGGGCTGGCCCGGCTGGCCGTACTGGTTGGGCTGGCCGTACTGGCCGGGCTGCTCCTGCTGGTCGGACGGGCCGGGCCGGCCGGTCGTCCGGCCGCGGGAGCCCGTGCTCCTGCGGCGCGCCTTCAGCAGTTCCAGCGCGACGGGGATGAGGGAGAGCGCGACGATCACCGCGACGGCCGGCAGCAGGTACTTGTCCACGTCCGGGATCGAGGACCCGAGCAGGTAGCCGCCCAGCACCAGGCCGAGGCTCCACACCAGCCCGCCGACGATCTGCCAGAGGGTGAACACCCGCGTCGGCACCTCCAGGGCGCCGGCCAGCGGGTTCAGGACGGTCCGGACGACGGGGACGAACCGGGCCAGCACGATGGCCTTGCCGTGCCCGTACCGGGCGAGGAACTCCTCCGCCCGCTGCACCCCTTCGAGGAGGTGCCGGTTGCGGCTGCGGGCGAGCAGCGCGCGCCCGCCGCGCCGCCCGATGACGAAGCCCGTCTGCGCGCCGGCCAGCGCGCCGAAGGCGGCGGCCGCCAGCACCGCGGGCAGCGACAGCCGGGTGTCGCCGTGCGAGCTTGCCGTGCACAGCAGGCCCGCGGTGAACAGCAGCGAGTCGCCCGGCAGGAAGAAGCCGATCAGCAGCCCGGTCTCGGCGAACATCACCACGGCGATGCCGATGGCGCCGAAGGCCGCCAGCAGGGATCCCGCGTCCAGCGGGTTCACCGCCGCGGGCAGTGCGCCGAAGGCATCGATCATGGGATCCCCCGTTTCCAGGGACCGGGCCCGCGCCCGGTCCGGCGTCCCCGAAATCTACACGCTCGTAGATGGAGGCCGCGACCGTGTCGCACGGCATGATCATCGCACGGCGGGCCGGGCCGGCGGGCCGGAAACGGGATCCCCGGGCGGATCCCCCGGCCCGGTCCGGCCGCGGGCCGCGCCGCGCAGCCGGGACCGGGCCGCCCGGCGCAGCGCGGGCAGCGCCGCCCGCGCGGGCCATCCGCCGGCGGCGATGCGCAGCGCGAGCTCGCCGGTCTCGGCGACGTAGGCCTCCAGGCGGTCGCCGGCCGCCCGGGTCAGCCGGGGCCGGACGGGCAGGACCAGCCCGCGGTGCGCGGTGCCGTCCGAGGTCAGCCGCACCTCGACGGCGCTCGCGCCCGCGTCCAGCCGCAGCCACAGGCCCCACGACCGGTCGGCGAGCCCGGTCGGCCGGATCGCGGTCTCCGGGACGAGCACCGCCTCCCAGGTGATCTCGCCGTCCCGCAGCCGGACGGTCGCGGGCACCTCGAACACCCGGCCCTCCCGGTGCCGGTCGCGGATCTCCAGCGCGCCGCCCAGTTCGGTCCCGGGGCCGATCCGGCCGAGCGGGTTGACGACGGTCCCGGACACCCGCAGCGCCCGCCCGGCGCGGCACATCCGGGTGACCCGGCCGCCGAGCCTCAGCGCGCTGAGCGGGGCGGTGGCGATGCCGAGGTCGGTGATGTCGAGGACGCGGCGCCCCAGCGGCGTGCCCAGGTGGGCGCCCGGCCAGTAGACCCGGCCGTCCCGCTCCACGGGCTCGATCGCCAGCACGGGCTTCCCGGCCCCGCGCGGTGCGTAGTCGGCGGCGGCCATGGCCGCGTCGGCGCGTCCCTCCAGGACCATCAGCGCGGCGATCGCCGGGACGCGGCCGGCCTCCTCGACGAGCGTCTCGTCCAGCTCAGCGACATAGGACCGGGCCAGCTCGACGAACGCCTCCCGGTGCCCCGGTTCGCGGCAGCGCAGCTCGCGCAGGCAGCGCGGCAGCACCCGGCCGACGAACCGCGCCTCCACGCGCCGCGCGAGCGGCTCGGCGCCCCGGGCGCGCAGCATCGCCCCGGTCCGCCGCAGGATCTCCAGCCGGTCGGCGAAGTCGCCGAGGTCGGTGCACGGGACGCCTCCCGAGTCGGCGAAGCGGTTGTAGGCGCGGTCGGGGACGACCACGATCGCCTCGGCGGCGGCGTACGCGCGGGCGGTGAACAGCAGGTCCGCGTGGCGCGGCCGATCGAGGAACCGCAGGCCCTCGCGGTCCAGGAAGGCGCGCCGGTAGCACTTGCCGGCGGCCACCGCGTCGTCCAGCAGCTCCGGCGCGTCGAGGATCCCGCAGTGCAGCCGCCGCTCCTCGTACAGGCGCGGGAACCGGGTCCGCTCCCCGTCGCGGGACACCCGGACGCGGCGTCCCGCCACCAGGTCGGCGCCGGCCTGCGCGGCGGCGGTCACCATGGTCTTGCAGGCGTGCGGGTCGAGGGTGTCGCCGCCGTCCAGGAACATCACGTACCTGCCGCGCGCGTAGCGCAGGCCGAGGTTGCGGGCCCGGCCGTCGCCGCCCGACCGCTCCGGCAGGGCGAACGCCCGCACCCGGTCCGAGGCGCCCGCGACCAGCCGCGGCACCGCCCGCGCCGCCGGGCCGCCGCCGGCCTCGCCGACGATCACCACCTCGACGCCGGGCAGCGACTGCTCCAGCGCCGAGCGGACCGCGCGGGCGAGCCGGCGCGGGTCGTCGCGGGCCACCACGACGACGGTCACGTCCGGATCCGGCAGCATCGGCCCACCTCCTCGCCCCGGCCCGTCCGCCGTCGGCCGCCCCGGCGGACGCGTGAGGCCACTGGCCGGATCGTAAGAGGCGGAGGGTTATCGGAACGTAAGCGCCGCGACACCCTGCCGCGAACACTCCGGTAGCGTCGCGTGCATGCGGCTTCATGTGGGATGCGCGATGTGGGCGCACACGCCGTGGCAGGGCCGTTTCCTGCCCCATCCGCTCTCCGCGGGCGAGCGTCTGCGCGCCTACGCGACGTGGTGCAACGCGGTCGAGGGCAACACGACGTTCTACGCGACCCCCACGGCCGCGACCGTGGGTTCGTGGGCCCGGCAGACCGCCCCGGACTTCCGCTTCCTGCTCAAGCTGCCGAAGACGATCACGCACGAGCGCCGGCTCGCGGACGCCGGCGAGGAGCTGCGGTCGTTCCTGGCGGCGGTGGAACCGCTCGGCCCGCGCGTCCACGCCCTCTGGGTGCAGCTGCCGGGCTCGTTCGGACCGAACGACCTCGGCGCGCTCGCGGCGTTCCTGCGCCGCCTGCCGCCCGCCCACCGGTACGCCGCCGAGGTCCGGCACCGCGCGTTCTTCGAGGACCCGCGCTGCGCGCGCGACCTCGAACGCGTCCTCGGCCAGGCGGGCGCGGAGTGGGTGCCGTTCGACACGACCGTCCTGTTCCGCAGCCCGCCGACCAGCGACGCCGAGCGGGACGCGTGGACGAAGAAGCCGCGCGTGCCGCGCCGGGCGCCCGCCCTCACCGACCGGCCGGTCGTCCGCTATCTCGGCCGGGACGACACCGACCGCACGGTGGAGGGCTGGCGGCCGTGGGCGGAGAAGGTCGCCGGCTGGCTGCGGGAGGGACGCTCGCCGACGGTGTTCGTCCACACCCCCGACAACGCCGAGGCACTGCCCCTGGCACGCCGCTTCCACGACGACGTGCGGGCCCTCGTCCCCGAACTCGAACCGCTCCCCGAACCCCTTCCGGCCGAGCCTCCGACCCTCTTCTAGCGGCGGTCGGCGGGTCAGGGCGCGACGAGGCGCTCCGAGAGAGCGGGCGTCTTCCACTCGGGCGGTACGACGGGGTTGCGGAACTCGTCGGCCCAGCCCATCTCCTGCAGCCAGTCCGAGGTCATGTGGCGTTGCAGCCCCGTCATGATGCCGCCCGGTATCACGGCGTTGCAGGTGATGCCCTCCCCCGCGAAGCGCGCGGTCCGGCCGACCGCGACACCACCCGCGCCGAGCCCGCCGCGCGCAGCGCGGGCGGCAGGCCCGTCGTGAACGCGAAGTGGCCGAGGGCTACCCACGCCGCCGCGGCGCCTGCGAGACTCGACGGGTGGACAGGTCGAACGGGCTCGGCGGCTTCCTGCGGGCCCGCCGCGGGCGGCTGCGGCCGTCCGACGTCGGGCTTCCCGAGGGGACGAGCCTGCGCCGCATCCCCGGGCTGCGGCGCGAGGAGCTGTCCGCGCTGTCCGGGGTGAGCATCGACTACTACATCCGGCTGGAACAGGGCAAGGAGACCAACCCGAGCAACGCCGTGCTCGACGCCCTCGCCCGCGCGCTGAGGCTGGAGGAGGAGGAGCACGCCCACCTGTACGCGCTCGCCAACCACGCCGCGCACCGCACGTTCCCGGCACGGCGCCGCGACGCCCCGGACGTCCGTCCCGCGATCCGGCTGCTGCTGGACAACCTGCGCCCGTGCCCCGCGTACGCGCTGACCGCGACCAGCGACGTCCTGGCGGGCAACCCGGAGGCGTTCGCGCTGTTCGCGGGCATCACCGACTGGCCGGAGCACCGCCGCAACACCATCCGGTACGTCTTCCTGCATCCGGCGGCCCGCGACCTGTTCCCCGACTGGGACCATTCGGCCCGCCGGAGCGTCGCGAACCTGCGCGGCGTCCTGGCCGCCGACCCGCCGGCGCCGGGCCTCGCCCCTCTGGTGGACGAGCTCACCGCGCGGAGCGCGGAGTTCGCCCGCCTCTGGAACCGCTACGACGTGCGGGACCGGCGCAGCGAGAAGAAGTCCTTCCACCACCCTGTCGCCGGGGACATGACCCTCGACTACGAGGTGCTGCGGGTCGGCGACACCGGCGTGCGCCTCGCGGTCTACCAGGCCCCGCCCGGCACGCCCGACCACGACGCCCTCATCCTGCTGTCCATGTCGGCGGACCCCGCCGGCACCGGCCGGGACCAGCGCCGCGTATGACCGCCTATGACGTCGTCGTCGCCGGCGGCGGCCACAACGGGCTGGTCGCCGCCGCTTATCTCGCGCGGGCGGGCCGCCGGGTGCTGGTGCTGGAACGGCTCCCCGGCCTCGGCGGGCTGGCCGTCTCGGCGCGGCCCTTCCCCGGCGTGGACGCGCGGGTCTCGCGGTACTCCTACCTGGTCAGCCTGCTGCCGACGGAGATCGTGCGGGATCTCGGGCTGCCGGTCGAGCTGCGGCGGCGCCGGTTCGCGTCGTACACGCCGTCCGGTGGCACGGGCGTGCTGGTCGACAACGCCGACGACGCCCGCACGGCCGCGTCGTTCGTGTCCGTCACCGGCGACGACCGGGACCTCTCCGCATGGCGGGCCTTCTATGGGGCCGCCGGTGATGTCGCGCGGCGCGTCGCGCCCACGCTGCTGGAGCCGCTGCCCAGCCGGGCGGAGCTGCGCGCGGCGGTCGGCTCCGAGGAGGCGTGGCGGCTGTTCTTCGAGCGCCCGATCGGCATAACGGTGGACGAGCGGTTCCGCCACGACACGGTCCGCGGGATCGTGCTGACCGACGCGCTGATCGGCACGTTCGCCGACCTGGCGGACCCGTCGCTGCTCGCGAACCGCTGCCTGCTCTACCACGTGATCGGGAACGGCACCGGCGAGTGGAACGTGCCGGTCGGCGGCATGGGCGCGGTGACGGACGCGCTCGCCGCCACGGCGCGGGCGGCGGGCGCGGAGTTGCGCACCGGCATGGAGGTGCTCGCGATCGACCCGTCGTCCGGCGAGGTGGCCTTCCGCGGCGAGGACGGCGCCGAGCACGCGGTCACCGGGCGCCGGATCCTCGCCGCGCTGCCTCCGGCGGTGCTGTCCCGGCTCCTCGGCGAGACCCGGCACGATCCGCCGGAGGGGTCGCAACTGAAGGTGAACATGGTGCTCGCCCGGCTGCCGCGGCTGCGCGACCCGTCGGTCCGTCCCGAGGAGGCGTTCGGCGGTACCTTCCACATCAACGAGGGACGCGACCAGCTCGCCGCCGCCCACGCGCAGGCTGCGGCCGGGACGATGCCCGCCGTCCCACCGGCGGAGGTGTACTGCCATTCCCTGACGGACCCGTCGATCCTGGGAGCGGACCTGCGCCGGTCCGGGGCCCATACCCTGACGCTGTTCGGCCTGCACATGCCCGCCCGGCTGTTCCGCTCCGATCCCGCGCGGGCGCGTGACGAGGCGCTGCGCGCGACGCTCGCCTCGTTCGATTCGGTGCTCGCCGAGCCGATCGAGGACTGCCTGCTGCGCGCACCGGACGGCACCCCCTGCCTGGAGGTGAAGACGCCCGTCGACCTCGAACGGGACGCGGGACTGCCCGGCGGCCACATCTTCCACCGCGATCTCGCCTGGCCGTACGCGGAGGAGGAGCCCGCCGGACGGTGGGGCGTCGAGACCACCCATCCGCGCCTCCTGCTGTGCGGCGCGGGCGCCCGCCGCGGCGGAGGCGTGAGTGGCATCCCCGGTCACAACGCCGCCCGCGCCGTCCTCGAAGGGCGTTAGATCTGGAGCTGGTCGGCGAGGCGGGCGCGGTGGAGGCTCGGGGGGCCGAAGAGGAGTTCGGAGCTCTTGGCGCGCTTGTAGTAGAGGTGCGCGTCGTGCTCCCAGGTGTAGCCGATGCCTCCGTGGTACTGGACCATGTCGGTGGCCGTCCGGAAGTAGGCGGGACCGATGTAGGTCTGTGCGAGCGCGGCGGCCGTCGGCAGTTCGGCCAGGTCGTGGTCGGCGGTCCAGGCGGCGTAGCGCAGGACGGACTGGGCGAGCTCCCAGGCGCCGTACATGTCGGCGCAGCCGTGCTTGACGGCCTGGTAGGAGCCGATGGGGCGGCCGAACTGCACCCGCGCCTTCGCGTACTCGACGGTCAGCTCCATCGCCCGCCGCATCCCGCCGGCCTGCTCGGCGGCGAGCGCGACGGCGGCGCGGCCGGTGACGGTCTCCAGCGCGGCGCCGGGGTCGGCGCAGACCAGCCGGCGGGCGGGCGCGCCGGCGAAGGTGATCCTGGCGAGCCGCCGGGTCGGGTCGAGGCCGGTCAGTGCCGTCCGGGTGACGCCGGACGCGCCGCCCTCCACCGCGAACCAGCCGGGCCCGCCGGAGGTCCGCGCGTAGACCAGGACCAGGTCGGCGGAGTCTCCGGCGAGGACCGGGTCCTTGGTGCCGGTCAGCTCCCAGCGGCCGTCGCGCTCGGCCGCCGTGGTGGCGCCGCCCGCGAGGTCCCAGGCGCCGTTCTCCGCGGCGGCGACCGTCCCGATCAGGTCGCCGGCGGCGAGCCTCGGCAGGTGGTCGCCGCCGGCGCCGACGTCGTCGAGGGCGAGCAGCACGTCGGTGGCGAGCACGGCCGAGGCCAGGAACGGCGACGGTGTCAGGGCGGCGCCGAGCTCCTCCAGGACCACGGCGCGCTCCACGTTGCCCGCGCCCGCGCCGCCGAACGCCTCCGGCACGACCAGGCCGAGGACGCCGAGGTCGCCGAGGGTGCGCCACAGCGCGCGGTCGAACCCGTCCGCGGAGTCCATCGCCGCGCGGACGGCCGCGCTCGGCGACCGGTCGGCGAGGACCTTGCGGACGGTCGCCCGCAGCTCCTCCTGCTCGGGGTCCAGTACGAGCCTCATCGGGCGTCCTCCGTCCGCTGCGTGCCGACCTTCAGTTCGCGGAACGGGACGTCCCGGTCCACCTGCGGCTCCTTCGGCAGCCCGAGGATCCGCTCGCCGATGATGGTGCGCTGCACCTCGTTGGTGCCGCCGGCGATGCTCGTCGCGGGCGCGGAGTTGATGCCGAGCGCGAGGTCGTCGCCGTGCCGGTCGCCGGGCTCCCACGCGACCGCGCCGGCGCCGGCCAGCTCCCCGGCGACCTCGATCGCGCGGCGCAGCTGCAGCGCGCCGGCGAGCTTGGCGACCGAGCCCCGAGCGCCCGGCGGGCGGCCCGCCTGGATCTCCTGCCGCATCCGCGCGTTGAACAGCTCCAGCGCGCGCTCGTGCGCGTACAGCCCGGCGAGCCGCTCGCGGTGCGCCGGGACGTCGCTGACGCCTTGCCTGCGGGCCAGGGCGAGCACCGCCTCGAAGCCCAGCGCGCTGCTCCGGGACGGGCGGGCCGAGCCGATCGACACCCGCTCGTGCCCGAGCATGGTGATCGCCGCCTGCCAGCCCCGGCCGGCCTCCCCGATGACCGCGTCGGAGGGGATCCGCACGTCGTCCAGGTAGACCTCGTTGAACGGCGCCTTGCCCGACATGTCCTTCAGCGGCCGGACGGTCACGCCCGGCGCGTGCATGTCCACGATGAACATCGTGAGGCCCGCGTGCTTCGGGACGTCGGGGTCGGTGCGGGCGAGCAGGGCGCCGAAGTCGGCCCACTGGGCGTTGGTCGTCCACACCTTCTGCCCGTTCACCACCCAGCCGCCGTCGTCGCGGACGGCCCGCGCCTGGAGGCTCGCCACGTCCGAGCCGGCGCCCGGCTCGGAGAACAGCTGGCACCAGATCTCCTCGCCGCTGAGCAGTTTCGGCAGGTAGCGGCGTTTCTGCTCGGGCGTGCCGAGGTCGACCAGCGTCGGCCCGCACATGCCCATGTTGACGATGAAGGGGTAGGTGGGCAGGTCGTAGTCGGCGGCCTCCTCGGCGAAGACCTGCTGCTCGGCCGTGCCGAGGCCCTGCCCGCCCGCCTCCTCCGGCCAGGTGATGCCGGCGAAGCCCGCCGCGTACAGCGCCGCCTGGAACCGCTTGGCCTCGCCGAGCTGCTCGGCGGGCGGCAGGCCGGTGACCGGGCCGGGGGCGTTGCCGGCCAGCCAGGCGCGCACCCGCGCGCGGTAGTCCTCTGTCATCTCGTCGTCTCCGCTCGTCAGATGTCCTGTGCGCGCAGTCCCGCGCGGGCCTTCTCGGCCAGCTCGACGCCGAGGGACGCGCGGTCGCGGGCCTCCGCCAGGTAGCCGTCGTCGGCCATGTGACCGGCCAGGTAGCGGGCCTGGACGCCGGCGCCGATGCACGCCGACCGCCAGTGCGCGAACGCCACCCAGTACGGCAGGTCGGACACGTCGCGTCCGGACAGCCGCGCGTACCGCTCGGCGAGCGCCGCGCGGGAGGCGAAGCCCGGCACGGTCGTCGGGCCGCGCGGCGCGGCGCCGACCGGGTCGTCCGGCTCCTGCCACGTCGACAGCAGGTAGCCGAGGTCGGCGAGGGCGTCGCCGGACGTCGCCAGCTCCCAGTCGAACACCGCCAGGACCGTCCCGTCCGGGCCGAACGTGAGGTTCCCGGCCCGGTAGTCGCCGTGCACGATCCCCGTGCCCTGCGGCGGGATGCGCGCGGCGAGCAGGTCGTGCACCTCGTCCAGCAGCGGCAGGTAGGCGGCGCCCGATTCGTGCGCCTGGTGCCGCCAGCGCCGCAGCTGCCGCTCGGCGAACCCGGTGCGGCGCACCATGTCGCCGAGGCCGGCCTGGTGCGGGTCGATGGCGTGCAACGCGACGAGGACCCGGACGAGGCTCTCGCAGGCGTTCTCCTTCGCCTCCGGGCTCAGCCTTCCGGCTGCGTCGCGGTCGGCGAGGACGATCCCGTCCACGAACCCCATCACGTAGAAGGGCGCGCCGGTGACGGCGGTGTCGTCGCAGAAGGCCAGTGGCCGCGCGACGGGGACGTCCGTCCCGGCCATCGCCGAGATGAACCGCCATTCCCGGCCCATGTCGTGCGCGGTCTCGAGGACGCCTCCCATCGGCGGCCGGCGCAGCGCGTAGCCGGCGCCGGCGGCGTCGGTGACCCGGTAGGTGAGGTTGGACCGGCCGCCCGACACGAGTCCGAACGCGACCGGCCCGGTCAGCCCCTCGACGCGGGAGGCCAGCCACTCCCCGACCCGCTCGGCGTCGATCCCCGGCGGGCCGGGGACGGCCGCGCGCCCGTCCCGCATCGGCCTCAGCCCTTCCCCTCGCCGGGACGGATCCGGTTCGGGCCGGCGAAGCCGAACAGGTAGCCGGCGACCTTGCGCATCTGGACCTCCTCGGCGCCCTCGGTGATCCGGTAGCGGCGGTGGTGCCGGTAGATGTGCTCGAACGGGGTGTGCCGGGTGTAGCCGAGACCGCCGTGCACCTGCATCGCCCGGTCCGCGGCCTCGCACACGAACCGGTTCGCGCGGTAGTTGCACATCGACACCCTGTCGCTGATCTCCAGGTGCGGGAGCCGGTCCAGCTCCCAGGCCGTCTTGCGGACGAGGCCGCGCAGCATCTCCGCCTCGGTCTGCAGCTCCACCAGCGGCCACTGGATCGCCTGCCGGGTGGCGAGGGGCTGCCCGAACGTCACCCGCTCCCGCGCGTACGCGACGCTGCGGTCGATGCAGTACTGGCCCGCGCCGACCCCGGACGCGGCCTGCCGGATCCGGTTCTCGTGCACGAAGGTCTGCGCGACCGCCAGCCCCTCGCCCTCGGCGCCGAACACCGCCGAGTCGGGCACCCGCACGTCGCGGATGGTCACCTCGGCGTGGTCGGTGGGCATGTTCAGCGTCCACCAGTGGAAGTCGACCGAGAACCCCGGGGCGCCGGTGGGGACGAAGAACGCGGTGATGCCCCGCGCGTCGCCCGGCTCGCCGGAGGTGCGGGCGAACACCACGTCGTGGGTCGCCGAGTGCATGCCGGAGTTGAAGCGCTTGGCGCCGTTGAGGACCCAGTCGCCGCCGTCGCGCACGGCGGTGGTCTCCATCCACGTCGCGTCGCTGCCGTGGTCCGGTTCGGTGAGCCCGAAGCCGATGCGCTTCTCGCGGGCGAGCATCGGCTGCATGAACTCCTCCTTCTGCTCGTCCGTCCCGAACTCCAGGAGCATGTGCGCGAACGGGAAGTTCCCCACGACGGACGACTCGTTCTGCAGGTCGTTGTGCAGGCCGAGGCCCCGGTGCGCGAGGTGCTCGCGGATCACCGCCATGTCCAGGTTCGTGCCGTCCGAGCCGCCGAGCGACTCCGGCAGGCCGTAGCGGAGCCAGCCGGCCGCGTCGGCGCGCCGGAACATCTCGCCGAGCAGCTCCTCCCACTCGGGCCGCGGCACGCCGCCGTTCTCGAAGTCGGTGCGCGCGTACTCGCGGCGGTGGTCGAAGAACCGCTCGTTGTCGTCCTGCGCCTGCAGCGGCGCGATCTCCCGGTCGATGAACGCGTCGAGATCGGCCAGGAGCCGGGTCAGCTCCGCGGGCAGCTCGAAGTCCACTCACCCTCCCTAACGCTTGCTCAGGCCAGCTTGGCACCGGGGGCGGCTCCCGGGGAAGCCGCCACCGGTCAGCCGATCTTCGTTTCCCGCGACTCCCAGTACGGGTCGCGCAGCTGCCGCTTCAGCGCCTTGCCCGACGGGTTGCGCGGCACCTCGGCGATCCGGTCGTACCCGCGCGGCACCTTGTAGGACGCGAGGTGCTCGCGGCAGAACACGTCCAGGTCCGCGTCGGACGCCTCGGCGCCCGGGTGCAGCACGATCGCGGCGTGCACGGACTCGCCCCACTCCTGCGACGGGATCCCGAAGACGGCGGCGTCCGCGATCGCGGGGTGCGCGGTCAGCACCGCCTCGATCTCGGCCGGGTAGATGTTCACCCCGCCCGAGATGATCATGTCGGTGCGGCGGTCGCAGATGTAGTAGAAGCCCTCCTCGTCGCGGTAGGCGATGTCGCCGACCGTCAGCCACTCGCCGAGGCGGGCGTCCTCGAACTTGCGGTCCGCCTTGTAGTAGGCGTCGAACGTCGCCTTGCTGCGCACGTACAGGTCGCCGGGCACGTGCGGCTCCTCGACGCGCTCGCCCTTGTCGTCGAACAGCGCGATGTCGATGCCGGGGGCGGGACGGCCGCAGCTGCCCGGCTTGCGCATCTGGTCCTCGGGCCGCAGGATCGTGTCCACGCCCAGCTCGGTCGACCCGTACACCTCGAAGAGCGACCCGTCGCCGATCTTCTCGACGTAGCGGCGCTTCAGCTCGAACGGCCAGGGCGCCGCGTTGGCGACGAACCGCCGCAGCGACGACAGGTCCCGGGCGGCGATCACCTCGTCCGGCAGGTCCAGCACGCGCCGGATCGGGGTCGGCGCGGAGAACGTGGCGGTCACCTTGTGCTCCTCGACCAGCTCCAGCCAGCGCTCGGGGTCGAAGTCGCGCATCACCACGACGGTCCCGCCCATCTGCTGGACGATCAGCATGAAGCTCATCGGGCCGGAGTGGTAGAGCGGCCCGGTCGTCAGGTAGACGTCGCCCGGCTGGTAGCCGATCTCGGTGACCAGGCCGATGACGATCTCCGGGTCCGGCTGCCCGCGTACCACGCCCTTCGGCTTGCCCGTCGTGCCGGAGGTGTAGAACATCGCGGTGCCGGCGGCCGGGTCGTCGCCGGCGGCCGGCGGCTCGGTGTCCGGGCTCGCGGCGGCGCCCGCGTCCAGGTCGGACGCCCAGTCCGGCACCTCCCCGGTCCCGCACCGGAACGCCAGCCAGCTCCCGACGCCCTCGACCTCGCGCGCCGCGAGCTCCAGCTGCGGCGCCTGCTCGACGTCGAACAGCACGACCGCGCTGTCGGCGTTGGCGACGACGTAGGTCGCCTCCTGCGGGCTCAGCCGGTAGTTCAGCGGGACGCCGACCGCGCCGGACTTGCGCAGCGCGGCGATCAGCGCGACGACCTCGGTACTGTTGCGCCCGCACCAGGTGACCTTGGTGCCGGCCCGGACGCCGAGGCTCACCAGCAGGTTGGCGTAGCGGTTGACCAGCGCGTTGAACGCGGCGTAGCTCAGCCGCCGGTCCCCCTCGATGATCGCGGTCCTGGACGGGTGCGCGGCGGTCAGCGCCGCCAGCGGATCGGGGACGGGTGCGGTCACGGTGTCACACTCCCGGTAGCCGGCTGGGATGGCATTGAACGAATGTACGTTGGAATGCAGGCGGAATCCAGAGGAGGATCTTCGTGGCCGACGACGCAGGCGGCGCGCCGCAGCGCGCGTCCCGGGGGCGCGGGACCCCGGCCCACCGCACGTCCGCCGACGTCACGCCCACGTCGAGCGACGCGCTGTCGCTGCCGGCCGACACCCCGGGGACCCGCATCCTCATCGCGGCCGCCGTCGAGACGATGTCGGAGAAGGGCTACAACGGCACGTCGGTGCGCGACATCGCCGACCGCGCCGGGATGAGCCCGGCCGTGCTCTACCACTACTTCGGCTCCAAGCACGACCTGCTCGTGGCGATCATGCACCGGACCATCGACCACCTCATCGAGCGCTGCGCGGCCGTCCTGGACGACGGGCCGCCGGGCCCCGCCCGCCGGCTGCGCCGGCTCGTCCGCGAGCACGTCCTCGTGCACACCGAGCTGCGCCGCGAGGCCGTGCTCGGCGTCGGCGAGATGCACAGCATCGAGGAGCGCGAGCGCGCGCTGCTCATCGCCAAGCGCGACCGGCACGAGCGGCTGTTCCACCGGGTGGTCGACGACGGCGTGGCGTCCGGCGCGTTCGGCACGCCCTATCCCGCGGAGGCCGTGCGCGGCATCCTCACGATGGCGACGGGCGTTTCGGTGTGGTTCCGCGAGGACGGCCCGCTCACCGCCGCCGAGGTCGCCGACCGCTTCGCCCACCTCGCCCTCGCCCTCGTGCAGGCGGACCCGGCTGTCACGTTTCCCCTCCCGCGGGGGTCATAGGAGGGACCATCGTCCTCCCGAAGGGATCTGCCACCGATGCGCAAGCTCGGCACCGCCCTGGCCGCCTCGGCCGCCCTCGCCCTGCCCGTCCTCGCCGCCCCCACCGCGTCCGCCGCGTCCGGCTGGACGGTCGTGAATCCCTCCTCCGCAGGCGTCTTCACCGCCGATTCCGGGACCCTGACCATCACGGCGGGCAGCACGGCCATCACCTGCCCCACCATGCACCTCTCCGGAACACTGCCGAGCGTGTCGTCCGGCCCGGCCGGGCTCGGGCGCATCGGGAACGGTTACGCCGAGAACTGCACGGACGCCAAGGGCGTGACGTGGGGCGTCTCGATCTCCAATGCCTGGACCGGCGACATCCTGGACGGGAAGAGCTACGACGCCGCGGCGGGACGGGCCGAACTGACGGTGTTCAACCCGTTCATCATCGTCCACAGCACCTCGTGCTCCTTCGTCCTGTCCGCCCTCAACGCGAACTACACCAACGGCGGTTCGGTGCTGCGGACCGGGCAGGGCGCCGTCGGCTACGGCGGAGGCTGCGGTATCGCGGCCGGCACCGCCGCCTCCTTCGCGGCGGCGTTCACCGTCAGCCCGGCGATCACCATCACGGGCCCGGGCGCCTGAGGGCGCGGCGGGCGCCGGGGCCGTCCCTCGCGGCGGTCCCGGCGCCCGCCGGTCAGCAGTCGTGCGGCGGCGCGGAGGCGGAGCCGGTCGTGCAGCGGACCTGGTCCAGCGAGCGGAGGATCCGGTCGAGGCGCTGCGCGGTGGGGTCGGTGACGTACTCCAGGACGGCGTGGTCGAACGCGGCGGCCATCACGGTCGGCATCGAGTCCGAGGCGTCGAAGCGGACCGTCCCCGCGCTCGCCAGGGTCTGCGCGATCCGCCGGGACAGCGGGTCGGGGTAGTCGCCCGGCGGGACGGACCGGTTGAGCGAGAACGCGCCGCTCCCCGGCCGCTCGATCCACGTCTCCTGGGCCTTTGCCGTGGTCAGGTACGCGACGAGCCTGCGGGCGGCCGGTGTGGCGCGGAACATGCCGAGCAGGTCGCCGCCGATCTCGACCGCCCGCCCGCCGGGGAACGGCACGAAGTCGTAGTCGCGTCCCGCCTGCGGCCGGCCGGAGGTCTGGCCGTAGAAGGCCGTGATGAACGACGCCTCGTGGTCGAACAGGCAGCCCGGCGGATTCGCGAACATCGGCGCGCCCGCCTTCCCGTAGCCGGTGAGCAGGATGGCGTCCGTGCCGGAGCGGGTGCCGGCCACCACGGTCCCGAACGTCTGCCACGCCTTGCGGACCGGGTCCGACGTCCACGCCAGGTTCCCCGACACCCACTGGTCGTAGACGCCGGGACCGGACTCGTGCAGCACGACGTCCTCGATCCAGTCGGTGCCCGGCCAGCCCGAGTTGGACGTGTCCTCGAGGCCGAGGCACCAGGGCTTCGCCGCCGCGCCGGACGCGATCTTCGCCAGGTCGCCGAAGGATCCGACGGGCTGCGCGAGCCTCGCCCGGGTCGCCGCCGGGAGGCTTCGCGGGGCGTACCAGATCAGGCCCTTCACGGCCGCCTTGACGACGATGCCGTAGGGGCGGCGGACGCCGTCCGGGCCGGTCGCGCCGGTCAGGTCGCCGCCCATGCCCTGCTGGGCGCCGCCGACCGGCCTCAGCTCCCCGGCGGCGGCATAGGTCCGCAGGTCGCCGGGGGTGGCAAGGATGGCGGTGTCGGGCGGCGTGCCGTCGTGCAGCTCGCTGGCGAGGATGGCGCGGGCGTCGCGGGTGCCGGTGTAGTCGACGTGGACGCCGGTGCTCTTCTCGAAGCCGGACAGCACCGCGCGGAACGCGTCGCCCTCGGCGCCCGTCCACGAGCCGAGCACCGTGACGCTCTCACCGGAGCCGGCGCCGCCGCAGGACACGGTGGTGAACGCGCAGAGCAGGAGCAGCGCTGCCAGCAGTCGCACGGTCATCTCCCGTACTCGCGGAGCCGGATCCACAGGCCGAGGGCGGAGAGTCCAGCGACGGCCAGCGACAGCAGCGGCAGGCCGGCGTTCAGGCCGCGGGTGTCGGTGGCGTCGGACAGCTTCGCCTCCAGGGGCCGCTGCGCCTGGTCCGCGGCGGCGACGTTCAGGCCGCCGCCCTGCGGCGCGGTGCGTCCGGTGCGGAGCGCGCCGGACCCGGCGTCCGCGTCGCGGATCTGCGCCTGGAGCGTCCGGTCGAAGGCGGGCACGCCGTGGTCGGAGGCGTCCGCGAAGGCGTGGTCGACGTGCAGGAACGTCATGGACGTCCAGACGATCAGCCCGACCAGGAGGACGCTCGCGGCGGCCAGCGGCAGGTTGACCAGCCGCCGGAACCGCCGCGCCATCGACGCCTGCGCGTAGCCGAGGACGGCGAGCAGGACCACGCCGATGGCGGCGGTGCCGAGCGCGAGGCCGCCGCCGGCCCACGCCGAGTCCCGCTCGCCGTCGATGCCGCGCAGGTCCCGCCGCGCGATCTCGTCGATCCGCGACAGCAGCCCGCCGTCTCCGTGCAGCATGTCCGAGGCGTAGCTGAGATAGGCGTACCCGAGCTTTTCGAGCCCTTCCCGATAGGTGGCGTCGGCCTGTTCCACCAGCCCCTGGTAGGTGACGACCTGCGCGTTCACGGCGCGCAGCAGATCGCGCCCGGCGGCGCCACCGAAATCGAGTTCGGCGAGGTGCGCCAGATTGTCGCCGGCCGTCGTCAGATCGTCGCGGAACTGCTGGCCGGGGCCGATGAGCTGCGCCGCGCCGGAGCGGAAGCTCTGCCACGCGGCCCGGTCGGCGTCCGACAGCGCCGCGTGCGCGGTGCGGGCGCTGACGTAGGCGGGGGCGCCGCCGTCCCGTACCGACGACACCGCCGACCGGCTCCCCACCAGCACCGCCGTCGCCGCGAGCCAGGACAGCACCGCGAGCCCGACGGCCGCGGCGAGCACCGTCCACAGCCAGCGCGGGGTGCTCCACCGCCTCGGGACCGCCCGGGCGGCCAGCGCTACCGACACGCCGGCCATGGTAATCGGCGGGCCTTTCCGGATTCCTTTCGTTTACGGGAGAAAAGCCGCTCCCGTACGCCGGAAAAGTGGCCGGTTCAGGACAGTCCCGCGGCCGTCGGCGCAGCTCATTCCGTTTCGTAGGCGAGATTCGGGCGCAGCCACCGCTCGATTTCGGGAAGGGCGAGCCCGCGCCGCGCCGCGTAGTCCTCGGTCTGGTCGCGGCCGATCCGCCCGACGGTGAAGTACCGCGCGGACGGGTGCGCGAAGATCAGCCCGCTCACGCTGGCGGCCGGGGTCATCGCGTACGACTCGGTCAGCCCGATCCCGAGCTCCTGCGCGCCGAGCAGGTCGAACAGGTCCTTCTTCTCGCTGTGGTCGGGGCTCGCCGGGTAGCCGAGCGCCGGGCGGATGCCGCGGAACCGCTCGGCGTGCAGGTCCTCCAGCTTCGGGTCGGCGTCCGGCTCGAACCAGTCGCGCCGCGCCTGCAGGTGGACGTACTCGGCGAACGCCTCGGCGAGCCGGTCCGCCAGCGCCTTCACCATGATCGACCGGTAGTCGTCGTTGTCGGCCTCGAACTGCGCGGCCAGCTCCTCCGCGCCGAGCACGCTCACCGCGAACCCGCCGAGGTGGTCGCCGGACGGGGCGATGTAGTCGGCCAGGGACCGGTTCGGCCGGCCCGCCGGCTTGGCGGTCTGCTGCCGCAGCATCGGGAAGCGCGTCCCGTCGCCGGTGTCCAGGACGATGTCGTCGCCCTCGGAGTGCGCGGGCCAGAACGCGTAGGCGCCGCGGGCGCGCAGCAGCCCGTCCGCGATGATCTTGTCCAGCAGGCCGTTGCCGTCGTCGAACAGCTCCCGCGCGACCGGCTGGTCGAGGATCGCCGGGTACTTGCCCTTCAGCTCCCAGGCGAGGAAGAAGAACTGCCAGTCGATCATCGCGCGCAGCTCGTCCAGGTCCGGCTCGACGGTGCGCACGCCGGTGAAGGCGGGGACGGGCAGGTCGTCGAAGGACACCGCCTCCCGGTTCGCGCGGGCCTTCTCGATCGTCAGCATCGGGGCGCGCTGCTTGCGCTCGTGCTGCTCGCGCAGCCGCTGCTGCTCCTCGGCGTTGGAGATCGCCAGCGCGCTCGCGCGCTCGGGGTCGAGCAGGTTCGACACCACGCCGACGACGCGGGAGGCGTCCAGCACGTGCACGGTGGTCCGGTCGTAGGCGGGCGCGATCCGCACCGCGGTGTGCTGGCGGGACGTGGTGGCGCCGCCGATCAGCAGCGGCAGCTCCATCCCGCGGCGCTGCATCTCCTTCGCCACCGACACCATCTCGTCCAGCGACGGGGTGATCAGCCCGGACAGCCCGACCGCGTCGGCGCCCTCCGCGATCGCGGTGTCGAGGATCTTCGCGGCGGGCACCATCACGCCGAGGTCGATGACGTCGTAGTTGTTGCAGCCGAGGACGACGCCGACGATGTTCTTGCCGATGTCGTGCACGTCGCCCTTGACGGTGGCGAGGACGACCTTGCCCTGGCCGCGCTCGGCCTCGACGCGGCCCTCGGCCAGCGCCTTCTCCTTCTCGGCCGCCATGAACGGTTCCAGGTAGGCGACCGAGCGCTTCATCGCGCGGGCGCTCTTGACCACCTGCGGCAGGAACATCTTGCCGGAGCCGAACAGGTCGCCGACGATCTTCATCCCGTCCATCAGCGGGCCCTCGATCACGTCGAGCGGACGGGGAAGCTGCTTCCGGGCCTCCTCGGTGTCCTCCTCGATGAAGTCGACGATCCCGTGCACCAGGGCGTGCGACAGCCGCTGCTCCACCGGCGCCTCGCGCCAGGACAGGTCGACCTCGCGCCTGGTGCCCTCGCCCTTGACGTTCTCGGCGAACGACACGAGCCGGTCGGTGGCGTCCGGGCGCCGGTCGAACAGCACGTCCTCGACGAGTTCGAGCAGGTCGGCGGGGATGTCCTCATAGACGGCGAGTTGCCCGGCGTTGACGATGCCCATGTCCAGCCCGGCCTTCACCGCGTGGAACAGGAACGCCGAGTGCATCGCCTCGCGGACGACCTCGTTGCCGCGGAAGGAGAACGACAGGTTGGAGATGCCGCCGCTGGTGCGGGCGCCTGGGCAGCGCTCCTTGATCCGCGGGAGCGCGTCGATGAACGCCTTGGCGTACCCGTTGTGCTCGGCGATGCCGGTCGCGACGGCCAGCACGTTCGGGTCGAAGATGATGTCCTCGGCCGCGAACCCGGCCTTCTGCGTCAGCAGGTCGTAGGCGCGGCCGCAGATGCTCACCTTGCGGTCGGCGGTGTCGGCCTGGCCCTGCTCGTCGAACGCCATGACGACCACGCCGGCGCCGAAGTCGCGGATGCGGCGGGCCTGCTCCAGGAAGGGCTCCTCGCCCTCCTTGAGGCTGATCGAGTTGACGACGCCCTTGCCCTGGACGGTCTTCAGCCCGGCCTCCAGCACGCTCCACCGCGAGCTGTCCACCATGATCGGGATGCGGGCCACCTCGGGCTCGGTCGCGATCAGGTTGAGGAACGTCGTCATCTCCCGCTCGCTGTCGAGCAGGTCGGCGTCCATGTTGACGTCGAGCAGGTTCGCGCCGCCGCGCACCTGCTCCAGCGCCACGTCCACGGCGCCCTGGTGGTCGCCCGCCTCGATCAGCTTGCGGAACCGCTTGGAGCCGGTGACGTTGGTGCGCTCGCCGATCATGACGAAGCCGGTGTCGCGGCCGATCTCGAACGGCTCGAGGCCGCTGTAGCGGGTCGCCGGGCCGGGCGCGGCGACCTCGCGGGGCGCGGTGCCCCGGACGGCCTCGGCGATGCGGGCGATGTGCGCCGGGCCCGTCCCGCAGCAGCCGCCGACGGCGTTGACCATGCCGGACGCGGCGAAGTCGCCGAGCTTCACGCCCATCTCGTCCGGCGTCTGGTCGTAGCCGCCGAAGGCGTTCGGCAGGCCGGCGTTGGGGTGGCAGGCGGTGTAGGTGCCGGCGATGCGGGCCAGATCCTCCACGTGCGGGCGCATCTCCTCGGCGCCCAGCGAGCAGTTCACACCGACGACCAGCGGCTCGGCGCGCTCGATCGACCGCCAGAACGCCTCGACGGTCTGCCCGGACAGCGTCCGGCCGGACAGGTCGACGATCGTGACGGAGATCCACAGCGGCAGCTCGGGGGCGACCTCGCGGGCCGCCGCGATCGCGGCCTTCGCGTTCAGCGTGTCGAAGATCGTCTCGATCAGCAGCAGGTCGACGCCGCCCTCGGCCAGCCCCGCGATCTGCTCCGCGTAGGAGTCCTTGACCTGGTCGAACGTGACCGCGCGGTAGGCCGGGTCCTCGACCCGGGGCGACAGCGACAGGGTGACGTTGAGCGGGCCGACGGACCCGGCGACGAACCGGTTCCCGTACTCGTCGGCGGCCTGCCGGGCGAGCCGGGCGCCCTGCACGTTCATCTCGCGGACGAGGCCCTCGAGCCCGTAGTCGGCCTGGCCGATGCTCGTCGCGGTGAAGGTGTTGGTGGTGGTGATGTCGGCGCCGGCCTCGAGGTACTGCCGGTGGACGTCCAGGATCACGTCCGGCCGGGTGAGGTTCAGCAGGTCGGGGTCGCCGGTGACGTCCTTCTCGTGGTCGCCGCCGATGCGGTCGCCGCGGTAGTCCTCGGGGGTGAGCCCGGCGCCCTGGAGCATCGTGCCCCACGCCCCGTCGAGCACCACGACCCGCTCGCCCAGAAGCCCGCGCAGCTCTTCGGTCCTGCCCACCAGCCACCTCCCGTGTCGTTGGGAGGCGCCCTTGCGTGTACCGGTCTGCGGGCCGAGCGTGGCGGACGCGCGCGTCCGTTGCAGCGCCTCTCGGCCCGGTTCCGAGGTTACCGAATGGACCCGGCGCCTGTGAAACTCCCATCCCTTTTTCCCGTTCGGTCCCAGGTGGTGGCGCGGGCGCGGTCAGGTGCGGCCGCAGGCCCGGCGCAGCGCGGCGGCGAACGCGCCCGGGTCGAAGGACGGCAGCACGGCGGCGAGATGGCCGTCCGGCCGGACGAGATGGACGGTGTCGGGACCGGCGTCCAGCGCCGTGCGCAGGGCCCCGGCGGTGTCGATCGCGTCCAGGGCGTGGACCGCGACGGGGACGCCGGCCGCCGACTCCCGTATCCGGGCGCACCGTTCCCCGTCCGCGGCCAAGGCGACGAACCCGGTGCCGAACAGGCGGCGCAGCCGGGTCTCGCGTCCGTCGACGACGCAGGGGCCGTCGGGGCAGAGGACGCCGGGCAGCGGCGGCCGGACGGCCCCGGCGGCACGCGGGAACCCGTCGACCGGCCCGGACGGGGTGGTCAGCGGCGAGTCCAGGTACCAGTACGGTTCGGCGAGCCGCCCCGAATCGATCAGGGCGCGGGCGGCGGGATCGGTGAGCGCGGCGTCCAGCGCGGTCAGCCGCCGGGCCCTCTCCTCGGGGGTGTGCGGGACGAGGAACTCCATCGTGCGGGTCGTCACCGCCAGGTTCTCGCGCGCCGCCGCGCGCCGTTCGGCGTCGTAGCTCGCGAGCAGGCGCCCGGAGCCGTGACCGCGGCGGACGAACGCGATCTTCCAGGCGAGGTTCTCGGCGTCCTGCACGCCGGAGTTCAGCCCGCGCGCCCCGAACGGCGCGTACAGGTGCGCCGCGTCACCGGCCAGGAGCACCCGGCCGCGGCGGAACGTCTCGGCGCACCGCTGGTGGAACCGGTAGACCGACGCCCACACGATCTCGTAGGGGGCGTCCCCGGTGATCTTCCGGATGCGGTCGTCCAGCGCCCCGGAGGCGCGCTCGGCCTCGAAGTCGTAGCCCGCGGGCATCTGCCAGTCGATCCGCCAGGTCCGGTCGGGGCACTGGTGCACCAGGACCTGCCGTCCGGGGTTCCAGTCGGGGTCGAAGTAGAACCGGCGCTCGTTCGGGAACGGCAGGTCGGCGCGGATGTCGCAGATCAGGAACCGGTCGTCGAACGAGCGGCCGGGGAACCGGACGCCGAGCAGCCGCCGGACCGCGCTGTGCGGGCCGTCCGCCCCGACCAGGTGGCTTCCGGCGACGGTGACCTCGCCGTCCGGGGCGTCCGCGCGGACCCGCACGCCGCCGGCGTCCTGGTGGAGGCCGGTGACGCGGTGCCCGTACCGGACGTCCACCAGCGGTTCGGCGTCCGCCAGCTCGCGCAGGTACCGCTCGACCTCGGCCTGCGAGATGTTGATCCACGGCGGGACGTCGCCGCGCCCGGCGTCCGGGAACGTGACCGCGAACAGTTCGGTGCCGCGGTAGTAGGTGCGGCCGGTCGTCCAGGTGACCCCGCGAGCGATCATCCGCTCCGCGCAACCGGCCCGGTCCAGCACGTCGAGAACGTCGCGCTGGAAGCAGATCGCCTTGGACCCGAGGGGTTCGCAGCGGCCCGCGGCCTCCAGGACGGTCGCGGGCACGCCGGACCGCGCCAGCAGCAGCGCGGCGACCAGCCCCACCGGCCCGGCGCCGGCCACGACGACCGGCTCGGCGGGTCCGGCGTCAGCCCTGGAGTTCATCCCAGACGGCCCGGTCGCGCTCGGCGGTCCAGATGGCGGGACGCCCGATGCCGGACAGCTCGTCCCACAGCCGCGACACGTCGAACGGCAGGCAGTGCTCGAAGATCGGCCACCGCCCGTACTCCGGCTCCAGCTCCGCGTGGACCGCCTCGAACGCCTCCTTCAGCGTCCCGCCGCGCCCCTGCACGGCCGTCACCTCGCGGATCATCACCTGGAGGAAGTGCCGGGTCTGGCCGATCGCCGCGTCCACCGCCTCCCGGCCGGCCGCCACTCCTCCGCGTCCGCCCACGAGCGCCTCGGCGCGCAGCGCGGCCACCCGGTCCAGCGTCCCCGACGCCCACTCGCGGTGGAAGGCGTCACCGGTGTACAGCGCCGCCTGCGCCTCCACCAGATCGCCGGCGAACAGCACCTTCTGCTTCGGCAGCCACGCCACGATGTCGCCCTCGGTGTGCCCGCGGCCGCAGTACCGCAGGACCAGCTCGCCCCGGTCGCCGCCCAGCTGGATGGTGAACCGGTCGCTGAACGTGGCGGTCGGCCACGTCAGGCCCGGGATCGACTCCGGCTCCCGGAACAGCCGCGGCATCCGCCCGAACTCCGACTCCCAGTCCTGCCTCCCGCGCTCGGCGACCAGCTCGCGCGTCTTCTCGTGCGCCACGATCACGTCCGCGCCGAACGCGCTCGCGCCCAGCACCCGCACCGCGTGGTAGTGCGACAGCACCAGGTAGCGGACGGGTTTGTCGGTGTGCTCGCGCAGGATCGACAGCCACTCGCGCGCCGCGACCGGCGTCGCCAGTGCCTCGAAGCAGACGACGAAGTCCTCGCCCTCGACCGCGCCGACGTTCGGATCCCCCTCGGCCGTCAGGGCGTACACCCCGTCCGCGAGCACCTCCAGGCTGCGCTCCTTCTCCGCCAGATCGGCCGACGACGCGAACGGTCTCATCCCAGGCGCCTCCCTTGCGGTCCCGCTGACTCGGCCACCCTGGAGTCCTGCCCGGGAGACGCCTGCGCGGAACGGCGAACGGCGACGGCCCGGCCTTTGTCCGGCAGGTTCTCCCGGCGGTCCTACTTGCCGATGAAGCCCTTCGACTGGAGCCAGGTCTGCGCGACGTCCGTGGGCTCCTTGCCCTTGATGTCGACCTCGCCGTTGAGCGTCTGCAGGACCGGGTCGCTGAGCACCGCCGCGACCGGGTTCAGGATCTTCTCGATGGCCGGGTGGTCCTTGTAGACCGAATCGCGCAGCGTGAGCGCGGGGTTGTAGACGGGGAAGAACTTCTTGTCATCGGGGATCGAGGTGAGGCCGAGCGCCTTGATACGGCCGTCGGTGGTGGCCACCTCACCGAAGTTGCACGGTTTCCCCTTGCCGATGGCGTCGTAGATGGCGCCTTCGGCGAGGGTCGCGACCGACGACTTCGGGACTGTGAAACCGTACGCCTTCTGCAGACCGGGCCATCCGTCGCTGCGCCCGGCGAACTCGCTCGCCACACAGGTGGACGCCTTGGCCGGGCCGGTGTGCGCGAGCTTCGCGTAATCGGAAAGGCTCTTGATGCCGAGCTGCTGCATCGTCGTCGTCTTGACGGCGATGGCGTAGGTGTTGTTGGCGGGCGCGGCGGCCAGCCACTTCACGTGGTTCTTGCCGAGGTCCTGCTGAGCGACGGCCTGGTACTGCTCGGCGGCGTTGTTGAGCGGCTTGGTGTTCTTCAGGTAGTTGATCCAGGCGGTGCCGGTGTACTCCCAGTACATGTCGATGCTTCCGGACGTCAGCGCGGCGCGCGTGGTGTTGCTGCCCTGCAGGCCGCACTTCTCCTTGACGGTCGCGCCCGCCGACCGCAGCGCCAGCGCGGTGATCTGGCAGAGGACGAGCTGCTCGGTGAACTCCTTGCCGCCGACGGTGAGGGTGGCCCCCTTCAGCGAGTTGCCCTTGGCGAGGCTGCCCGCCTCGGCGTCGGTGCCGGACGAGCTGAAGCACCCGGCGGTCAAACCGACGGCGGCGACGGAGGCGACGATGGGGAGCAGGCGCATGGTGACTCTCCTCGGGGGATTCAGATGCCGCGCGGGCGCAGGTAGTGCTCGACGATGCCGATGAGCCAGTCCGCCGCCATCGCGAGCACGGCGGTCAGGACGCTGCCGGTGAGCAGGATCGGAGTCCGGTTCAGCGCGATGCCGGTGTTGATGAGGTCGCCGAGGCCGCCGGCGTTGGTGAACGCGGCCAGCGTCGCGCTCCCCACGTTGAGGATGACCGCGACGCGGACGCTGGCGAGGATCACCGGCACGGCCAGCGGCAGCTCCACCCGCAGCAGCACGGCCGTCCGGGACAGCCCGATGCCGCGCCCGGCGTCGATCAGCGCGCGGTCCACGCCCTGCAGGCCGACCATGGTGTTGCGCAGCACGGGCAGCGCGGAGACGAGGATGAGCGCGATCACCGCCTTCTGGAAGCCGATGCCGACCGTGACGGCGAGCAGCACCAGCACCCCGATGGACGGGACGGCCTGCCCGATGTTCGCCAGCGCGAGGAACGGCGCGGACAGCGGGCGCATCCCCGGCCGCGTCAGCAGCACGCCGAGCGGGATCGCGATCGCCAGGACGAGGGCCGTCGACACCGCCACCAGCTCGATGTGCTCGACGAACCGCTGGACGATCACGTCCCGGTTGACCGAGCGCCGCTCGATCGCGTCCAGATGCCGCCCGTGCAGGTAGGCGAAGAGAGCGGCGACCGCCAGGACGAGGACGACCGGCGTCGCGGCCATGCCGGCGGCCGAGCGCCCCGCCGCGCGGGCCGCGCCGCGCCCGCCGCCCCCGCCGCGCCCGCCGGTCCCGGCGCCTGGGCCGCCGCCGGGCTCGTCCGCGCGCTCATCGAGCATCGGCGTGACGCTCACCGCCGCCCGCCCTCCCCGTTAGGCGCCTCCGAAAGCGGCGCCCCCGCGGCCGACGCCTCGCCAGACGACGTCCCGCCGCTTCCCGGCGCCTCGCCGGATCGCCTGGGCCCACCGGCTCGCGGGGCCGCGCCGGTGTCCGACGCCCCGCCGGACCGCCAGGGCTCAACGGTCGGCGGGGTGTCGCCTGTTCGCGGGGTTTCGCGGACGATCGTGGACCACGAGACCGCGCCGGCGGGACGGCCGTCCTCGTCCAGGACGACCGCGCCCTCGTCCCCGTGCCGCAGCATCGCGTCGAGCGCCTCGTACAGGCTCTGGTCCGCCCGCACGCTCGTCGAGACGGCGCCGACCGCCTCGACCGGCACCAGCTCGATGGACCCGACCTCGACCAGCCGGAGCCGGCGCATCGCGGCGCCCGACCCGACGAACGACGCGACGAAGTCGTCCGCGGGCTCGCCGAGGATCGCCGCGGGCGTGTCGTACTGGACCAGGCGGCCGTGCTCGCCCAGCAGCGCGATCCGGTCGCCGAGCTTGAGCGCCTCGGTCAGGTCGTGCGTGACCAGCACGATCGTCTTGCCGATCCGCGCCTGCAGCTCCAGGAAGGCGTCCTGCAGCCGCTCCCGGGTGATGGGGTCGATCGCGCCGAACGGCTCGTCCATGAGCATCGCGGGCGGGTCGGCGGCGAGCGCGCGGGCCACCCCGACGCGCTGCTGCTGCCCGCCCGACAGCTCCTTGGGGTAGCGGCCCCGGAACGTCCCCGGGTCGAGGCCGACCATGTCGAGCAGCTCGTCGACGCGCGCCCGGACGCGCTTCTTGTCCCAGCCGAGCGTGCGCGGGATGAGCCCGATGTTCGCGGCGATCGTCATGTGCGGGAACAGCCCGACCTGCTGGATGACGTAGCCGATGCGGCGGCGGAGCCGGTCGGGGTCTGCGCGGGTGACGTCCTCGCCGTCGAGGAGGATCCGCCCCTCGGTCGGCTCGATCAGCCGGTTGATGAGCCGCAGCGTGGTCGTCTTGCCGCAGCCCGACGGCCCGAGCAGCACCACGATCTCGCCTTCCCGGACGCTCAGCGTCAGGCCGTCGACGGCCGGCGCGGCCTGGCCCGGGTAGCGCTTGGTGACCCCGTCGAGCCGGATCATCTCCTTCATCGCACGCCCCTCGGTATGGTCAGCCGCGCGACGACGGCGAACAGCAGGTCCAGGGCGAGCGCCAGCAGCGCGACGCCGAGCGTGCCCGCGAGCGTGTCGTTCAGCGCGTTCGCGCCGCCGATCCGCGACAGCCCGCCGAAGATCAGCGCGCCGAGGCCGGGACCGGCGACGGCGGCGGCGATCGCGGCGATCGCGACCGTCATGACCGTGGCGACCCGGACGCCGGTGAGCACGACCGGCCAGGCCAGCGGGAGCCGGATCCGCAGCATCCGGCTCGCCCGGCCCATCCCCATCCCGCGGGCGGCCTCCTCGACCGCGCCCGGCACCGACTCCAGGCCGGTGATGGTGTTGCGCAGGATCGGGAACACCGCGTACAGCACCAGCGCGGTGATCGTCGGCGCGAGGCCCAGCCCGAACAGCGGGATCAGCAGCCCGAACAGCGCCAGCGACGGGACGGTCAGCATCGTGCCGGTGACGCCGAGCGCGAGCCGGCTCACCCGCGGCCGGCCCTGCACGGCGACGCCGAGGCCGATCCCGATCACCGCCGCGATGCCGACCGCGATCAGCACCACCTCGGCGTGCTCGGCCATCTGCCGGGCGATCGTCGGCCACCGGTCGGCCAGGTAGTCGGAGAAGCTCATGCGCCGCCCCCGTCTCTCGGCGGCGGGAGCGGGGGAACCGGGGCGAGGACGGACAGGCGGGCGTCTCCCATACCGCAGAGGCTGCCTACGAGTGATCAATATGGCAAGAAAAAGTCAGGACACAGATCTATTAACCGGGATTCAGGCGGGTTCGTCCCGCAAGTGGCGGAGCAGCAGCGCCAACTCCAACCGCAACCGGCCACCGGGCGCATGGAAGGAGAACCCGAGGCGACGCTCCGCGTGCGCCAGCCGCGCGGCGATCGTGCTGTGGTGGCGGTGCACACGGGCGGCGGCCTTCCGGGTCGACCCCGTCGCACAGAACGCGCCCAGCACCTCCAGGACGTCCTCGCCGTGCGGTTCGACGGCGAGCCGGTCCAGCGCCGCCACGTCCGCGACCTCGGCGATGTCCGCGGGCCGCAGCCGCGCGCCGACCACGGCGAACCCGCCGAGCCGGTCGTGGCGCACCACCGCCGGCAGCCCGTCGCCGAGCGCGGTGAACCGCAGCGCGGCCCGCGCGCGGCGCCACGCCTCCGGCGCCTCGATGCCCGGCAGCGCGGGCCCCACCCCGATCCGCGTCCCGTGCGGCGGCAGCCGCTCCAGCTCGGCGGGCACCTCGCGGGTCAGGACGGCGTGCACGCGCCCGGGCGAGGCGGCCCGCGCGTCCGGGCCGAGGACGGCGAGCACCGCCGGCACGTCGGTGCCGGCGACGGCCAGCACGTGCAGCGGGGCGGCCGGCTCGAACCGCAGCGTCCGCAGGGCGCGGGACCGGTCGACCTCCGCGGCGTCCGCCGACAGCACCAGCTCCACCAGCGCGGCGTCGTCCGGCTCGTCCCGCGCGTGCTCCAGCAGGACCGCGGCGGCGATCGCGAACCGTTCGAGCACGATGTCGTCCAGCGGGAGCGGCGCACCGGCCCGCTCCAGCCACACGCGCCCGGTCGCGGAGAACTCCCGGACGGCCCGCTCCCCCGTCCCGGAGCCCGCGCGCAGCGACACACCGCGCGCGGGGTCGGCCAGACCGGCGGGGCATTCGGCGAGCGTCGCGGTGGCGCGCACGAGCGCGGGCGGGCTCGCCCGCCCGGCGATCAGCCGGTCGAAGAAACCGATCACCCGGACGGCGTTCTCCGCGTCGGCGTCCAGCCCCGACAACCGCAGGAGCAGCCCCTTCATGGACGGATCGTACGACACCCGACGAACGGCGGGTTCCGGGACGCGTTCCCCGGCGGATGGCGGCTGGGCAAGCCCCGCGGCGGCGGCGAAACTGAAGGCCAGCCGCCGAGAGGAGCCGGAAAGTGACGTACGCCTTCGACCCCGAGCTCGCCCCCTGGGTCTCGATGATCCCCGAGATCACGCTGACCGACCCCGCGCGGATGCGCGTGGCCGACGAGCAGCTCCTCGCCGCGGGGCCCCGCTACGAGCCGCCCGTCCCGGTCGAGGTCCGCGACGTCTCCGTCCCCGGCGACGGCACGGCCGTCCCGGTGCGCGTCTTCACCCCGTCCGCCGCCTCCGGCCCGCTGCCCGGCCTGGTCTACATCCACGGCGGCGGGTTCGTCCTCGGCAGCGTCGACGCCTTCCACGACGACACGCTGTCCATCGCCGCCGAGGTCGGCGCGGTGGTGCTGTCCGTGGAGTACCGGCTCGCGCCCGAGCATCCGTTCCCGGCCGGTCTGGAGGACTGCTACACCGCGCTGACCTGGGCCGCCGCCAACGCCGCCGACCTCGGCATCGACCCGGACCGGCTGGCGGTCGGCGGGGAGAGCGCCGGCGGCGGCCTGGCCGCCGCGACCGCGCTGCTGGCCCGCGACCGGGGCGGCCCGGCGCTGTGCTTCCAGCTCCTCGGCATCCCCGAACTCGACGACCGGCTCGACACCCCCTCGATGCGCGCCTACACCGACACCCCCATCTGGAATCGCCCGAACGCCGAGCTGAGCTGGGACTACTACCTCGGCGAAGGCGTCCGCGGCAGCGCCGGGGTCTCCCCCTACGCGGCACCCGCCCGCGCCGAGGACCTCACCGGCCTGCCGCCCGCCTACGTCACCACCTGCGAGTTCGACCCCCTCCGCGACGAGGGCCTCGCCTACGCGCTCCGGCTCGTCCAGTCGGGCGTCGGCACCGAGGTGCACCACTATCCGGGCACCTTCCACGGCTCGGCCCTGATCCACGACGCCGCCGTCTCCCGCCGCATGGCCGCCGACCGCCTGGACGCCCTCCGCCGCGCCTTCCACACCACGAAACAACCCGCCTGACCCGAACCCCCTATCTGTCACCACAGGAAACCCGAAAGCGACAGCCCCCGCTGTCCACCTCCACCCTCCGGGACTTACTCCACCAAAAGACCCGCTCCCCCAGCCGGCCCGTACACAGGCGAGCACCCGCCCAACACCGACGAGCACCCGGCCAGCACCGGCGAGCACCCGGCCAGCACCGGCAAGCACCCGATCGGCACCAGCGAGCCCCGACCAGCGCCGACGAGCACCCCGGTCGGACGCCGGTAAGCACCCGGCCAGCACCGGCAAGCACCCAACCAACACCAGCAAGCACCCACCAACACCAGCAAGCACCCGGCCGGCACCGGCGAGCACTGGCAAGCACTGGGCGAGCACCTGGCCGGCACCGGAAGCACCGACGAGCACCGAGCAGCACCGACGAGCACCCGGCCGGCGCCAGCAGACACCCTGTCGGCGCTGGCAAGCACCCGACCAGCACTGGCAAGCACCTGGCCGGCGTCGGAAACCCGGCGCCGGCCGACCGGCTCACAGCTCCAGGGTCAGGCGGGGGCTGCGGGCGCGGGAGACGCAGATCATCATGAATCCGCCGTCCGCGCGCTCGGCCTCGGTGAGGACCGAGTCGCGGTGGTCGGGTTCACCGCCGAGGACGGCGGTCTCGCAGGTGCCGCAGGTGCCCTCCCGGCACGAGGACAGGACGGTGACGCCCGCCTCCTCGACCGTCTCCAGGATCGAGCGCCCGGAGTCGACCTTCAGCGTCCGGCCGCTCAGTGTCAGCTCGACCTCGAACGCCTCGTTCGACCCCGTGACGGGCTTGGCCGAGAACCGCTCGGTGCGCAGCGCGCCCGGGTCGCATCGCTCCTCGACCGCCGCGAGCATCGGCTCGGGTCCGCAGCAGTAGACGAGGGTCCCCGGCGCGAGCCCCGAGAGTGCGGCGTCGAGGTCGAGCAGCCCGAACTCGTCGTGTGGCCGCACGTCGACGCGGTCCCCGTAGCGGGACAGATCGCCCAGGAAGGCCATCGCCGTCCGACGTCGCCCGCCGTACAGGAGCCGCCAGTCCCCGCCCGCCGCGTGCGCGGCGGCCACCATCGGCAGGATCGGCGTGATGCCGATGCCTCCGGCCAGGAACAGGTAGCCGGGTGCGTCCTCCAAGGCGAAGTGGTTGCGAGGGCCGCGTGCCGCCAGCCGGTCGCCGACCTGCACCCGCTCATGGACGAACGTCGAGCCGGGCCCCTCCTTCAGCACGCCGAGCCGCCACGTCCGTTCGTCGGCCGGGTCGCCGCACAGGGAGTACTGCCGCTCGAGTCCGCCCGGCAACAGCAGGTCGACGTGCGCTCCGGGCCGCCAGGACGGCAGCGTGCCACCGTCCGCGGCGCGCAGCGTCAACCCCACGACGCCTTCCGCGAGGTCCGTCCTGTCCTGGACGACGACCTCCGTCTCGACGGCGCTGTGCTCGGCCACGTGCCCCCCTTGCGTTCGGCGTCGTCCCTGACCATCGCCGTTCGCCCGCGCCCGCGGCACCCCGCCTTCCGTCGAACGGAAGACCTCCCCCGCACACCCAACGCCGCTGTGGCGCTGTCGGAGGTGCGGCCTAGGGTGCTGGGAGCATCCATCACGGGGAGGGACCGGCGGCATGGACGTTCTCGAGCGGGTCCGGGAGATCTGCATGGCGATGCCGGAGGCGACCGAGAAGCCGTTCGGCGGTCATACCTCGCCCTCCTTCCGTGTGCGCGACAAGCTGTTCGTGATGACCAGCGAAGACGGCTCGTCGATGATGTTCAAGGCTGGCCCGGGCGTGCAGGAGGCCCTGGTATCGGAGAGCCCGGAGCGCTTCTTCGTCCCGAAGTACGTCGGCGCCAAGGGCTGGGTCGGGGCACGCCTGGACGTTGAGCAGGATTGGAAGGAACTGGCGGAGCTCGTCGAGGACAGCTACCGCCTGATAGCCCCCAAGCGTCTCGCGGCACTCCTGGACACGCCCGAGGTCCCTCCCCGCCGGTGACCTGCCTCCCCACCAAGGCCTTCTTCGCCTCCGGCCTCACCAAGGTCTTCGGCTTCGGCGGACGGGGCGGACGCCGGTTCGCCGGGTGAGGGAGGTCAGGTGGGCGGTGATGCGGTCCATGGTCGCGGAATCGGGGTTCCATCCGCGTTGGAGCAGTGCGGTCAGGAGCGCCTCCAGGTAGGGGGCGGGGCGGGACAGGAAGAGCTTGGTGACCGGGATGATCTGCCAGCTCTTCTCCTTGGAGAGCCAGCGCCGGCGGCCTTCGTCGTGGGCGCGGGCCGCGCGGCCGGTGTGGTGGCGTTCGCCGTCGTACTCCATGCCGACGCGGTAGTCCTCGTAGCCGAGGTCGACGTAGAACCAGCGGTCGCCTGGCCCGGCGACCGGCACCTGCGTGCGGGGGCGCGGGAATCCGGCGTCGACGATGGCCGTCCGGATCCAGCTCTCTCCGGGTGAGGCCGCGCCTCGGTCGCCGAGGCGCAGGAGTTCGCGCAACCGCCTGTTGCCGCGATAGCCCTCCAGTGCGCGGGCCATGGTCCTGAGTTCATCGGTGCCGACTCCCTGCCTGAGGAACTGGTCGAGCGCGGCGACCGCTTCGGAGCGCGGAAGCCAGCGCGTGCAGTCGAGGGCCGTCCGGGTGCGGGAGGTGACGCGCACGCCCGCCCTTTCCTCGACGTGGCCGGGCGGCAGGTCCGCGTGTTCGGCGAGCAGGGGCGGCCCCGTCGCGCTCTCCGCGGGCCGCGGGGTGATGAGTTCGACGTCCCAGTCGGTCTCGCTCACGCCCGGCGGGAGGACGTCAATGCCCCAGACCCACGCGGCGGTGCGGCGCGCGACGACCGCGTCCGGTGGAAGGAGCCGGCTGAGCGCGGCGGCCCGGCCGGCGAGCGAGGAGCCGCCGCCCGCGTCGAAGTAGATGCCGGGGCCCACGGGGACGATCGAGTCGGCGGCCGTCCGCTTCCAGGTGACGCTGAGACCGTTCATGGTCCCGATGATGGCCGTCTCGCCCGTCCGCCGACAGGCCACTGCGAAAATGTGGATAACGCCGAATCAACCCAGGTCAGGACGGTTCCACGCGAGGAGTGTCATCGGCACGTGCCCGCTGCCGGACGACGACGGCGCGGGCCGAGAAGCGCCGGGCGGGCTGGGCGGACGGGGGGCGTTAGATCGCGGCGTCGGGGCGTACGGCGGTGACGGCTGAGGCGGCCCAGGCACCGATGCGGTGGACGAGGTCCGGTGTCGCGGCGACCTCCGCGTGACCGAAGCCCGGTTCGATCCACAGTTCCTTCGGGTCCCGTGCGGCGTCGTACAGCTGTTGCCCGTGCTCGATCGGGAAGAACGCGTCGGCGTCGCCGTGGACGATCAGCAGCGGCGCGGGCGCGATGCGCGCCGCCACCTCGTGCGGCGCCTCCGGCACGGGGTCCCAGCCCTTCGCCGCGATGCGCGTCCCCCGCACCAGCCGGACGGCGAGCCGGCCCAGCGGCTGTTCGATCACCCAGTGGACGCGGCGCATCGGGACGGTGTCGCGGTAGTACCAGCGTGCGGGCGCGCTCACCGAGACGACGGCGTCGACGTCGCCGTGCAGTGCGGCGTGCCGGATGGCGACGGCGCCGCCCAGCGAGAACCCCGCGACGGCGACGCGCCGGTAGCCGCTGCGGCGCGCCGCGGCGACCGCGGCCTGCACGTCGAGCACCTCGAGGTCGCCCACGGTGGAGCGGCCGCCGGACCGTCCGTGGCCGCGCAGGTCGAGGGCGAGAACGCCGCCGTACCGGCCGAGGACGTGGCCGATGCGGCGGAGCGCGGGCTGCCGCCAGGAGCACGTGAAGCCGTGCGCGAGCACGAAGCAGAGGTCGCCGTCCCCGCCGAGGTGTCCTGCGTCGATCCGCACGCCGTCGGCGGTGTGAAGCGTCAAGGACTCCGGAATCACCACGTGTTCAATGATCGGACATGGCCTTTCGCGTTTTTCCTCCGCCCCCGGTCACGAGTGGTTTCCGTGGGGCTGAACGTGCAGGTGGGCGGGTAGGCAGCGGGTGTGTCGGGGGCGCTGAGGGATTCGGGGGCGGCCCGTTCCGGGACCGGGCGTCCACCGGTGCGCGCCGCGGACGAGTACGCGCTGCGGTCCATGCTCTCCTCGGCGTGGGCCCATGACCGGGCCGCGGCGTTGCTGGAGGACATGGCGGAGGTCCACCCGGAGGAGGCCGAGGCGCATCTGCAGTCGGCCGAGCGGCAGCGCAGGTGGGCGGAGAACGACCGGGATCTGGCCGAGCGGTACGCCTAGCGGGCCGGTGACCCGGAAGGTTTGTGATGGCGGCTCCGCGGGTGCAGGGTGGGGGGCGGCAGCCATGACGGCCATGGGCGAAGGATGTGGAGATGACCGTCGATCCGGAGATTCTGGGAACGACACGGCGTTCGCTGCACGGGGTCGCCGAACTGCTCCTCGCCGGCCCGCAGTACCGGGAGAGCGGGACGATCCGCCTGCGCGTGCTGGACGGCGGTTTCGGGACCGTCCGCGCACCGGAGCTGCGGGTCGACGGAACCGAGCTGGTGGCCGGTGACAGGGTGATCCCGCTGAACGGCGCCACGTACGTGGAGCTGGCCGCGGCGGCGGGGATCGAGGCGGGCGCGCCGCAGGATTTGTACAAGGACGGGTGCGGAGTCGGGACGCAGGAGACGCTCGGTGTGGACGCGGGCGCGGCGGCCCACATCGAGGAGTGTCTCGCGCGCGGCCGCGAAGCGATGGTCCGGTTCGCGCCCGATGCCACCCCCGTGCTGTGGCCGGAGCACTTCGACCTGAGCATCACCGTGGACGAGGTCACCTACGGGATCTCCCCGGGAGACTCCTATCTCGCGGAGCCCTACGCGTACGCGGGCCCCTCGGAGCCGCGTCAAGGCGCCTTCTGGAACGCCTCGTTCGGAGCGGCGCGGCCGGTCCGGCTGCTGCCGGGCGCGACGGCGCTGCACGACTTCTTCGGGGAGGCGCGGGACCGGGCCGCCCGCGACCCCGCCCGGCGTCCCTGACCACGCTCTGTGTAAAGATCGGAACGGTAGCCGGATCAGGGAGGTCCTTGTGCGCATCGGTGTTTCCCTCGGCGAGCGCGGCGGCGCCGAGGCGCTGACCAAGCTCGCCGACGATGTGCGGCGCGCCGCCGACGACGGGTTCGCCTCGGCGTGGATGTCGAACATCTTCGGGGTGGACGCGCTGACCGCGCTGGCGGTGGCGGGAAGCCGGGTGCCGGGCATCGAGCTGGGGACCGCCGTCGTGCCGACGTATCCGCGGCATCCGGCGGCGCTGGCGCAGCAGGTGCGGACGGTGGCGCTCGCCCTCGGGGAGAACCGGCTGGCCCTCGGCATCGGTCTGTCCCACAAGGTCGTCATCGAGGACATGTACGGCTACGACTTCGGGCGGCCCCTGCGGCACATGGACGAGTACCTGTCGGTGCTGCTGCCGCTGCTCGACCACGAGACGGCGTCGTTCACCGGGGAGACGCTGCGCGGCCAGATCGGGTTGACCGTCCCGAACGAGGGCCGGGTCCCGGTGCTGCTGGCGGCGCTCGGCCCGAAGATGCTGCGGCTGGCGGCGGAGCGCACCGACGGGACCGTCCTGTGGATGACGGGCCCCGCGACCGTCCGCGAGCACATCGCGCCGACCATCACCGCGGCGGCCGAGGCGGCGGGCCGCCCCGCGCCGCGGATCGTCTGCGTCCTGCCGGTGTGCGTCACCGGCGACGCCGAGCGGGCGCGCGAGCGCGCGGCGAAGGCGTTCGAGGTGTACGGGACGCTGCCGTCCTACCGCGCGATGATGGACCGCGAGGGCGCCGACGGCCCCGCCGACCTCGCGGTCATCGGCGACGAGGACGCCGTCGGGGCGAGGCTGGAGGAGCTGGCCGCGGCGGGCGTCACCGACTTCGTGGCCGGCGAGTTCATGCCCGGCGACGACCGGGCCCGCACGCGGGCGTTCCTGAAGTCCGCCGCCGCCGGCTGACCGGCACCGGCCGGTCCGCGGCGGCTCAGGACGAGATGAGCTCGTAGAGGTTGCCGCTGGAGTCGGAGAAGTACAGGCCGCGCGCGCCGAGGGGATGGTCGGTGTCGATGCGGCCGTTGTCGGGGTGGGCGGGCTGGTCCCCGTAGGGGATCTCGCGGGCGTCGAGGCGGTCGACGACCGCGTCGAAGGTCGCCGCGTCCACGTCGAAGGCCAGGTGGTGGCCCTGCGGGTAGGCGACGGTCATGAAGTCGAGGGTGAGCCCGTCGTTGACCTCGATCGGGACGAAGTGGCGGGCGTGCGGATGGGGCCCGGTGTAGGCGAGGCCCATGACGCCCGCGAAGAAGCGGGCGGCCTCGTCGTTGTCGGCGGCGGTGACGATGGTGTGGTTGAGCGTGATGGTCACTCGGGGCTCCCTTCGGCGGGCGTGTCGGTGGACGTTTCGGCGGGCGTTTCGGATTCGGTGAGCGCGCCGTGCAGGAAGACGTCGAGGTACTCCTCCAGCGAGGGCGCCGGGGTCTCGGGTCCGGTCGGCGGGCGGCTCCAGGTGAAGACCAGCCCCATGAACATCCCGGCGGTCTCCTCGACCGGCAGCCGGAGGCGGTCGCGGTCGGGCTCGAAGAGCTCGGCGAGCGCGCCCCGCGTGCGGGCCATGGCGGAGGCGCGGTCGATCGCGGCGTCGGCCGCCTCGCCGCCGCCGTGCGAGCCCCGGCCGCGGCGGCCGGTGGCGTGCAGGGCGCCGAGGACCATGCCCATGCGGCCGAGGTAGGCCTGGATCGCCGCGGTCGCCTCGGCGAGCCGGCCGGCCAGCGGCTGGTCGAGCGGGATCTCCTGGATCTCGGCCAGGACGTGGTCGGTCCGCAGCGCCTCCATGACGCAGGCGTCGAGGAGCTCGTCCTTGTCGGCGAACACGCGGAAGATCGTGGCCTCGCCGATGCCTGCGGCGCGGGCGATCTGGCCGGTGGTGACGGCGGTCCCGTGCTCGGCGACGAGCGGCAGGGCCGTCCGGACGATCATTTCGCGGCGCTGCTCGGGGCTCATCCCGGGGGCGCGCCGCCGGCTCGTGGCTTCCATGCCCGCCACTGTACGGAGTGAGTACTCACTCCGTCAATGCTGAAGTGAGTACTCACTCCGCCGTGCGAGCGAAACCGGATAAGGCGGCTGATAACGTTGCACTTCGAGCGCGCCCTGGAGCGAAGTCCGGTGTGAACCCGGCGCTGTCCCGCAACTGTGGTGCCCCTGTCGAAGTGGCCGAGCCAGGTCGCCTCCGCGCGCGCCGACGACTCTCGACCTCGTGGAAGGGCGATCCGTCATGACGGGCCGCGGCTTCCCTCCAGCCCAGGAGGCTCCTGTGAGACCCGTGCGCGTCCTCGGCGCGGCCATCGCGATCGCAGCCGTGGCGCTCGCCGCCGCCGGATGCGGCGACGACGGCAAGAACGGCGGCGGCAAGGCCGAGGCGTCCGGCGACGCCACGACCGTCACCGTCCAGGCGGGCAACGGCGCGGTGGCCGTCCCCGCCCACCCGAAGCGGATCGTGTCGCTGTCCCCCACGCACACCGAGACGCTCTTCGCCATCGGCGCCGGTTCGCAGGTCGCCGCAGCCGACAGCCTCTCGGACTACCCCGCGAACGCGCCCCGCACGAAGCTGTCGGCCTTCAAGCCGAACGCCGAGGCGATCATCAAGTACCGGCCCGACCTCGTCGTGCTGTCCAACGACATGGACGGCGTCGTCAAGGCGCTGCAGAAGGTCAAGGTCCCGGTCCTGCTGGAGCCGGCCGCCGCGAAGCTGGACGACGCCTACGACGAGATCAACGATCTGGGCCTGGCCACCGGGCACGTCGCGGAGGCCAGGAAGGTGACCGACGGGATGCGCGCCGACATCCAGGAGACCGTCGCCGCGTCCGCCAAGGCCAAGGGCCTCACCTACTACCACGAGCTGGACAACCAGCTGCACACCGTGACGTCCCAGACATTCGTCGGGCAGGTGTACGGCCTGTTCGGCCTGCGCAACGTCGCCGACGCCGCGGACAAGGCGAGCGGCGGGTACCCGCAGCTCTCCCGCGAGTACCTGGTCAAGAAGGACCCCGACCTGGTGTTCCTGGCCGACACCAAGTGCTGCGGCCAGAACGCCCCGGCGGTCGCGAAGCGGCCCGGGTTCGGTGACCTGAAGGCCGTCAAGGACGGCGGCGTGGTGCCCCTGGACGACGACCTCGCCTCACGCTGGGGTCCGCGGCTGCCGCAGTTCGTGAAGGCGATCGGCGACGCGGTGCAGAAGACGCGGTGACCTCCGCCCTGAAGGGGAAGTGGCGGCGGCCGGAGCGGGACGCCGGGCCCCGGGTTCCGGGACGGCTGCGGCCGCTTCCGCTGGCGGCGGCGCTCGTCCTGCTGGCCGTGACGCTGCTGGCCGGGCTGGTGGTGGGCGCCGCCGGGCTTCCCTTCGCCGGGATCCTGAAGGCGCTGGCCGACCGGATCCCCTTCGTGCACCTCGACAGCGGGTTCAGCACCGTCGACGAGAACGTGCTGTTCCAGCTGCGGGTGCCGAGGGTGCTGATGGCCGCCCTGGTCGGCGGGATGCTGTCGATGGCGGGCGCGGGATACCAGGGGGTGTTCCGCAACCCGCTGGCCGACCCGTACCTGCTCGGCGCGGCGGCGGGCGCGGGCGTCGGCGCGACCGTGGTGATCGTGCTGGTGCCCGGCGATCCGGGCTACGGCGTCCCGCTGGCGGCGTTCGCCGGGGCGATCCTCGGGGTCGCGATGGCGTACGCGCTGGGCAGCACGGCCGGGCGGGGCAACCGGGCGGCGACGCTGGTGCTCGCGGGGGTGGCGGTGTCGTCGTTCCTGTCGGCGGTGCAGACGTTCCTCCAGCAGGTGAAGGCGGAGGAACTGCAGCGGATCTACTCGTGGATCCTCGGCGGGGTCGGCTCGGCGGACTGGCACCAGCTTGCGCTCGTCGCGCCGTACTCGCTGGTCTCGACGGTGGTGCTGCTCGCGCACGGCCGGCTGCTGGACGTGCTGAGCGTCGGCGACGAGGAGGCGGCCTCGCTCGGCCTGTCGGCGGCGCGCGTCCGGTTGACGGTGCTGGTGGCGGCGTCGCTGGCGACGGCGAGCGCGGTCGCGGTGAGCGGCCTGATCGGGTTCGTCGGCATCGTGGTGCCGCACGCGGTGCGGCGGCTGGCGGGCGGGTCGTACCGGGTGGTGCTGCCGCTGTCGCTGCTCGGCGGGGCCGCGTTCCTGGAGCTGGCCGACCTGGTCGCGCGGACGGTGATCGCGCCCGGTGAGCTGCCGCTCGGCGTGGTGACCGCGTTCGTCGGCGGCCCGTTCTTCGTGGCCGTGCTGCGCGCGAGCCGCCGGCAGGTGGAGACGTGACGGTCGCGGTGCGGGACCTGGACGTGGCGCTGGGCGGGCGCCCGGTGCTGAAGGGCGTCTCGCTGAAGGTCCCGGCCGGTTCGTGGACGGCGGTGATCGGGCCGAACGGCGCGGGCAAGTCGACGCTGCTGCGGGCGGTGCTCGGGCTGCTGCCGTGCACGGGCGCGATCACGGTCGCGGGCGCCGACCTGTCGGCGATGAAGCCGCGCCGGCGCGCCCGGCTGGTCGCCTACGCCCCGCAGAGCCCGAGCCTTCCGGTGGGGATGACGGTGTTCGACTACACCCTTCTCGGCCGTTCGCCCTACATTCCGCACCTCGGGCGGGAGAGCGCGCGCGACCGCGCCATCGCGGGCGAGGTCCTCGACCGGCTGGACCTGGCCGGCCTCGCGGGGCGCCCGCTCGACCAGCTGTCCGGCGGGGAGCGGCAGCGCGTGGTGCTGGCGCGGGCGCTCGCGCAGCAGACGTCCGTCCTCCTGCTGGACGAGCCGACGACCGCGCTCGACATCGGCCATCAGCAGCAGGTGATGGAGCTGATCGACCGGCTCCGGCTGTCGGACGGGCTGACCGTCGTCACGACCATCCACGACCTGACGCTGGCCGGGCAGTACGCCGACGACCTGGTGCTGCTGTCGGGCGGCCGTGTCGCCGCGGCCGGAAAGCCCGGCGCGGTGCTGACGCGGGCCGCGATCGAGGAGCATTTCCAGGCCCGGGTGCACGTCCTTTCCGGGCCGGACGGCCGGCCCCTGCTGTCGCTGGAGCGCCGGTGAACATCGAGCTGGTCTGGCGGGAGGAGGACGGCGCGCGGCTGGCCGCGACGGTGTGGCGCGCGGGCGGCGGATGGCGCGCGGTCTCGTCGGCGATGCTCGGCGGCGGGATCGGCCCGCTGGGCTGGGTGCTGAACGCCCAGGTCCGCGGCGCGTACGCGCGGCTGGACCCCGTCGCCCACCTGGAGGAGCTGGCCGCGTCGTTCGGTCTGGACGGTCCCGGCACCGGCATGCTGACCGCCGCGTCCGTCGCCCGGACGATGCGGCGTGAGGACGGCGGCGTCGCCGTTTCGGCGACCGTCGGTCTCCGCGTGCCGACGTGGGCGGCGGCGCCGGAGGGCACCGCCGATCCCGAGCTGGCCCCGCTGCATCTCGACGTGCCGCCCCCGGCGCGGGAGCCCTCGCCGCCGAAGCAGCAGCAGCCGGAGCAGGCGCGGCGGCCGGGGACGGTCAACATCGTGGTCGCCGTCCCGGTCGCGCTGAGCGACGCGGCCCTGGTGAACGCGGTGGTCACCGCCACGGAGGCGAAGACGCAGGCGCTCCTGGAGGCGGGATATCCGTGCACCGGGACGGCGTCCGACGCGATCTGCGTGGCCGCGCGGACGTCCGGTGAGGCCGAGCCCTTCGCCGGTCCCCGGTCGGCGTGGGGATCCCGGATCGCGCGCGCCGTGCACGCCGCCGTGCACGCGGGCGCCCTCGACTACACCGAGTACCTGCGGACGGGACGGTCCTAGCCCGGCGTGCCGGCCGCCCCACCACCCCGGTGCGGTGCGGCGGCCGGTTCAGGGCCAGTGCCGTGTGGTGAAGGGCCTCACCTCCTCGTCGTCGTCCGGTTCGCCGGCCCGACGGTCAGCCGGCGTGGGGAAGCCGGTGGCCGTTGACCGCGAGCGGGTCGGTTCCGTCCAGCAGGGACCCGTTCGGCCGGGTCGCGTTCGCCGGGACGCCGTTCGCCGGGGCGCCGTTGCGCGGCGATCCGTTGAACGGCGGCAGCGGGTGCAGGCCCGTCGGCGGCTCCCGGTCGACGGCGGGACGGCCGTCCGGGCGCGGGTCGGCCGGACGGGTGAGCGCGTCGACGCGGCGGCGCGCGCGGTCGGCCTCGGCGCGCGCGGCGTCCCGCTCGGCGGTGAGCGTCTGGACGGCGGCGCGCAGCTCCTCGTTGGCGCGCGACAGGTCCCAGTTGTGCTGCTCGACCTCGCGGGCCCGCGCCTGGATCTGGTCGCGGTCGGCGACGGCCTGGCCGCGCTGGGTCTCGGCGTCGCGGACGGCCGCGCGCAGGTCCTCGGCGGCGCGCCGGGCGGCGGCGGCCTCGATCCGCTGCCCCTCGGCGAGGGTCTCGGTCTCCGACAGCCGGCCGTGCAGGCCGACCAGCTCCGCGCGGGCCGTCTCCAGCGCGGCCAGCAGCTCGCCCTCGCGGCCGGCGACGCGGTCGCGCTCGCGTTCGGCGGCCAGCCGGGCGGCGACGGCGGCGTCCGCGACGTCCCTGGCCTCCTGCGCCTCCTGCCGGGCGGCGTCCCGTTCGGCGGCGGCCTGCCCGGCCTCCGCGCGGGCGGCGGCCTCCCCGTCCTCGGCGGCGTCCGCGCGGGCGCGGGCGGAGGCGGTCTCGCGCCAGGCGGCCTCGGCCTGGCGCTGCGAGGCGTCGCGCTCCCGCTGCGCGACCGCGATCTCCCCGGCCGCGTCGGCGCGGGCGTCGGCGACGCGCCGCTCGACGCCGGCGACGCTCAGCTCGGAGACCATCGATCCGGCGAGCCGGTCGGCGACGGACTCCAGCCGCTCCACCATCTCCCACGTCCACGCGACCTGGCCGGTGAGGCCGGGCGCGTCGCGGGCGCGTTCGCGGTTCTCGTGCGCGGCCCGCTCGCACGCGCCGTCGGCGTCCTGGCAGTAGCGGACGGTGCGGGCGCCGCGCACCGGCTGCGGTACGGGCCTGCCGCAGCCGGCGCACGGCCAGACCGCGACCGGGTCGCCGAGGCGCGCGGCCCCGGCGCGGGGTCCGGTGGCGAGTGCCGCGTCCGGCCCGGACGGCCCGGACGGCCCGCCGGCCGCGGAGGCGAGTGCGGCGTCCGGCGGGCGGGCGACGGGCTGGGTCACGGCCGACGCCTCCTCCGGCGACGGGGCCGGACCGGAGTGGGCAGGGCCGGTGGGGAAGCCGGGGTCGGTGGGGAAGCCGGGGTCGGTAGGGAAGCCGGGGTCGGGGATCACGGGAAGGTCGGTCAAGGTCGGGGCGGCAGGCTGCGGGGCGCTGCCGAACGGGGCGACCTTTTGGTCTTCCATGTGCGGTTGTACGGGGCGCAACGGCGGAACGTTCGACGGTCACGCCGGCGACTTGCGGCGCCCCTCCCCCGCGCGCCCCCCGAAACCGCCTAGCCCGCCTGTTCCCGCAGGTAGGCGTCGCGCACACGGCTGCGGCTGAGCTTTCCCGACGGGGTGCGCGGCAGCGACGCGCGGAACTCCAGCCGGCGCGGATGCTTGAGCCTCGCCAGCCGGGGCCCGCAGTGCGCGAGCAGTTCGGCGGCGAGCTCGCCGCCGGCGACGGCGTCCTGCGCGGGCTCGACGAGGGCGACGGCGCGCTGCCCCCAGTCCTCGTCCGGGACGCCGATGACGACGACGTCGCCGACGGCGGGATGCTGGAGCAGCACGGACTCGATCTCGGCCGGGTAGATGTTCACTCCGCCGGAGATGATCAGGTCGGTGCGGCGGTCGCTCATGTAGAGCCAGCCGTCCTCGTCGAGGTGGCCGAGGTCGCCCGGGGTGTAGAACTCGCCGCGCATGGTGGCGGCGGTCTTCTCCGGGTCGCCGTGGTACTCGAAGCCCGGCTGGCCGCTCGCGTAGATCAGGCCGGTCTCCCCCGGCGGCAGCTCGGCCCCCTCCGGGTCGAGGATCTTGATCTGGACGCCCTCGACGGCGCGGCCGACCGTCCCGGGACGGGCGAGCCAGTCGTGCGGCGTGGCGACGACGACGGCGCCGCTCTCGGTGGAGCCGTAGTACTCGTAGAGGACGGGCCCCCACCAGTCCATCATCCGCTGTTTGGTCTCGACCGGGATCGGCGCGGCGCTGTGGTAGACCTGCCGCAGCGAGGACAGGTCGTAGCGGGCGCGGACGTCGTCGGGCAGCGCGAGCATGCGGTGGAACATGGTCGGCACCATGAAGGAGTTGGTGACGCCGTGCCGCTGGATCAGTTCGAGGGTGTGCTCGGGCCGGAACCGGGGCGCGACGACGACCGAGTGACCGAGGCTGAGGGCCATCAGCGCGTGGACGCACGGCGCGGAGTGGTAGAGCGGCCCGATCGCGAGATGCACCTCGTCGCCCGGTTCCAGCCGCAGGTGGGTCGCGAGCGTCTGGCGCATGACGTCGAAGAGCAGTTCCGGCGGCACGTCCAGCAGGGGGCGCCGCACGCCCTTCGGCCGTCCGGTGGTCCCGGACGTGTAGAGCATGATCGAGCCCATCCGGCGCTTGGCCGGGGGTGAGGCGCTGCCGGACGCGCACAGCGCGGCCATGGAGCGGTAGCCCTCGGCGGGGTCGACGCTGACCCGCAGTTCGGCGGCCATCCCGGCGTCGTCGGCGGCGCCGGTGACGATCGGCGCGAAGGCCCTCTCGGTCACGACGGCCTTGGCGCCGCAGTCGGCGAGGATGTAGCCGATCTCGGGCGCGGTCAGGTGCCGGCTGACCGGGACGATGTAGAGGCCGGACTGCATCGCCGCCAGCAGCACGGTGAGGAACTCGGGGCGGTTGCCGAGGACGGTCGCGACCGTGTCGCCGGGGCGCAGGCCGAGCCCGTCCAGCGCGTTCGACAAGCGGTTCACCTCGGCGTGGAGCTCACCGTAGGACACCGGTACGCCGGGAGCCGGGATCGCCGGGCGGTCCGGGTCGTTGCTCGCGATCTCGTAGAAGCCGACACCCTCGACGCCCATACGGGACTCCTCTGCTGCGGGTCGGAAGGCCTAGTGACCTTTCACCCCATATGACCCAGCGACACGTCGGCACGTCAAGATTGCGGGCCGTCCGTAACCGGAGCAGCCGACTCCAGGGCGGCGCGGGCCATGGTGTGCAGGAGGTCGCCCATCGCGTCGCGCCCGAGGCGGGCGGCGCTGCGCGGGGTGGAGTTGAGCAGGCCGAAGCAGGCGTGGACGGCCGCGCGCGTCCGCTCGTCGGGCAGGCCGGGGCGCAGCCGCCGCAGTACGGCCACCCATTCCTCCACGTAGGCGCGCTGCAGCCGCCGGACCTCGCGGCGCCGCGGCTCGGGGACGTTGTCGAGTTCGCGTTCGTGGACGGTGATGAGCGCGGGGTTGTCCAGCGCGAACGCGATGTGGAAGCGCAGCAGCGCGTCGAGGGCGCGGCCGGGGTCGGGGTCGGCGGCGCGGCGGACCCCCTCGGCGTGCAGCCGCTCGCTGATGTCGACGAGCATCTCGGCGAGGACGGCCTCCTTGCCGCTGAAGTGCCGGTAGAGGGCGGGGCCGGTGAGCCCGACGGCCCGTCCGACGTCGCCGATGGACGCCCCGTGGTAGCCGCGGCGGGCGAACAGCTCGGCCGCGGCGGCGAGGATCTCGGCGCGGCGCGGGTTCACCGCGGTGAGGGGCGGCCCGGCGGCCGGGCCGCCGGGCGCCGCGGCCGGGTAGGAGGTCATGGGAGGAGTCTAGACTAAGGTTGTTAACGAGCATTAACATCGGCGTTGTTAACGAGCATTAACCGGGAAGGGGACCATGACCGCACCCGAGATCGGCAGCCGCGCCGACGTCGCCGGCGAGGCGTTCAAGGCGAGCGCCGCGCACAACGAGGCGCTGGTCGCCGAGCTGCGCGACCGCGTCGACCGGGCCGGGCGCGGCGGTCCGGAGCGGGCCCGCGAGCGGCACGTGGCGCGCGGCAAGCTGCTCCCCCGCGACCGGGTCGACACGCTGCTCGACCCCGGCTCGCCGTTCCTGGAGCTGTCGCCGCTGGCCGCGAACGGCATGTACGGCGACGAGGCGCCGGGCGCCGGGATCATCACCGGCGTGGGCCGGGTGTCCGGCCGCGAGTGCGTGATCGTCGCCAACGACGCCACCGTGAAGGGCGGGACGTACTACCCGGTCACGGTCAAGAAGCATCTGCGCGCGCAGGAGGTGGCCCTGCACAACCGGCTGCCCTGCGTCTACCTGGTCGACTCCGGCGGCGCGTTCCTGCCCCGCCAGGACGAGGTGTTCCCCGACCGCGAGCATTTCGGCCGGATCTTCTACAACCAGGCGACCATGTCGGGGCGCGGCATCCCGCAGATCGCGGCGGTCATGGGCTCGTGCACGGCGGGCGGCGCCTACGTCCCGGCGATGAGCGACGAGGCGGTGATCGTCCGGGGCCAGGGCACCATCTTCCTCGGCGGCCCGCCGCTGGTGAAGGCCGCGACCGGCGAGGTCGTGACGGCCGAGGAGCTCGGCGGCGGCGAGCTGCACTCCCGCACGTCCGGGGTGACCGACCATCTCGCCGAGGACGACGCGCACGCGCTGCGGATCGTCCGCGACATCGTCGGCACGCTCGGCCCGCGCGAGCCGCGCCCCTGGGACGTGGCGCCGTCGGAGGCGCCGTCGGTCGACCCGTCCGAGCTGTACGGGGTCGTCCCGCCCGACCCGCGCACCCCCTACGACGTGCGCGAGGTGATCGCGCGGATCGTGGACGGCAGCCGGTTCCAGGAGTTCAAGAAGGAGTACGGCGCGACGCTCGTCACCGGGTTCGCGCGGATCCACGGGCATCCGGTCGGGATCGTCGCCAACAACGGGATCCTGTTCAGCGAGTCGGCGCAGAAGGGCGCGCACTTCATCGAGCTGTGCGACCGGCGCAGCGTCCCGCTCGTCTTCCTGCAGAACATCACCGGTTTCATGGTCGGCCGCGAGTACGAGGCGGGCGGCATCGCCAAGCACGGCGCGAAGATGGTCACGGCCGTGTCGTGCGCGCGCGTGCCCAAGTTCACGGTCGTCATCGGCGGGTCGTTCGGCGCGGGCAACTACGCGATGTGCGGCCGGGCGTATTCGCCGCGTTTCCTGTGGATGTGGCCGAACGCCCGCATCTCGGTCATGGGCGGCGAGCAGGCCGCGAGCGTGCTCGCGACGGTCCGCCGCGACCAGATGGACGCGCGCGGCGAGGACTGGCCGGCCGAGGACGAGGAGGCGTTCAAGGCGCCGATCCGCGACCAGTACGAGGCGCAGGGCAACCCGTACTACTCGACGGCCCGGCTGTGGGACGACGGAGTGATCGACCCGCTCGACACCCGCCGCGTCCTCGGCCTCGGGCTGTCCGCAGCCGCCAACGCACCGCTGGAGCCGGTCGGCTACGGCGTCTTCCGGATGTGAGGAACACAGTGTCATCACGACGCGGAGCATCGATGTTCGACAGCGTCCTGGTCGCCAACCGGGGTGAGATCGCCGTCCGGGTGTTCCGCACGCTGCGGCGGCTCGGGATCCGCTCGGTCGCCGTCCACACGGATGCGGACGCGGGCGCCCGCCATGTGCGCGACGCCGACGAGGCGCTCCGCATCCCGTCCTACCTCGACATCGACGCGGTCATCGCCGCCGCGCGGGCATCGGGCGCGGCGGCCGTCCATCCGGGCTACGGGTTCCTCGCCGAGAACACCGCGTTCGCGCAGGCCTGCGCCGACGCCGGGCTGGTGTTCATCGGGCCGCCCGCGTCCGCGATCGAGGCGATGGGCGACAAGATCCGCGCCAAGCAGACGGTCGCGGCGGCCGGCGTCCCGGTCGTCCCCGGACGGGACGAACCGGGCCTGTCGGACGCCGAGCTGGAGGCCGCCGCGCTGGAGGTCGGGCTCCCCGTGCTGCTCAAGCCGTCGGCGGGCGGCGGCGGCAAGGGCATGCGGCTGGTCCGCGACGCGGCGGACCTGCCGGACGCGATCGCGTCCGCCCGCCGCGAGGCGCGCGGCTCGTTCGGCGACGACACCCTCCTCGCGGAGCGGTTCGTGGAGAACCCCCGGCACATCGAGATCCAGGTGTTCGCCGACGCCCGCGGCAACGCCGTCCACCTGGGCGAGCGCGAGTGCAGCCTGCAGCGCCGGCACCAGAAGATCGTCGAGGAGGCGCCGTCGCCGCTGCTGGACGAGGCGTCCCGCGCACGGATGGGCGCAGCCGCCGTCGCCGCCGCGCAGGCGGTCGGGTACGTGGGCGCGGGGACGGTCGAGTACATCGTGTCCGCCGACCGCCCGGACGAGTTCTTCTTCATGGAGATGAACACCCGGCTCCAGGTCGAGCACCCCGTCACCGAGCTGGTCACCGGCCTCGACCTGGTCGAACTCCAGTTGCGCGTCGCGGCGGGCGAGCCGCTGCCGTTCGCGCAGGACGACGTCCGGCTGGACGGCCACGCGATCGAGGCGCGCGTCTACGCCGAGGATCCGGCGCGCGGCTTCCTGCCGACCGGCGGCACCGTGCTCGCGCTCGACGAGCCGGAGGGCGTCCGCGTCGACTCGGGCCTCGACGTCGGGACGGAGGTCGGCGGGTCCTACGACCCGATGCTGGCGAAGGTGATCGTCCACGGCGCCGACCGCACCGAGGCGCTGCACCGCCTCGACCGCGCGCTCGCCGGCTACCAGCTGCTGGGCGTCCCGACGAACGTGGCGTTCCTGCGCGCGCTGCTCAAGCACCCGTCCGTCGCGTCCGGCGACCTCGACACGGGCCTGGTGGAACGCGCCCTCGACGAGCTGACCTCGGACGGCGCCGTGCCGCCGGAGGTGCTCGCCGCCGCGGCGCTCGACCGGATGCTCGCGCTGGAACCCGCCGACGACGACCCGTGGGCGGTCCCCGACGGCTGGCGGCCCGGCGCGCACGCCTGGACGCCGTGGATCATCACCCCGTCCGGCGGCGAGCCCGTCGAGGTCCGCGTGCAGGGCCGCGCCGCGTCCGCGCGGGTCGCCATCGGGGACGGGGAGCCGGTGGCGGCCTCGCTGTCCGGCTCGACCCTCACCTACGGCGCACGGACGGTCTCGTTCACCGCCGCCCGCGACGGGCGCACGCTGTGGCTCGGACGCGGCGGCCGGGCCTGGGCGCTGGCCGAGCACGTGCGCGCGGAGGGCGGCGCCGCGTCCGCCGCGTCCGGCGACGGCGTGCTGCGCAGCCCGATGCCCGGCACCGTCCTGGCCGTCAAGGTCGGCGAGGGCGACCGGGTGGACGAGGGCCAGCCGCTCGTCGTCGTCGAGGCGATGAAGATGGAGCACACCGTCACCGCGCCGCGCGCCGGTGTCGTGGCGCAACTGCCGGCCCGCGCGGGCGCCCAGGTCGCCCTGGACGCCGTGCTGGCCGTGATCGAGGAGGCATGATGGCGACACCGCTGCCCGGTCTGCCCGAGCGGGTCACGATCTACGAGGTCGGGCCGCGGGACGGGCTGCAGAACGAGAAGGCGGTCGTCCCGGTCGAGGTGAAGGCGGAGTTCGTCACCCGGCTCGCGCACGCGGGGCTCAGCACGATCGAGACGACCAGCTTCGTGCACCCGAAGTGGGTGCCGCAGCTCGCCGACGCCGAGGAACTGCTCGGCGTCCTCCCCCGCTCCGGGAACGTCCGGTATCCGGTACTCGTCCCGAACGAGCGGGGCCTGGACCGGGCGCTCGCCAACGGCATCACCGAGATCGCGATCTTCGGCAGCGCCACCGAGACGTTCGCCCGCCGCAACCTCAACCGGACCGTGGACGAGTCGATCGCGATGTTCGCGCCCGTCGTGGAACGCGCGCGCGCCGAGGGGCTGTGGGTGCGGGCCTACGTGTCGATGGCGTGCGGCGACCCGTGGGAGGGCGACGTCCCGATCGAGCAGGTCGTGTCCGTCGCGTCCCGGCTGATGGACCTCGGCTGCTCCCAGCTGAGCATCGGCGACACGATCGGCGTCGGCACGCCCGGCCACGTCACCGCGCTGATCGAGGCGATGGTCGCGGCGGGCATCGGCACCGACCGGCTCGCCGTCCACTTCCACGACACCTACGGGCAGGCGCTCGCCAACACGCTCGCCGCGCTGCGCGCCGGCGTCACCGTCGTGGACGCCTCGGCGGGCGGTCTCGGCGGCTGCCCGTACGCCGAGAGCGCCACCGGCAACCTGCCCACCGAGGACCTCGTCTGGATGCTGGACGGCCTCGGCGTCGAGACCGGCGTCGACCTGGACGGGCTCGTCGCCACCAGCCGCTGGATGGCCGGGCGGCTCGGCCGTCCGAGCCCGTCCCGCGTCGTCCAGGCCCTGTCACCGAAAACGGAGCAATCATGATCGACTTCAAGCTCACCGACGAGCAGGAGGAGCTGCGGCGCACCGTCGAGCGGTTCGCCCGCGAGACCGTCGCCCCGGTGATCGGGGACCTGTACGAGCGGGGCGAGTTCCCGTACGAGATCGTCGCGGCGATGGGCAAGATGGGGCTGTTCGGGCTGCCGTTCCCCGAGGAGCACGGCGGGATGGGCGGCGACTACTTCGCGCTCTGCCTGGCGCTGGAGGAGCTGGCGCGGGTCGACTCGTCCGTGGCGATCACGCTGGAGGCGGGCGTCTCGCTCGGCGCGATGCCGGTCTACCGGTTCGGGTCGGACGAGCAGAAGGCGCGCTGGCTGCCGATGCTGACGTCCGGTGAGAAGCTCGCCGGGTTCGGGCTGACCGAGCCCGGCGGCGGCTCCGACGTCCCGGGCGGGATGCGCACCACGGCCCGGCTGGACGGCGACTCCTGGGTGATCAACGGATCGAAGGCGTTCATCACCAACTCCGGCACCGACATCACCGCGTTCGTCACCGTCACCGCGTTCACCGGCGACGGCGAGATCTCCACGATCATCGTGCCGAGCGGCACGCCCGGCTTCACCGTCGGCCGCAAGTACTCCAAGGTCGGCTGGTCGTCGTCGGACACCCGCGAGCTGTCGTTCGACGACGTCCGCGTCCCGGCGGAGAACCTCGTCGGCGAGCGCGGCCGGGGCTACGCGCAGTTCCTGCGGATCCTGGACGAGGGCCGGATCGCGATCGCCGCGCTGTCGGTCGGCCTGGCGCAGGGCTGCGTGGACGAGTGCCTGCGCTACGCCGGCGAGCGGCAGGCGTTCGGCAAGGAGATCGGCCGCTACCAGGCGATGCAGTTCAAGATCGCCGACATGGAGGTCCGCGCGCACACGGCCCGCCTCGCCTACTACGCGGCGGCGGCGAAGATGCTGGCGGGCGAGCCGTTCAAGAAGGAGGCGGCGATCGCCAAGCTCGTCGCGTCCAACGCGGCGATGGACAACGCCCGCGACGCCACGCAGGTCTTCGGCGGCTACGGCTTCATGAACGAGTACGCCGTCGGCCGCTTCTACCGCGACGCGAAGATCCTGGAGGTCGGCGAGGGCACCTCGGAGGTCCAGCGGATGCTGATCGCCCGCGCCCTCGGCCTGCCGCCTTCCTGACCCGGGCGGACGCTCCGCCGCGCGGTCACTCGACCAGGCGGTCGAGGACGGCGAACGCCTTCAGGACCGTCTGGCGCTCCTCTTCGGTGCAGCGGTCCTGAAGGGCGCGGCTCAGCCATTCGTCCCGGGCCTGCCGGGACCCCTCGACCCACTCGCGGCCCGCGTCGCTGGGCGTGACCAGCTGCCGGCGGCCGTCCTGCGGGTCGGGGTCGCGGCGGATCAGCCCGCGCTCCTCCAGCGCGGCGATCGTGGCGGCCATGGACTGCGGACGGACCCGCTCGGCCGCCGCCAGCCCGCTGGCGGTGGCCGCGCCGTCCTTGAGCAGCCGGCTGAGCACCGCCGTCTGCGACGGGGTGAGGTCGTGGCCGCCGCCGATCTCCCGCAGCCTGCGGCGCAGCCGGCTGAACACGATGCGGACCTCACGGGCGGCGCGGGCGGCCGACGGCGAGATGGCCTGCGCGGTGTCGTCCATGACGCCATCCTAGGTTAATCAGGCAAACTGCCCAGTTCAGCCTGTCGAATTCGCCGTGCGGGCCTGTCCGCGCGTCTTGACGGCGGCGGGACGGCGCACCGACCATGTCGATCATGGCAGCGCAAGGAGGCGACGCTATGGCGGGAACGGGAACGGCCGGAACGGGCCCCGGCGAGATCGCACAGGACGGATCGGCGGTCGAGTTCTACGCCGCGCTCCCGCCGGACATCGCGAGCGCGGCGCTCGTCCATACCGCGATCCGGGCCGGCACGCCGATCCTGGAGCTGGGCGCGGGCGCCGGGCGGGTCACCCGCCCCCTGCTCGACTTCGGCCACCCGGTGACGGCGGTGGACGACTCCGCCGCGATGCTCGCCCGGATCGAGGGCGCGCGCACCGTGTGCTCCCCGATCCAGGACCTGGACCTGCCGGACCGGTTCGGCTGCGTGCTGCTGATGTCGTACCTGGTCAACTACGGCGACCGGGAAGCCCTCCTCGCCGCCTGCGGGCGGCACGTCCGGCCGGACGGCGTGGTCGTCGTGCAGCGCGAGACGCCGCGCTGGCACGACGAGGCGGCCCCGCGCGAATGGGCCCGCGACGGCGTCCAGTACCGCATGACGGACGTCGAGCGCCCGGCGCCCGGGCTCGTCGCGGCGACGATCGAGTACCGGATGGGCGAGCGGCACTGGACCCACTCGTTCACGTCCCGGCGGCTCGGCGACGACGAGCTCCCCGCCGTGCTGGAGGCGGCGGGCCTGCGCCTCGACCGCTTCCTGGACGACGACCGCGGCTGGTTCACCGCCCGCCCCCTCTGACACCTGCGGCCCGGCCTCAGCGCTCAGCACTCGGCGTTCTTGTAGGTCTTCGGCTTCGTCCCCTTTCCGGGGAAGACGACGAGAAGATGCCGCTCGTTGGGAGGCTCGTCCATCAGGGTCTCGGGCGCCTGACGGCCGCGCACGTACACGCGGAGCCGGTAGTGCCCCGGACCGGCGACGGTCACGGCCGGGAAGGGCAAGGGCCCGTCCATCGCCGACAGCAATGCGCGTCCGTTCGGGCTGTCGAATCCCACTTCGGTGACGCGTTCCCAGCCCTTGAGCGCGAGAGGCGGCGCCTTCTTGTAGGCGCGGACGGTCACGCACAGCCAGCTCTCGGTTCCGGTGACGACGGTGGCTTCTCGGTCGCCGCTCGCAACCAGGCCGTCATTGACGGCTGCCTCGAATGATTCACCGGAGCTCCCCTCGTCGCCGATCAGGTAGCTGCTGCTCTCCCCGCCATCGATGACCCGCGTGGCCTGCCGGACGGGATGGAAACCCGCAGGAATGCCGTGCCGGCAGGTCGCCAATGCCTTCGCCTTGTTCTGCTTGTACTGCGTGTCGAGGGCCGCCATTGAGCGCTTCTGGGCCGCTCGCCGTTCGTCCGCCGTCGCCGGGCACAGGTAAGCCATCTGCTGAATCGCCGGCGGGACGGTCCCTCGCAGCATTCCCCTGGTCAACGGTTCGCCGCGGCACGCGCGCCGCCCGATCTCGATCTGCTCGCCGTCGGTGAGCCGGTCGCCACGCGGAAATCCGCCGCCGTACCCCAGGAGGTAGCCACGAACGGAGCAGAGGAAGGCGATCTCCCTTTCACGCTGCGATAATGCCGCCATGACCTGCGTGAACGGCGCCGTTCCTGACATGTTGGCGCGCTCGACATGCCTGCATTCGGCCTCGCTCCCTGCGTAGCGGGGCGGCGCCTCCTGGTCGGCGGCGACGCAGAGGACGAGCCCGGCGAAGAGCGTCCCGCCGACCAGGCGAGGCGCCCGAGGACCGGGGCGAGGCGCTCGAAAGCCGGGGCGATAGGTCGAAACGAGAATGAGGACCAGGGGCACCGCGCCGTACGCCCAGCGCGCGGCTCCCCAGCCGCCCATCGGCAACCACAAACGAACGCATTGCTCCCCCCAACGCGCCACGTCGTAGCCGAAGAGGGCCGGCTCGGCCAATGTCACGAAAGCGAGCACCGCCGCCGTCGCCCATCCGACGAACCGCCGCCGGACCACCAGCCACAGGAGGAAGGCCGGAAGGACGACCAGGATCGGCCAGCCGTGCAAAAGCCTGTATCCCGGAACTGACCAGAGTTCGGCCTGGTGCGACCATCCCTGGCAGGCATCGGAAGCGATGACACTGAGGTAGCCCTGTGCGCCCTTCCTCACGCTGAACAGTGAGGTGACGACGCCCCTCACCATCGGTTCTGCGGTAATGGCGACGGCGACGATCCATAACCGCATCTGCGTGCGCTGGCTCCAATGGGACATGGCCCCAGGACCCTAGTGAATGAGCACTCCCGCCGAGACGTTTCCGGAAAGCCCGCCGCGTGCCGGTCCCGTCCCGCGGCCCGGAGTGTCGGACCCGTGCGCGAGATTGGTCGCGCAGAGCGGAGCCGGAACGGGTGGAGGACTGGATGGACGAGAACGCCTGGTGGGCGTTGATCGGGGCCGCGCGGGCCGAGGCCGGCGAGCGCGCCGACGACCGCGACTCACCCGACGACCCGCTGGTCGATCTCGTGACCGCCCGGCTGTCCGGCCTGGACGGCCCCGCGATCGTCGCGTTCGACGTCCTGCTGACGCGGCTGCTCGACTCGGCGTACCGGCGGCCGCTCTGGAACGCCGCCTACCTGATCGAGGGCGGCTGCGGCGACGACGGCTTCATGGACTTCCGCGCCGGGCTCGCGTTGCTGGGGCGCGAGGTGTTCACCCGGGCGGTCGGCGATCCCGACTCTCTGGCCGGCGTGTCCACGGTGGTGCGCATGGGCCGGGAGGGCCGTGGCTGGATCGGCGCGGAGGGCCTCCACTACGCCGCCAAAGAGGCGTACGAGCGCGCTCTGGGCGAGACGGCGTCGTTCGACGCGGCGTTCGAGCGGGCCCTGGACGCGATGCGGCGGCCCGAGCGCCCGGCGGGCGAGGGCTGGGACGTCGAGGACGACGCCGAGACCCGGCTGCGGCTCCCCCGCCTCGCCGCCCTCTTCCGCTGAGCGGGGCCTCAACTAACAGTAGCTTGACAGCTAATGGAATTAGCTTTAGCTTGTAGCTAACGCCATTAGCCGAGCAGGAGGGCCGCAGGCCATGAGCAGCGTCACCGTCCCGACCGTCCGCAAGCACTCCGTCCCGCTCATCGCCCGCCGCGCCGCCTGGGCGGCGAACGCGCTGTTCTGGAGCGCGTTCGCCGTTCTCGAAGGCGTCAACCACGGCTGGCTCGCGGCGCTGGTCGCGGTGGCGTTCTTCATCGCGCCCGACCTGACGTTCCTGGCCGGGGCGCGCGACGCGCACACCGTCGAACGCGGGCAGCTTCCGGCGCGCGCCGTCCCCTACTACAACACCGCGCACCGCGCGCTGATCCCCCTCGCGCTGATGGCGCTCTACACCGTCGCGCCGATCACGTGGGCCCCGATCTTCGCCGGTCTCTGCGGCTGGCTCGCGCACATCTCGATCGACCGCGCCGTCGGCTACGGCCTGCGCACCAAGGACGGCTTCCAGCGCCGCTGACCGGGCTCCCCACCGGTATGATCTTCGCGGCATGAACTGACGCGAGGTGCCCCTCGGGGAGAATCGGGAAGCCGGTGCGAATCCGGCACGGGCCCGCCGCGGTGACCGGGGAGCTGCCGCCCACGCGCGCGAGCGCGGCCACTGGCCGCCAGGCCGGGAAGGCGGGCGGACGGGCGTCGATCCGGGAGTCCGAAGACCGGCCTCGCTCCGACGGCCGCCGTCCCGGCGGCCCGACCGCAGCGGGAGCCTGCCCATGAACCTCTACGACGTCATCCACCGCCGCCGCGACGTGCGCGGCGAGTTCACCGGGGCGCCGATCCCGGCGGACGTCCTCGACCGGGTCCTCACGGCGGCGCATGCCGCCCCCAGTGTCGGCCTCTCACAGCCCTGGGACTTCGTCGTCGTCCGCGACCCGGACGTCCGGCGCGCCTTCCACGACCACGTCCAGTCCGAGCGCGACGCCTTCGCCGCCGACCTCACCGGCGACGCCGCCGAACGCTTCGCCCGCATCAAGATCGACGGGGTGCTCGAATCGAGCCTGTCGGTCGTGGTCACCTACGACGCCGAGCGCGGCGGTCCGGCGGTGCTCGGACGGCACGCGATCGCCGACGCGGGCCTGTACTCGGTGTGCCTGGCCATCCAGAACCTCTGGCTGGCGGCCACGGCCGAGGGCCTGGGCGTCGGCTGGGTGTCGTTCTACCGGGAGCCGCACCTGCGCAACCTCCTCGGCATACCGGAAGGCATCCGGCCTGTCGCCTGGTTGTGCCTGGGCCCGGTCACGCACCTGGAGACCGTCCCCGATCTCGAACGGCACGGCTGGCGCCGGCGCCGTCCCCTGGACGCCGCCCTCCACCACGACCGCTGGTGAACGCGGCATCCGAATAGTCGGCCCCGGACAGTAAGGTCGCCGCCATGGGCGAAGTACGGGTGGTGCTGATCGGAGGGACGTCCAACACCGGAAAGTCGACCATCGCGGCCGCCGTGGCGGACGAGCTCGGATTCGAGCACAGGTCGACGGACTACCTGGCGCGCCACCCCGGACGGCCCTGGCGGACCCCGGAGCGCGAGGTCCCACCGCACGTCGCCGACCATTACGCGACGCTCACGACCGATGAGCTGATCAGGTCCGTCCTCGACCATTACGAAAGGCTGTGGCCCCGCATCGCGGAGATCGTCACGGATCACGCGGCGGGGCCCGGCCGCGGACTCGTCCTGGAGGGGTCGGCGCTCTGGCCGGCGCGCGTCGCGGAACTGGCCGTCCCGCACACGGCCGCCGTGTGGTTCACCGCCGACCCCGCCGTCTTGCGCGCCCGCGTACACGCATTGGGCCACTACGCGGAGGCCACACCCGAGGAACGACACTTGATGGACCGGTTCCTCGCCCGTACCGAGCGCTACCAGACGCTCATGCTGGACGCCGTCGACAGGCTGGGACTCGCTCGCATCGACACGGGAACCGGCCGGTCCGTACCGGAGCTGGCCGGCACGGTGCTCACGACCGTCCACGCACAGGACGCCGTCGGACGCTCGCCCGCCGCCCCCTGACCGGCCGCCGCGAGAAGGGACGGGGCGGTTCCGGGCAATCAAGGACGTGACCACCCTCCACGCCGCCAGAAGGGTCCCCCATGGCCACTCCCCCAGCACCGCGGGACCAGCCGTGACGGGCGCCCCCTCTGAGACGAGCAGATCCGCCGACCCGGAGCCGTCCGACGCCGACGTCATCACCGCGGCGCGGCGGAACCCCGAACGGTTCGCGGACCTCTTCGACCGGCACTACGCGCAGATCCACCGCTACGTGGACCGGCGGCTCGGCGCGGACGCCGCGGACGACATCGCGGCCGAGACCTTCCTGATCGCCTTCCGGCGCCGCGCGGCGTTCGACACGGCGCACGCGTCGGCGCGGCCCTGGCTTTACGGCATCGCGACCCGGTTGATCAGCCGTCACCGCCGCGACGAGCTGCGCCGCTACCGGGCGATGGCGCGGCTGCACACCGCCGACGCCGTGGAGAGCCACGAGAGCAGCGTGACCTCGGCGGTGGCGGCAGCGAGCCTCGGCCTGAGCCCGGCCCTGGCCGGGCTGCGGCACGGCGACCGCGACGTCCTGCTCCTGGTGGCGCTGGCCGACCTCAGCTATCCGGAGGTCGCCGAGGCCCTCGGGATCGCCTACGGCACGGTCTGCTCGCGGCTGAGCCGCGCCCGCCGGCAGGTCCGCGCGGCGCTGCACGCATCGGGCCACGAGGAGGACGACCGTGGATGATCTGAGCCTCATCGATCAGCTGCACGTCGCGGAGCGGCCCCCGTCCTCCGAGACCACCCGGTCGGCCCGCCGCCGCCTGCTGGCCGAAGCCACCGGGCCCCGCCCCCGGGGCCGCCGCGTCGCGCCGCTCCCCCGCTCCAGGCGGATGACGGCGCTCGTCGCAGCCGCCACCGCCTGCGTCCTCGCCGGCGTCTCCTGGACGGCCTACCGGTGGGAGACGCGTCCGCTCTACCACCCCGAGCCGCTGGCCGACCAGAACGGCCCCGCGTCCACGTTCCTGCTCTCCGCCGCGGACGCGAAGACACAGCACGCCTCCGACGGACGGCTTTGGTACGTGCACCGCGTGGTGGGCGAATCGGTCGTGGCGTCATCTCCCTTTCACCCCGGCGCCCACTACACCGTGCAACTCACGCGAGACTCCTACAGCCTCGGCGCCAAGTCGGCGAAGGAGTTCGGGACGCTCCCCCGGACAGACCAGACGACGACCGGGACGAGCTGGGACGGCGATGACGTCGACGTCCGCCCCGTCACGCCGGCCGACGAGAAGGCCTGGGATGCGGATCTGCGTCCCGACGCACAGGACCTCCACCTCCCCGGACCCGACGAAGAACGCGGCCCGTTCAAGCAGGAGGGCGCCGAACTCGACTTCGACACCCGCGACGAGCGCCGGCTCCCCGCGAATCCGTCCAGGCTGCGCGCGTGGATCCTGAACTACGCGACCAAGTTCGACCACACGCCGTTGCGCGACCCGGACCTCTACCTGTTCACGGCCGCCCCCATCCTGCTGGTCGACCGCGTCGTCACCGACCGGGTGCGGATCGCGACCTACCGGATGCTCGCCGGACTCCGCGACGTCAGGACCATCAACGGCACGGACGCCGCCGGAAACCCGGGCCGGGGCGTCGCGATGCGGCAGACCACCCGCGACTACGGCACGATCGAGTGGCAGCTCCTCATCGACCCCGCGACCGGACGGCTCACCGCCAGCCAGGGCATCATCGTGACCCCCGGCGCCAAGAACGCGGGCCTGCGCCCCGGCACCCGCCAGTTCTTCGAGATCGTCAAGACCGCCGAATGGACGAACGCGCCCCGCGACAGCCTGCTCCCGAAGTCGATCACCGACCCGAACTGGCAGCCCCCGATGAACTGACAACCGGAACCGCACCCGACCGTCCGGGGAACGGATGCTCGCGCACTCGTCCCCCGGTACCCGCGTCAGCGAGCGAGGTCGAAGGATCCGGCCTTGGCATCGGCGAGGAGGGACGCCCACCCGGACGGCGCGACGGCCAGCACCGCCCCGTCCGGATCCTTCGAGTCCCGCACCGCCACCCGGCGCTCTACCGCCGCCACCTCAACACACTGCCCCTCGCTGCCACTACTGCGACTGCTCTTGCGCCAGGCCACAGCGGCCTCGACGCACTCCTGTCCTTCACCGCCACTGTGGCTGCTCTTCCGCCAAACGGCGGCGACCTCCACGCACTCTGAACCGCCACCGCCGCTGTGGCTGCTCTTCCGCCAAGGGGAGAACCAAAACTCCTTGCTGGTCATGGTGCCGACACTAGCCGCTGGATCATCGCTATGGAGTCTGATGGCGCAAGCGCGGCCGCCCTCAGATGGTCAAAGACCATGTCGTGGTAGCGGATATCCGCAAGATCTTCTAGATACCAGCCCGCCGTCTGATTCTCAACAAGAACAACAGACAAATCTTCAGTCGCCAAGGTAGTGAACGAACCATTGTGACCAGGGTGCGCACCCGCAGCGAACGGGAGTACCTGTAAGGTCACATTCGGCAAGGCTGCCACATCTACCAGGCGTCGAAGCTGCCCTCGCATCACTTCAGCACCCCCGAACTGCTGATAGAGCGCCGCCTCGCCGAGGATGGCCCAGAAACGAAGAGGCGCATCACGGTAGAGAATCTGCTGACGGCGCATTCGCAGCTCAGTGAGCCCCTCGACGTCATGGGGATCGCCCATGGAAATCGTGGAGCCGATGACCGCGCGAGCATAGTCTTCAGTCTGAAGGAGTCCAGGAATTAGGTGGAGTTGAAAAGTCCTGCTGGATACAGCCTCCGCCTCGATCGAGATGTAATCCAACATCGAGGCGGAGATTTTTCCCTCGTAGCGGAGCCACCAGCCCTTCTTGCCGGAGTCTCGGGCGAGGTCGTAGAGGACTTGCCGCTCGTCAAGGTCGACGATCTCGTAGCGGTCGAGCATGTGCTCCAGGGCGGGGCGGCGGATGCCGCGTTTGCCGGTTTCGAGCTTGCTGAGCGAGGACGGGGTGCGGTTGAGCAGGCGGGCGGCCTTCTGGAGGGTGAGCCCTCGGTCCTCACGGATGGCGCGAAGGCGCTGGCCGAGCTTGCGGCTTCGCATGGTCGGGCGCTGCGCGTTCTCCATGGCGTAATCATGCCTTGACTTTGCGTGACCGTGAAGGTTTCCAACCAAGGCGGCAACAGTGCCCGAGTCAAAAGTGACTGAGGCACTGTTGCCCGAGGACCTGGAGCCGAGGCCGGCGAACGCATCGCTCGTCACGTCCCTGCCCGCTCATCCTTTTCGCGACAACGACGCGAAGGGAGTGAGCGATGACTGCGCCGACCATGAGGTTCGACGCGCTTCTGTTGCCGGGGATGGACCGGGCGGTGGGGCACGCGCGGCGGTGGCTGCGCGACGTACTGGGCCGGGAGCACCCGTGCCTGGACGACGCGGCGCTGTGTATGAGCGAGCTGCTGACGAACGCGCTGCGCTACACCGAGTCGGGGCGGGACGGGCAGATCCGGGTGGAGGTGGCCTACTCGGCGCGGGCCGTCCGGATCGCGGTCATCGATGACGGGCGGGCGGTGACCGTCCCGCACGTCGCCGAGGCGGCCGAGCTGGACGTCACCGGCCGCGGCCTGCGGATCGTCGCGTCCATCGCGAAGGCCTGGGGCACGGAGCCACGCGGCCAGGGCCACGCCGTCTGGTTCGAGCTCTAGTGCTTGCCACGGGTCATGACGTTGACGGCGTGGCGTCGGTCAGCGGCTTCCGCGGATAGGCGCGAAGCACGAGGGACGTGGTGACCGGGCCGTACCGGGCGAGTGCGTCGACGACTTCTTCGAGCCGTCCTGCCTGCGGGCAGTGGACGTCGAAGATGAGGCAGTCCTCCCCGGTGACCCTGAGGGTGGAGGTGATCTCGGAAGTCCGGGAGGCGAAGTCCAAGGCGGGTGCGAGCCGGGCGTGCGTGGTGCGCAGCCGGACGACCGCGTGGATGTTCAGTCCGAGGGCTTCCGGGTCGACCAGGGCCCGGTAGCCGGTGATGACACCGCTCTTCTCCAGCCGCTGGATGCGCGCGCTGGCCGCGGGTTGCGAGAGTCCGACACGGCGCCCGACCTCCGCGCCGGTCAGCCGGCCGTCGGTCTGGAGCAGGGCGAGGATGTCCCGGTCAATCCGGTCGAGTGATTCCATTGTCGTCCGCACCATCTTCTTTGAGATCACTTGCGCTGCCACCACCGCCCTGATGCATCCATCAGAATCTGCGTCGAGCGCACCCATGATCGCAGGGAGCGACGAGTGAAACGGTGGTGGGCAGTGACCGCATACATCATCATCCCGGGCATCGACGGGTCGGACGAGCAGCACTGGCAGACCCTGTGGGAGCGGCAGTGGGACACCTCGGCGGTGCGGATCTCCCCTGCCTCCTGGTCCGCCCCCGACCTGGACGACTGGGTCGGTGCCGTACAGGAGGCGTACGACGAGGCTTCCCGGCGGGACCGCCGCGTCGTGCTGGTAGCCCACAGCCTGGGCTGCTGGGCGGCGTCCACCTGGCTGAACAGGAATCCCTCAAGCCCGCCAGGCGCCGCGTTCCTGGTCGCGCCCCCCGACCCGGACGGGCCGGCGTTCCCCCACCAGGCGGCCGCAACGTTCACCGACGTGTCGTCGCAGCCGCTGCCGTGCCCGGCCCTGGTGGTGGGCAGCACCGACGACCCGTACTGCACCCCCGAGGCAGCCGCCGGCTTCGCGGCGCGATGGGAGGCGCGATGGCACCTGGCGGGCGCGTGCGGACACATCAACTCCGCCAGCAGCCTGGGCTCATGGCAGCACGGCCGTGAACTACTGGACTCGCTGACCCAGCAATAGGGCCGCTGGGTGCCGTCAGGGCTGGACGGCCCCTGCCAAGACGTTCGTCATGGTCGTCTTCACGGACGGCCATTCGTCGGCGATCACCGAGAAGATGGCCGTGTCCCGCAGCTCGTCCTCCTCGCCGGGCACCCACGACTCCGAGTAGCTGCGCAGCACCCCCTCGAAATGCACGCCGAGCCGCTCGATGGCCCGCCGCGACCGCTCGTTGCGCGCATCCGTCTTGAGCTCCACGCGTGCCACGCCCAGCGTCTCGAAGGCATAGCCGAACAGGAGCCTCTTGGCCTCGGCGTTGATGCCGGTGCCCTGCGCGGACGCCGCCAGCCACGTCCACCCGATCTCGACCGCGCACAGCCGGTCCCGGCCGGGCCACGGCCGCGGATGCAACAGCGCGGTGTGCCCGACCGCCTTCCCATCCATCACCCTGACCTGCGCAAACGGCATCAGCTCAGAGCGGTCGAGCTTGCCGGCGACGTACGACTCCATCCCGGCCGCGGAAGGCACCGGAGTGAACCCGTACGCCGCCCGTCCCTCCTCGGCGGCCTCCGCCAACTCCGGCACATGCCCCATCGACAGCGGCTCCAGCCGCACGAGCGCCCCGCCCAGCACCGGCGCGCACCCGGGAAGTTCCCTCACCGTCACCGCCCGACGGTCTCCGCCAGACGATTCGTCATGGCCGTCTTCACCGACGGCCATTCCGGCTCGACCACCGAGAACATCGCCGAATCACGCAGCGTGCCCTCCTCGTCCGGTGCCCACGACGGCGACCAGCTCCGCAGGACGCCCTCGAAATGCACGCCGAGCCGTTCGATCGCCCGCCGCGACCGCTCGTTCCGCGCATCGGTCTTGAGGTCGACGCGCACCACGCCCAGCGTCTCGAACGCGTAGGTGAACAGGAGCTTCTTCGCCTCGACGTTGATGCCGGTGCCCTGCGCGGACGCCGCCAGCCACGTCCACCCGATCTCGATCGCGCTCAACCGCTCCGTGCCGGGCCACGTCCGCGGATCCCACAGCCCCGTATGCCCCACCGCTTTCCCGTCCGCGACCCTGACCTGCGCGAACGGCGTCAGCCCAGGCCGCGCGAGCTGCCCGGCGACGTACGACTCCATGTCCGCCGCACCGGGCACGAGCGTGAACCCGTACGACGACCGGTTCTCCTCGGCGGCCTCCGCCAGCTCCGGCACATGCCCCATCGACAGCGGCTCCAGCCGGACGACCGTCCCGGCCAGCACAGGAACATCAAGGCGCACGCCCATGAACTCTCCTCATCGCTCCTGGCATTGGCACCTTGCCACAAAAGCAGGTTGCCGGACCGTCCCCGGGCCAGGCCCCTCAGATCCTCTAGATGATCACAACCCCCCGCATCCTGCCCGCCCCGCCGCCAGCCGTCAACACGATTCGTTCGGTGCGGGAGCCGCACGAGGAGCCGGCGCGCGGTGGTGGCCGTCTCCACGGACGACCATTCGATGGGCGATTGAGACTCTCACGAATTAGGCGCCCAGCCAGAAAATGGCCAGCCGGTCATTCTCGGGCGGCGACGCACCGCCCGGGCGCCCGATTCGTCGCCCGCGCATGAGGACCAAGCGAACCAAGCGTTCATTTGGTCCGGGCTGTCCGGTTTTTTCCTAGTTAGAGAACATGTCGGGAATGTTGCAGGAAACCCCTCGAAGTCGACGGCGTCCTCGCTACTCTCTACCCCAGCCCGCGACCTGCGGCCCCGTTGGAAGGAAAGGACCCCGCATGCCCGAATGGGCGGACGACGACGCGACCGGCCCGACATCCGACGCACAGCCGTCGGCATGGCGCAAGAGTCGCAGATGCAAGGAGACGTATTGCGTAGAGGTCGCCCGCCATTCGCCGGGCGGCATCGCCATGCGAGACTCCAAGCAAGGGACCGACGGACCCGTCCTCATCATCTCCCGGCAGGATTTCCAGGCGCTGCCGAGGCTCTCGAAGCAGGCCGATCCGCGGTCGTGATCACACGTCGGCGCAGCTCCGGGCGCCGGACGGACCCCATTCCTCCGCCGCCCGGGATATCCGCCGCAGCGACTCGTCCGCGGAAAGCGAGACCGACCTGAGCGCCTCCCAGCACAACCGGTACATGTGCGTGACGCCGTCGCGCTGAAGCACCGCCGTGGTCGACAGATTCTCCAGGTAGACCACGTCAGGGAAGGTGACGTCGTAGGCGGGTGCGAAATCCAGAAGTGTGAAGTCGTCCGCGAATATCGGCTCTCGGTCGACGTCCAGGGGAAGCACGTGGACGTGGACATTCGGTAATTCAGCGAGTTCGAGCAGATCGAGCATCTGCCGGCGCATGATATCCCGGCCGCCGATGACGCGCAGCAGGACGGACTCGTCCACCACGGCCGAGAGGGTCAGGGAACCATCGCCGTGCAGCACTTCCTGCCGCCGCATGCGCAGTTCCAGCCGGCGCTCGACCTCGCGCGGAGTGGAAACGGCGATGACCCTCCCGCTGCTCAATATGCGGTGCGCGTAATCCTTGCTCTGCAAGAGCCCCGGAACGGCGTACGTGGTGAAGGTGAGCGCGGTGCGCGCCTCGTCCTCCAGGGCGACATAGGTACCGAATTCGCCGGACAGGACATCCCGGTACCCGGCCCACCAGCCGTGCTCCGTCGCGGCCTGCGCGAGGGCCAGCACCTCCCCCTTGTGCCTCTCCCCCACGCGGTACAACTCCAGCAACAGCCGGACGTCCGAGACCCGCACGCCGATCCGGGCGTTCTCAATGCGGCTCAGTTTCGACGGAGACCAGCCGAGCCGATCTGCGACCTCCTCGACCGTGCGGCCGAGGTGCTCCCGCAGCCTCCGCAACTCGATGCCGAGGCGGCGACGGCGGACGGTCGGCGCTGCTGCCACCCCGGCCTCCCAGCGAATCGGTTTCGGTTCTGCGGCCCGGACGCCGATCTGCAAGTTGCAGGGCAACGATAACCTCGCGCCGCCTGGATCACCAGACCTCGCGGAAAAGCGGTTCCCCACCTTTGACATCATTCTGTCTCACTGGAAGTCGTCAACCTTGCCAGATGGATACAGAGGCGATCCGGGTGCGATGCATGCCGCTGTGCACCTTGCACGACTCAGAGAACCGGTTGCAGACTATTGCCAGAGGTTCTAACAGCAGAGCGAATTTGGGGGCGTCCAGGTGAGCGGCAACCCGGTGCACAGGAGCATTCTGGCCGTCGACCTGGAGAACTCGACCGGGGCGCTCCGCACGAACCCGATCAAGGAGGAACTGCGGAGCCAGATCTACGGCCAGGTGAAGCGGGCCATGGCGGCCGCGGGCATCGAGGACCGGTGGTGCGACCCGTTCGAGGACCGCGGAGACGGCGTCCTCGCACTGTTCCACCCGGTCGACGAACTACCGAAGACCCATCTGCTGTCCCGCCTCGTTCCGGGCCTCAACCGGCAGCTGGCCGACTACAACGAGTCGATATCGGCGGCGGAGCGGCCGAGCAGGTGCATGCGCCTTCGAGCCGTCGTGCACGCAGGCGAGATCCACCGGGACGAGAACGGGCCGTTCGGTGAGGCGATCGACCTGGCCTGTCGATTACTGGACGCGCCGAGGCTGAAGAAATGCCTGCGGGCGAGCAGTTCACCGCTCGTTCTCGCGGTCTCCGAAGACATCTACTGGGGAATCGTCAAGCATGGATACGACGGGATATGCCCTGCGGCGTACCGCCCGGACCTGAGGGTGTCGGTCGCCTCGCGGCGCCGCCAGGGGTTCGTTCATGTGCCGCAAGAGATCTCGGGGACGCGCGAAGACCGGACAATGGCGGTCGCGTGAGACCTGGGTTCTCGCCATAATGGCTCTTCCGGCTGAAGCGGAGGTGCCATGTCGGTCGAGGTGGCGGCTTTGCGGGTGGGCGCGTCGGTGGCGCGGCTGGCCGTCGGGCGGTTCATCGCCGGACGTTCCACCAGGGACGCCGCCGGAAAGGACCTCACCGAGCTGATCAGGACGGGTTTCCCCGACGAGATCAGACGGCGGCGCGTCCAGCGGCAGTTCGAGGACATCGCCGACTCGGTGGCCGAACGGCTCCTGACGTTCGCCGCCAACGAGTTCGGCGGGCTCACCGACGGCGACCGCGACGCGGCGCTGTTCGCCGTCGTCCACACCCTCGACACCGCCGACCTCTCGGACGAGGCCTTCTTCGCGGCGGACGCCGACCCGGTGAAGCTCGCGCGGGGCCTGCGGTCGCGGCTATCGGCACGGCGGGCGGAGTTCGAGCTGGGCGAGGCGGGCGCGCACCTTTACGAGGTCGTGCTGGACGAGTGCTGCGACTGCCTGGCGCGCATCGTCATTCACCTACCGGAGTTCGGGCCGCGCGCGTCCGCCGAAACACTCGCGCGGCTCACCGGACTCGCCGACCAGGTCGGAGCCGCCCTGTCCCGGCTCCCCGCACGAACGCTCACGGCCCCGGAAGGCAAAGCCGACGACGACGAGTTCACCCGGCGCTACCTCGCGTCCATCAGCGAAAGCCTGGACACGCTGGAGCTCCTCGGTGTTCGCTTCGAGCGGTTCACGCGTCCGCAGACAACACTGAGCGTCGCCTACCTCTCTACCTGGATCGGAGCGGCGTAGGGAATCTGACCGCTGTCCGGCCTCCGCAAGCTGTCCACGTTGGACCTGAGCGGCTGCCGTGACATCACCAACCTCGCTCCGCTGGCGTCCCTGCCCCGGCTGCGGTCTCTCGATCTCATCGAAGCCGCCCCGGGGCTCGATCTCTCGCCGTTGGCGGGGAACCGGAAGCTGATCGTTCGCATTGCCGCGGGGCAGGAGGTGCGAGGGGCCGAGGCGTTGGGGCGGCGGTTGAAGGTTTCCTGAGGGCGTCGTCACGGGGCGTGGCAAGTGATGGGACGTTGTTGGAAATTTCGGGGTACGGGCGATGAGTTCTTCGTGGGGCGCCGGTCTGCCTGTGCGTACGGTTCGGGACGCTCTGTAGGGAGGGGGAGACCTCGATGTCGGATGCGTCACACTGTGTTGACCTCGACCGCGGTCGAGGTCGGAGCCTGGAGGCCGGGGAGCAGCGCAGACCCCGGTCAGAGTGTCGGACCCTCCTGGAATAGTCCCGAAGGCCGCGAAGTTAACTCGTTCGCGAAAGTGTCAGTCTCTGCAGTATTTTGCTGCGGTATCCCCGAGAACGTTCCCCCACGGTCCCGCGTGCCCGCATGCACGGGCCCCTGACGATTGGAAGAGAGTTGACCGCTCCCGCGTCCTCGCAGACGGCGGACGGCCCGCTGGCGGACCAGCCCCCCGGCGGGGGGCTGGACCGCGGCGTGCTCGCGGTGGCCATGTGCGTCGTCCTCGGCGCGATCATGTCCATCCTCGACGTGACCGTCGTCAACGTCGCGATCAATGACCTGACCAAGGAGTTCGACGCCCCGCTGGCCACCATCCAGTGGGTCGCGACCGGATACACCCTCGCGCTGGCCACGGTGATCCCGATCACCGGGTGGGCCGCGGCACGGTTCGGCACCAAGCGGCTCTACATGATCTCGATCGGGCTGTTCGTGATCGGCTCGATGCTGGCCGGGGTGGCCTGGTCGGCGAGCTCGCTGATCGTGTTCCGGGTGCTGCAGGGCCTCGGCGGCGGCATGATCATGCCGGCCGGCATGACGATCCTGACGCAGGCCGCCGGCCCGAAGCGGGTCGGCCAGGTGATGAGCGTCGTCGGCATCCCGATGCTGCTCGGCCCGATCCTCGGCCCCATCCTCGGCGGCTGGCTGGTCGACGACGTGTCGTGGCGGTGGATCTTCTTCATCAACCTGCCGATCGGCATCGTCGCGCTGTTCATGTCCGGGCGGATCCTGAAGCGGGACGAGCCGCGCCGGGGCGAGCGGCTGGACATCCCCGGCCTGCTCCTGCTGTCCCCCGGCCTGGCCGCGCTGATCTACGGCCTCGCCAAGGGCGCCGAGCTGAAGGACTTCACCAAGCCGGAGGGGCTGCTCCCGACCGTGGTCGGCGCGGTCCTGGTGATCGGGTTCGTGTTCCGGGCGCTGAACGCCAAGAGCCCGCTGATCGACCTGCGGCTGCTCAAGCGCCGCTCGGTGCTGGCCGCGTCCGGCACGATGGTGCTGTTCATGGCGGCGTTCATGGGCGCGATGCTGCTGCTCCCGCTGTACTACCAGACGGTGCGCGGGCAGGGCGCCCTGCACTCGGGCCTGCTGCTGGCCCCGCAGGGCCTCGGCGCGATGGTCACCATGCCGATCGGCGGCAAGCTGACCGACCGGATCGGTCCCGGCCGGGTGGTCCTCGTGGGCCTGGTCGTGGTGGTGCTGTCGGTGGCGGGCTTCGCCGCGATCCTGGGGGCCGACACGTCCTTCTGGGCGCTCGGCGCGGTGCTGTTCGTGATGGGCCTCGGCATGGGCATGACGATGATGCCGACCATGGCCGCCGCGATCCAGACCCTGGAGCACGACGAGGTGCCGCGGGCCAGCACGATGCTGAACATCATCCAGCAGGTGTCGACGTCGCTCGGCACCGCGCTGATCTCGGTGCTGCTGGCGAACACGCTGGCGTCCAACCTCAAGCCGTTCGGCGGGGGCGGCCAGGCGAAGCCCGGGCAGAAGGTCCCGGAGGCGATCATGCACAAGATCGCCGGGCCGATGGCGGACGCGTTCCAGCACACCTACTGGTACGCGGTGGCGCTGCTGGCGCTGGCCTTCCTCCCGGCGCTGCTGCTGCCGCGCAAGCGGCCGGACACCACCGCCGCCGCGGAGAAGGCCGAAGTGCCGATGGCGATGCACTAGGACGCCGCTGACGTCCTGCGAGCCCCGGTCCGGGAATCCTGTTCCCGGACCGGGGCTTTCGCCGTCCTCGGGGCTCTGAGCCCCGTTTATGGACGTTCCAACGCCGGATCAGGCGGACGCCGGGCTCTGGTCCTTCCAGTACTCGTCCCGGAGCAGGCGCTTGTAGAGCTTGCCCGTCGGGTGGCGCGGCAGTTCGGGCCGGAAGTCGACCGAGCGCGGGCACTTGTAGTGGGCGAGGTGCTCGCGGCAGTAGGCGATCAGCTCCGCCTCCAGCTCGGGGCCCGCGTCGTCCAGGGACGCCGGCTGGACGACGGCCTTGACCGCCTCCCCCATCTCGGCGTCCGGGACGCCGAACACCGCGACGTCCGCGACCTCCGGATGCACCGCGAGGACGTTCTCCGCCTCCTGCGGGTAGATGTTCACCCCGCCGCTGATGATCATGTAGGAGCGGCGGTCGGTGAGGTAGAGGAAGCCGTCCTCGTCGAGGTGGCCGATGTCGCCGAGCGTCGTCCACCCGTGCCCCCAGGGGTCGCGGGACGCGTCGGTCTTGGCCTGGTCGCCGTGGTACTCGAACGACGGGCCGCCGCCGAAGTACAGCGTGCCGGGTGTGCCCGGGGGCTGCTCGGCGCCGTCCTCGTCCAGGACGTGGACCTCCCCGAGGATGGGCCGGCCGACGGTGCCCTTGTGCGCCAGCCAGTCCTCGGAGTTGGTGTAGACGAAGCAGTTGCCCTCGGTGCCCGCGTAGTACTCGTGCAGGATCGGGCCCCACCAGTCGATCATCCGCTCCTTGACCGGCACGGGGCAGGGCGCGGCGGCGTGCACGGCGCACGCCAGGCTCGACAGGTCGTACTTGGCGCGGACCTCGTCCGGCAGCTTCAGCATCCGGATGAACATGGTCGGCACCCACTGGCTGTGCGTGACGCCGTACTTCTCGATGGCGGCGAGGGCCTGCTCGGCGTCGAACTTCTCCATGACCACCACGGTGGCGCCGCACCGCTGGAAGATCATCGAGTAGCGCAGCGGCGCGGCGTGGTAGAGCGGCGCCGGGGACAGGTACACCGAGTCGCCGCCGGCCCCGAAAAGCCCGGTGATCAGCATGTAGAGCGGGCCGGCGGTGCCCATGGGCGCCTGCGTCAGCGGCGGTTTGACGCCCTTGGGGCGCCCGGTCGTGCCCGAGGAGTAGAGCATGTCCTGCCCCTCGCACTCGTGCTCGATCGGCTCGGCGGGGTGCGCGGCGACGCGTTCCTCGTAGGAGTCGTAGCCCGGTGCCGTGCCGCCGAGCATGAGGCGCAGCGGCACGTCCGGCGGGTCCTGCGCGGCGGCCGTCATCGACGCGCTGGTGATGAAGACCTTGGCCTCGCAGTTGCCCACGATGTAGGCGAGCTCCTCCGCCTGGAGCCGGGAGCTGATGGCCGTGTAGTAGAGCCCGGACCGCTGGGCGGCCCATGCCACGGCCAGGTAGAGCGGATGGTTCTCCAGCATGAAGGCGATGTGGTCGCCCGGCCGCAGCCCCTCCGCGTGGAGCAGCCGCGCGAGCCGGTTGGACGCCTCGTTCAGTTCCCGGAAGGTGACGACCCGGCCGGAGCCCGCCATGATCACGGCGGGCTTGTCGGGCGTCTGTGCCGCTACGTGCCCCAGGTGCATGGCCGCACGTTACCGGGCCGGACGGGCCGAATGGAATCCCGTTCGGTTCATTGGACGGTCAGACCAGCATGTGGTCGAAGTCGCCGTCCTTGGCCCCGCCCACGAACGCCTCCACCTCCTCGCGCGTGTAGACGAGCACGGCCCCCTCCGGGTCCCTGGAGTTGCGCACCGCGATCTCCCCGGTCGGGAGTTCGGCCATCTCGACGCAGTTCCCGCTGGGGTTGCTGCGCCGGCTCTTCTGCCAGACCAGCCCGTCGCGCCAGTCCGGCATCTGGTGGCCGTTCATCGTTTGTGCCCCCTCAGGCGTCTCGGCCTCCCCCTGCGGGAAGGCCGCGATCTCGCCCCACCCCACACCATGGTACGAGATGCACGTGCATTCGTTCTTGCATTCGTTCATGCAGACGGTCTTGCATCTGCACGACTTGGGGAGCAAGATAGCGAACGCTCGCCGGTACCGACTCAGCACGCCTTCGAGGTTCGAGAAATGACCGTTGACCAGGCAGACGACGTCGCGGCCCACGCCGCCATGAGCGGCCGCGGACCGCGGCACGCCGTGCACGCGCCCTGGCCGGACGCCCCGCAGGCGGCCGCGCGCCCGAACGCTCCAGCGAACGCCCCGGAGCCCGCGCCCGGACTCGCCGGGCTGTGGCCCGCCGCGCACGCCGGCACTCCCCGCACCGCCCGCAAGGTGCTGCCCGCGGAGATCACCGCGCCGCGCACCGCGCGCGAGTTCACCCAGGCCACACTGCGCGAGTGGGGCCTGACCGAGGACGCCGAGGACGTCGTCGTCGCCGTCTCGGAACTGGTGACGAACGCGCTGCGGCACGGCCTGGAGGGGCTCCCCCAGCCGCTGCCGCTGTGCCCGATCCAGGTCGTCCTGGTGGGTCACCCGCGGCGGCTCGTCGTCACGGTGACCGACCCGGGGGCGCGCGCGCCCGAGCCGCTGCCGAACGACCCGGACCGCTTCGTCGAGGGCGGCCGCGGGCTGCTCGTGGTGAGCGGGGTCAGCGACGCGTGGGGCTGGGCCCGGCTGTCCACCGGCGGGAAGGCCGTCTGGGCCTCCTTCGACCTGCGGGTCAGCCCTCCAGCACGCTGACCGGCGACGGGACCGACCGGACGGGGCGCTCCAGCTCGCTGAGGAAGTCCTGCGCCCAGCGGTCCACGTCGTGCTCGATGACGCGGCGGCGCATCGAGCGCATCCGCCGGGCCTGCTCGGCGGGCTCGGCGGCCAGGGCGGCCAGCAGCGTGCCCTTCAGGCCGTCGATGTCGTAGGGGTTGACCTGGAAGGCGCCGCGCTTCAGCTCGGCGGCGGCACCGGCGAACTCGCTGAGCACGAGCGATCCGCGCAGGTCCCGGCGGCAGGCCACGTACTCCTTGGCCACCAGGTTCATCCCGTCGCGCAGCGGGGTGACCACCATCACGTCCGCGGCCAGGTAGAGCGCGGTCAGCTCGGAACGGTCATACGAGCTGTGCAGATAGTGGATGACCGGAAACCCGATCTCGCCGTATTCGCCGTTGATCCGGCCGACCTGCTGCTCGATCTCCTCGCGCAGCAGCTGGTACTGCTCGACGCGCTCCCGGCTCGGCGTCGCGATCTGCACGAACACCGCCTGGCCCGGCTTGAGGTGGCCGTCGCCGAACAGCTCGCCGAACGCCTGCAGCCGCTGGGTGATGCCCTTGGTGTAGTCGAGCCGGTCGACGCCCAGCAGGACCGTCGCGTCGCCGAGGTCGGTGCGGATCTCCTGCGCGCGCTCGACCACGTCGGGGCGCCCGACCAGGTCGTTCAGCTCGCCGACGTCCACCGAGATCGGGAAGGCGCGGGCCCGCACGACCCGGTCGTCCCAGAAGACGTCCTGCTTGGAGTAGCGGGTGTCCAGCAGCCGCCGGCACAGCCGGACGAAGTTGGCCGCCGCGCCGGGCAGCTGGAAGCCGACGAGGTCGGCGCCGAGCAGGCCCTCCAGGATCTGCCGCCGCCAGGGCAGCTGCCAGAACAGCTCGACCGGCGGGAACGGGATGTGCAGGAAGAAGCCGATGCGCAGGTCCGGGCGGAGCGCGCGCAGCATCGCCGGGACGAGCTGGAGCTGGTAGTCCTGCACCCAGACGATCGCGCCGTCGGACGCGACCTTCGCCGCCGCCTCCGCGAACCGCCGGTTCACCCGCACATAGGCGTCCCACATGGCGCGGTCGTAGATGGGCGGGGCGACGACGTCGTGGTAGAGCGGCCACAGCGTGGCGTTGGAGAAGCCCTCGTAATAGAGCGCGACCTCCTCGGCGGACTGCGCGATGGGATACAGCGACATGCCGTCCTCGTCGAACGGCTGCAACTCCTCGTCGGGCGCACCCGTCCAGCCGATCCAGGTGCCGTTCCTGCGCCGCATCACCGGGGCGATCGCGCTGACGAGCCCGCCCGGGCTGCGCCGCCAGGCCGGAACTCCGTCCGCGCCGACGCTCCGGTCGACCGGAAGCCGATTGGCCACCACAACGAACTCACTACCGCGCGACACCAGCGACCCGCCTCTCGAGGAACTCTCCGTCATCACCATGCCCAGAAACGGTCATCGGGAACATTGTGTCAGTTCGACGTAAAGACCCGATGACAGAAAACCGGGATGTCAGGGAGGCGGGGCGCCCACGGCCCGGTTTTGGACCGGACCATATCCCTTTCCAGGCTGGTGACCGTTGTTTACCTGAATGTCACCTTCCCTGTCCAGGGCACGAGAAAAGTCGCGTAGATCACACTGCTGCGGCCGGGCCCGTCGCGGCCCGCAGGCGCAGATGCCCGCCCGGCGGCTGCGGAACCGCCTGGTAGCGGCCTTCAGGGGCGCTCTTCATCGCCGCGAGTTGAGCCCATACGACGCGCAGGGCGTTCGCCTGGGCGCGCGCGGGGACCGGATCGCGTCCGTAAGCGCCGATGCCGGTCGGTTCGTGGAGCACCCGCAGCGTGGTCTGGGCGCCCGGATCGCGCGTGCAGTACAGGTCGATGCGGACGTCCCGGGGATCAACGAGGGCGGGGCCCGCGTCGGGCAGGACGGTGACGTGCGCGGCGGCGAGGCCGTCCGCAGTGCGCACCGTCCGAGGTCCGGCGCCGTTCTTCAGCACGGACCAGGGACCGGGCCCCTCCTCCCCCGCCCCGATGCCCAGCATCGCCCAGTGCGGCGGCGGGTCGTTGTAGAGATGCTCGACGCGCCAGCCCCTGACGCGCGCGTCCTCGCGGTAGGCGTCCACGACGACCTGGACGGGGCGGTGGTCGCCCGCCTCCGCGTCGATCAGCACGATGACGTCGTACGGGTCGAAGGGATCACGGGCGTCGACCGCGGCGGCCAGGTCCGCCCGCAGAAGCGCCGCCTCCCGCTCGATCCGGCCGGCCTCGGCGCGCCAGGCGGGGTCGGCGGTCAGCCCCTGGACGTCTCGCAGGTCGTCCAGGAGAGTCCTGAGGCGCACCGCGTCCTCGTTGAGCGGCCGCAGTGCCTCCGTGCAACGGCGCAACCTGCGCGCGCGCCGGAAGTCCCTGTGGACGCGGGGGTCGGCCTGCTGCGCCTCCAGCGCGGCGTATTCGGCCATCACCGCCTTCCACGCGTCCATGGCGCCATCCTGGCAACGCGGCGGCCCCCGCGCTCGTGAATTCCTGCGCGGGGGCCGGTACGGGCGGGTCAGACGTGGACGGGCCGACGGTCGGCGGCGCCGGTCTCGCTGCGCCGGGTCAGGCGCCGCCACAGGACCGCGTCCAGGGAGAACCGGCCTCCGCCGGCGAGGGCGAACAGCAGCGCGGCGGCGCCGAGCATCAGGACGTACTCGTAGCCGCCCTTCTCCGAGAACAGGCCGTGGTCCTTGTGCACGAACCAGAACGCGCCGGCCATGTCCACGGCGATCAGCACGCCGGCGACGGGGAGCAGGACGCCGGCGACCAGCGCGGCGCCGCCGGCCAGTTCGACCCAGGTGCCGAAGTAGGCCGACGCGCCGGGCATCGGGATGCCGAGGCCGTCGAACTGCGCGGCGACCGCCGCGTGGCCGGTGTCGTGCAGCTTCTGCCAGCCGTGCGCGATGAGGATCGCGCCGAGGGCCAGCCGGCCGATCAGCAGTCCGGCGTCGGGCAGCAGGGGATGGCGTCGGGCGGGGAGCATTGCCGGTCCTCCGGTGTCTCGCGTCGATGGTTAAAAGTTGAACCATCCCGACCGTAGCAGACATCGTTCAAATTCAGACCATCTAGAAACTTCAGTTGACGTCCAGGTCAACTAGAATCACCCGTATGACGGACGCGGGGGACGCCCTCGAACCGGCCGAGCTGCGCGCCTGGACGGCCTTCCTGGCCGCCGGGCACCTGCTCGACCACGAGATCGAGCGGCAACTCAAACGGGACGGCGGGCTGTCGCACGCGGAGTTCGAGGTGCTGGTGCGGCTGCGCCTGGCCGGCGGCGGCCGGCTGCGCATGTCCGACCTCGCGCGCGAGGTGATGATCTCCAAGAGCCGGCTCACCTACCAGGTCACCCGGCTGGAGCAGGCGGGGCTGGTCAAGCGGACCGGCTGCGAGTCCGACCGGCGCTCGGTGTGGGCGGAGCTCACCGAGGACGGCGCCGCCACCCTGGACCGGGTCCGCCCCGGGCACCGCAGGGTCGTCCGGGAGGCGCTCATCGACGTCCTCACCCCCGCGGAGATCGAACTCCTCGGGGACGCCCTGACCCGCGTCGGCGACCGCCTGCGCGCCCGCTGAGCGGCGGCCGGACGCCCGGAGGCCGACCGGGGTTCCCTGGCCGCGGCCGTGCTGGGACGCTCGGTTCCATGCGGGACTTCGGCGGGATCGTGGCGGGCGCACCGGCGCGGTCGGTGCGGCCGCGCAGCGCGGACGAGGTCGCCGACGCGCTGCGGGAGGCGCGGGCGCGGCGGCTGGACGCGGTCCCCCGCGGGTGCGGGCACTCGACGTTCGGCCAGTCGCTGACCAGCGGGATCTGCCTCGACATGCGGGGCCTCGCCGGGGTGGAGGACGTCGCCTCCGGGCACGCGGTCGCCGGCGCCGGGACGACCTGGCGCGAGGTACTGGCCGCGACGCTGCCGCACGGCCTCGCCCCGCCCGTGCTGACCGACTTCCTCGACGTGACCGTCGGCGGGACGATCTCGGCGGGCGGCGTCGGCGGCACCTCCCACCTGCACGGGACGCAGGCCGACCACGTCCTCGCCCTCGACGTCGTGAAGGACGGGCAGGCCGTCCCGTGCTCGCCGCGCGTCCGGCCGGAACTGTTCGACGCGGTCCGGGGCGGGCTCGGCCGGCACGGCGTGATCACGAGCGCGACGCTGCGCCTCGTCCCGGCGCCGGAACGGGTCCTGACCTGCACCGTCCCATGCCGCGACGCGGCCGACCTACTGCGGCTGCAGGGCGAGCTCGCGGCCGACGACATCTCGGGGCAGGCCAAGCCGTCGCCGGACGGATGGCGGTACGAGATCAAGGCCACCCTGTACGGGGACGGCCCGGTCCCGCCGGGCACCGCCGAGACCGAAGAGCTGCCCTTCCTCGCGTTCGCCGACCGCATGCGCCCCGACGTCGAGGAGCTCGTCGCGCTCGGCGAGTGGGCGCGGCCGCACCCGTGGGCCATGGTGTTCCTGCCGCGCGAACGCGCCGCCGACGTCATCGAGACCACGCTCAAGGGCATGACGCCCCACGACCTCGGCCTCAGCGGGATCGTCCTGGTCAAGGCGCTGCGCGTCGGGCACGTGCCGATGCTCGCCGCACCGCCGGAACCGGTGCTGTTCAGCGTCCTGAAGACCGCCTCCCCCGGATCCGCGCCCGTCCCGGAGATGCTCGCCGCCAACCGCGCCCTGCTCGACCGGGCCCGCGCGGCGGGAGGCACCGCCTACCGGGTCGGCGCGATCCCGGATTGATTTCGGCCCGCGCGATGAGTTCCGGACGGCCCGCGGGTCTACCCGCGATGTCGGATCACCCACGACGCGGCGCGGCGGGCCGCGGGGGCCCCGCCGCACAGCCGCGCCGAACGGTCACGCGACCACCGGATAGGACGACTGGAACGCCAGGCGGCGGTCCGCGCCGGCGGCGAGGCGGTCGCAGACGTCGTCGAGCTCCATGAAGACCTCCCAGTGCTCGGCCCCGGACGCGGCGGCCAGCACCTCCACCACGCGCTGCTCCAGGCCGGGGACGCGCTTGGCCTTCCAGACCTTGTCGGCGAGGCTGACGAGCAGGTCGTCGACGCCGGCGTCCGGGGCGTCCCAGGACGCGTGGGTGCGGGCGAAGCGGGCCAGCCGCTCGTCCACGCCGCGTTCGCGGAGCAGGGCGTGGCCCGCCGGTTCGTGCCGCGAGCCGGGCCCGGACAGCTCGTCCGGATGCACGGCCTTGCCGATGTCGTGGGTCGCCGCGCCGAACAGGACGGCTCCGGCGTCCACGGCGACGGACGGGTGCCGGGCCGCGACCCAGGCGAGGAGTTCGGCGGCGACCTCGTGGACGGCGCGCAGGTGCGCGGCCAGGCGGGGCGGCGCGTCCAGGTCCTCCAGCAGCCGGGCGGCGCGGTCCGGCAGCGGGGGCGGCCCGGGGTCGGTGAGGGCGCGGCGCAGCGCGTCGGACGGCACGGCTACCGCCCCAGGGCGATGACCTCGGCGCCGGGCAGGCCCGCCAGCGCCTTGCCGGGGAGCAGGATCTTGGACTTGCGCAGGCCGCTGCCGATGACGACGCGGGGCGCGGCGGCGACCGCCTCGTCCACCAGGATCGGCCAGCCGGCGGGCAGGCCGACCGGGGTGATGCCGCCGTACTCCATCCCGGTGAGCGAGGTCGCCTGGTCCATCGGCGCGAACGAGACCTTCCGGGCGCCGAGGTGCTTGCGGACGACGCCGTTCACGTCGGCGCGGCCGGTCGCGAGGACCATGCAGGCCGCGTAGGCGACCTCGCCGCCGCGCTTGGCGGCGACGACGACGCAGTTGGCGCTGACCTCCAGCGGCACGTCGTAGCGCTCGCAGAACGCCGCCGTGTCGGCCAGGTCCGGGTCGATGGGCGCGGTCTCGGCGTCCGCGACGCCGCCGATCGCGGCCGCCACCGGGTCCGCCAGCAGGTCCGGCCGCCCGGCGGCCGGTTCCCAGTCGAGCTTGCCGACCATGGTCGTCTCCTCCCGTGTCACCGGCTCTCAGGAGCCGAGGTAGCGCAGCACCGCCAGCACGCGGCGGCTGTACCCGGCCGCGTGCGACAGGTCCAGCTTGTCGAAGATCGCGTTGACGTGCTTCTCCACCGCGCTCTGCGAGACGTGCAGGTGCGCGGCGATCGAGGCGTTGGTGTGGCCCTGGGCCATGTGGTCGAGGACGTCGCGTTCGCGCGGGGTCAGCCGGGACAGCGGGTCGGCGTGCGTGCTGTGCGCCAGCAGCCGCCGCACCACCTCGGGGTCGAACGCGGCCCCGCCGGCACCGACCCGGTCGAGGGCTTCGAGGAACTCCTCGACCTGCGCCACCCGGTCCTTCAGCAGGTAGCCGACGCCGGTGGTGTCCGCGGTGATCAGCTCGGTGGCGTAGCGCTTCTCGACGTACTGCGACAGGACGAGCACGCCGACACCCGGCCAGCGGCGGCGGATCTCCAGCGCGGCGCGCAGGCCCTCGTCGGTGTGCGTCGGCGGCATCCGGACGTCCACCACCACCACGTCCGGCGGGCTGCCGGCGACCGCCGCGATCAGCGCGTCGCCGTCGCCGACCGCCGCCGCGACCTCGTGGCCCTCCTCGGCGAGCAGCCGCACCAGGCCCTCGCGCAGCAGCGTGGAGTCCTCGGCCAGCATCACCCGCACGGCAGCTCCGCGGTGATCACCGTCGGGCCGCCGGACGGGCTGTGCACGGCGAACGTCCCGTCCAGCGCGGCGACCCGGCGGGCGAGCCCGGCCAGCCCGCCGCCGGACGGATCGGCCCCGCCGGCCCCGTCGTCCTCGATGCGCACGCCGATCATTGTCGCGGATCCGGCGACCTCGACGCGCACCCGTCCGGCGCCGGAGTGCTTGGCGGCGTTCGTGACGGCCTCGCACACCACGAAGTACGCGGCGGTCTCGACCGCGTGCGGCGGACGGCCCGGCACGTCGTAGCGGATCTCCACCGGGACGGCCGACCGCTCGGCGACCGACTCCAGCGCCGCCCGCAGCCCCTCCCCGTCGAGCGCCGCCGGGTAGACGCGCCAGGTGACCTCGCGCAGGTCCTCCAGGGCGCGCTGCGACTCCTCGTGCGCCTGTTTCAGCAGGTCGGCGGCCCGCGCGTGGTCGCCGGCGCGGCGGGCCCGGCCGATCAGCATGCCGAGCGCGACGAGCCGCTGCTGGACGCCGTCGTGCAGGTCGCGCTCGATGCGGCGGCGCTCGTCGTCCACCGCGTCCACGACCTCCGCGCGGGTCACCGACAGCTGGGCGATCCGGCGCTCGTACTCGGCGAGCGGGCTCGGGCCCAGGCAGCGCCGCGCGACCGCCCGCTCCAGCGCCGCCACCCCGACCAGCCCCTGGACGGCCACGAACAGCAGCACGAGCCCCACGACGGCGGTGTAGAGGACGATCCACCAGGTCGGCGGGATGCCGTCCAGGTAGTCGCCGGTGATCCACCAGCTCACCGCCAGCTCGGCGCCCGTCGCGGCGCCGTAGCCGATCAGCACGAGGATGATCCCGCCGAGCAGCCCGACCGGCGCCCGCAGCACCAGGTAGGCCAGCGCCCGCAGCGGCCCGTACCCGGCGTCGCCGGACCCGCCGAGGAGGGCCAGCCGGCGGCGCTCCAGTTCGGTGAGGCGGCGCGCGCCGTCCGCGACGACCCCCGGCACCGCCCGCTGCCCGCGCGAGAACGCCAGCGCGTACGCCATGAGCAGCGCCGCCGCCGCGAGCAGCACCACCTCCACGGCGGCGGTGGCCGCGCCGAGCACCAGCCCGGCGGCGGCCCGCGCCGCGGCCTCCGCCATCGCGCGGGGGCCCCGGCGCCGGGCGCGCGGCTGCTCAGAAGATGCGGTCACGTTCGAATTCCCTGGTCTGCGGGCCCCGGTGCCGGCCACCGCGGGCCTTCACGATACGCACCGCCAGGAAGACCAGGACCGCGACGGCGACCAGCGCGACCACCGCCTTGGAGTAGACGCCGACGTAGTCCTGGACGGCCGTCCAGTTGTCGCCGAGCCAGTACCCGGCCAGCACGAACGCCGTGTTCCACAGCAGGCTGCCGAGCGTCGTGTAGAGCAGGAACGCCGTGAGCCGCATCCGTTCGAGCCCGGCCGGGACGGAGATCAGGCTGCGGAAGATCGGGATCATCCGGCCGAAGAACACCGCCTTGCCGCCGTGCCGGGCGAACCACGCCTCCGTGCGGTCCAGGTCGGCGAGCTTCACCAGCGGCAGGCGGGCGGCCAGCGCGCGGATCCGGTCCCGGCCGATCAGCGCGCCGACGCCGTAGAGGGCGAGCGCGCCGGCCACCGACCCGGCGGTCGTCCACCCGAGCGCGGCGAGCAGGCTCATCCGGCCCTGCGCGGCGGTGAACCCGGCCAGCGGGAGGATCACCTCGCTCGGCAGCGGCGGGAACAGGTTCTCCAGCGCGATCGCCACCCCGGCGCCGGGCGCGCCGAGCTGCTCCATCAGGTGCGTCGCCCACCCGGTCACGCCGCCGGACGGCTCGTTCCCGGCCGCCGCGGACGCCATCGCGTACGTCGTCTCGATCATGCTCTCGACGCTAGGAACCGGGCGCTCCCGCCACCATGGAGCGCACCGCCGACCCGTCCGGCCGCGCGCCGCAGCCCCCACCCTGCGGAAAACCGCACCCCGTGCCGAAAGGGTCTTGCAAAGCCACTAAAACCCCGCCGGGGACGGCGGATCGGCCTACTCTTGGGCAATCTCGTCCCCGCCCCGCAGGTCTCGCAGCGGGGGGCAACAGAAGGAGCCGCACCCGTGGCCGACGAACTCCCGGAGAGCGCGCCTCCCGGCATCGACACCTCCGCGCCGACGTTCGCACGGGTGTACGACTACTTCCTCGGCGGCAAGGACAACTTCGCCGCCGACCGCGAGGTCGCCGACATGGTGATGCAGCTCGTCCCCGAGGCGCCGGTGGTGGCGCAGGGCAACCGCGTCGCGATCGAGCGCGCGGTGACGTACCTGGCGCGCGACCTCGGCATCGACCAGTTCATCGACATCGGCTCCGGGCTGCCCACCTCGTCGAACGTGCACCAGTTCGCCCGGACGGCCAACCCGGACGCGCGCGTGGTGTATGTGGACAACGACCCGATCGTGCTGGCGCACGGCCGGGCGCTGCTCACCGAGCAGGGCGTGGCCACCTTCATCCAGGGCGACCTGTACGAGCCGGAGAAGATCTTCAGCGATCCGGCGCTGACCGGGCTGATCGACCTCGGCCGCCCGGTGGGGCTGATCCTCGCGGCGATCATCCACCACGTCCCGGAGGAGCGGGACCCCGCCGCCGTGGTCCGGGCGCTGCACCCGTTCCTGCCGGCGGGCAGCCACGTCATGCTGACCCACCTGCACGACTCGGGCGACGACCCGCGGGTCGAGGAGGCCAAGCGGATCCTGCAGTCGGGGCTCGGCGGGTCCTACTTCCGGCACTCCACGCAGATCGCCGGGTTCATGGACGGGCTGACGATCCTCGAGCCGGGCGTGGCGCCCGTGACGGAGTGGCGTCCGAACGGGCCGAAGGGCCCGCTGGAGCATCCGCTGCACACCCAGATCGTGGCGGTGATGGGGCGCAAGGACTGACCGCGGCGGGCGGCGGGCGGCTCGGTGCCGGCCGGGGCAGGATTCAGCGGAGAGTGAAACGCCAGGCGGGGCCCGCCGGGGCTCCGCGACGCTCGTACGCCCCGATTCCCGCAGGCCGCCCGGGTTCTGGACGCCCGGCGGACCGGGTTTCGGTCCCCACGTCGGCCGCGATCATGGCGAAGATTCTTTTCTGATCGACTTTTCCGTTAAGAGCCTTTCTTGTACCGTTCGCAGGGTTTTGTGAAGTGAATTCATGATCGGACTTTCCCGCCACAAGATCATGTAAGGACGCCGCGATGCCCCTGGCGACTGGCCTGGCAGCGGCCGCGCTCCTCGGCCTGCTGACCCTGCTGGCCTCCGCGCGGCGCGCCGGGCGCCGACACCGCCCGCGCGACGAGCACCCCGAGTCGCTGACGGCCGTGCTCGCCCCCGGAGAGGAGGAGTACCTGGCCTGGCTGGCCGACCACCACTGGCCGGGCGACGAGTACCTCGACCTGGAGCACGAGTGGCGGAACGAGCTGGGGCTGCCCGCCCCGGCGGAGCACTACGAGGCGCCGCTGTGCCCGCGGTGCGACCAGCGCTGCGAGGACGTCTGGCCGTGCCCCAACTGCGGGCGCCTGCTGCACTCCTCGTGCGGGCACGGGATGCGGCGCCGGTGGGTCGACCGGCCGTACCGCGCGTACGGCATGAACTCCGAGGCCGTCATCGCCGAGTGGGTCTGCACCGGCTGCCTGTCGGTCGTCGGCCTGGACGTCGACCACGGCGACGAACCGGACGAAGGTCTTCTGCGCTGAACGCCCCGCTCTGCCCCAACTTGTCCGGCCGCACACGCGGCGAAGGGTAAAGAATCCCCCATTGACTTGCATATTTCGGACGAACGGCGGCAGGCTTCCACTATGTCCTTAATCACAGGGACGCCCGTGGAGGAACCCGTGACCGATCAACGCGCACCGTCCTGCCCGCACCAGCCGCCGTGCCCGCTGCCCGACGCGCTGGACCGCGAGGCCGCCCGCACCGTGGCCGCCCACCCGGAGCAGGGCTGGAGCCTGCTCTGCAACGGCATCGTCGTCTTCGAGGACACCGGCGAACTGCTGCCCGACGGGCGCGTGGTCGCCCCGCACCGTCCCACGACCGCCGCCTAGAGGCGCCACGGCCCGCGGGTCCCCGCGTTCCTCCCCGCATCCCCGCCCGCGGGGCCGCCGCCTCTTCCACCGACCGCCCGGGCCCCGTCCGCTCGGGCCCCGTCCGCTCGGGCCCCGTCCGCTCGGGCCTCGTCCGCTCGGGCCTCGTCCGCTCGAGACGCGAGGGGGCGCTCAGGCCGGTTCGATCCGGATCGGGACGCCGTTGAGCCACGCCATCCCGGCCAGCCGTTCCAGGTCCGCCGGATCGGGCGAGGCGAGCAGGTTGACGTTCGCGCCGCCCGCCGCGTTGGCCGTCCGCCAGCCGCCCCGGTGCCCCCAGCCGTGCGGCACCGCGACGGTCCCCTCCGTCATCTCGTCCGTGACCGCCGCCGCCAGCTCGACGGACCCGTGCGGCGAGGTGATCCGGCATTGCGCGCCGTCCTCGATCCCGTGCGCCGCCGCGTCCCGCGGGCTGATCCGCGCCGCGTGGACGCGGTTCCCGCGCATGAGCGCGGCCGAGTTGTGCATCCAGGAGTTGTGCGAGCGCATCTCGCGCAGGCCGATCAGCCGGAGCGGGAAGCCGTCCGGCGGCTCCGGCTCCGCGGCCAGCCGCCGCACCTCCGCGACGATCTCGGGCGGGGCGAGATGCACGCGCCTGTCCTTGTGCAGGATGCGGCGGCGCAGCGTCCCCGTCCGGTGATGGTCGGCGAGGACGATGCCGTGCGGCGCCTTGCGCAGCCGCTTCAGGCTCAGGCCGCCGCGGCCGGTGAGGATCCGGCGCAGCCCGTACCAGTCCCCCGCCGGGCCGGTGCGCAGCAGGCCGTCCACCAGCGACCGCGGCGACGGCCGGACGCCCAGCCGGTGCGCGAGCCGCTGCGGGCCGAACGCGCCGACGCCCAGCCCCATCCGGCGGGCCAGCGCCTCGATGATCTCCCACTCCTGGCGGGCCTCGCCGCGCGGCGGGACGACCGGCTCCGTCCAGGTCACGTAGGGCGTGAGGTGGTTCTGCAGGAACGGCAGCGGGAAGTCCTCGCGCTCCAGGAAGGTCGTCGCGGGCAGCACGTAGTCGGCCTTGCGGCCGGTGTCGGTGACGTAGAGGTCGATGGTGACGAGCAGGTCCAGCTCGTCCAGGGCCTTCTCGAGCACCGCGCTGCCCGGGACGCTCAGCGCCGGGTTGCCTCCGGAGACCAGCAGCGCCCGCAGCCGTCCCGGGCCCGGCGTGGTGATCTCCTCGGCCATGACGCCGGCGGGGAACGTGCCGAGGACGTCCGGATATCCGCCGACCCGCGAGCGGGTCCTGCCGTAGCTGGCGAGGCCGGACAGCCGCAGCACCTCGTCCAGCCGGAACGGCGCGGCCCCGAAGACGGCCCCGCCAGGGCGGTCGAGGTTGCCGGTCACCTGCGTCACGGCGTCGATGAGGAAGGCGGTCAGCGTGCCGTGCCGGCCGAGGCAGGTGCCCGTCCGGCCGTACACGACGGCCCGCTCCGCGCGCGCGAGGTCGCGGGCCAGCTCCCGGACGGTCCGTGCCGGGACGCCGCTGTGCGCCTCGGTGTCCTCGGGCGCGAACCCTTCGGCGAGCGTCCGCAGCTCCTCGGCGCCGGACGCCTGGCGCGCGCACGCGGCCCGGTCCTCCAGCCCCTCCTCGAAGATCACGTTGAGCATCGACAGCAGCAGCCGGGCGTCCCCGTCCGGGCGCACGGGCAGGTGCTCGTAGGCGCGGGCGGTCTCGGTGCGGCGCGGGTCGGCGACCACGACCCGCCCGCCGCGCGCGACGATCGCCGACAGGTCCTCGCGGATGCGCGGCGCGGTGATGAGGCTGCCGTGCGAGACCAGCGGGTTCGCCCCCAGCATCAGCAGCAGGTCGGTGCGCTTGAGGTCGGGGATCGGGACCAGCACCGGCGCGCCGTACAGCAGCGCGCTCGCCGCGAACCGGTTGTTGACGTCCTGCGATCCCGCCGAGTACAGGTGCGGCGACTTCAGCGCCGCCATGAAGCCGTTCAGCCACAGCGGATGGCTGTAGGAGAACGTCGCCGGGTTGCCGAAGTACCAGCCGATCGACGACCCGCCGTGCTCGCGGCGCAGGACGTTCAGCCTCTCGGCGATGTCGCCGAGCGCCTCGTCCCAGCCCACCCGCTCGAACTCGCCGTCGGGGCGGCGCCGCAGCGGGTGCAGGACCCGGTCCGGGTCGTTCTGGACCTCGGTCATCGCGATGCCCTTGGGGCAGGCGAACCCCTTGGACAGCGGATGCTCCCGGTCGGGACGGATCTGGACGACCCGCCCGTCCTCGACGGTGGCCTCGAGCCCGCAGAGCGGCTCGCAGATCCGGCAGTAAGTGGTCACTGACGTCATGCGTCCGATTGTGCCACCCTCAGCGGATCACGTGCCGGTCGAACCCGAGCGCGACCAGTTCCTCGTACGCTGCCCACACCGCCGCCGGGACGGGCATCGGCACCTGGAACCCGCGCTCGGCGTAGACCTCCATCCGCTGCAGGTCCCCCACCATCAACTCGATGAACCGGCGCTCGTCGTCGCCGTCCCCGTACGCCTCGTATCCGATGTCGGGACAGGCGGCCGTCCAGCCCACTTCGGGCCACTGCTTGCGCGCCGTGGCGAGCGCCCGCCGCGTCATGTACGGCTTGGCGACCAAAATCGCGCTCCGCAGATCGAGGCGTCCGTCAAGCAGGCGTCTGGTCGCGGTGATGTTCTCCCCCGTGTTCGCGGCGGTCTCCTCCAGCAGCAGAGCCCCCTCCGGGACCCCGTGCTCGCGCGCCACACGCGCGAAGACCTGGGCCTCCGTCTCCGCCCACGCCGAAGTGATCTTGCCGCGCCCGCCCGAGACGACCACCACCGGAGCCCAACCGGCGTTCCAAAGCCTCGCCGCGTGCGCCGCCACCCGCGTGTCGTGGCACCCCAGCGCGAGGATCGCGTCAGCCTTGGAGAGGGGGCCGGTGAGCACCAGGTGGTCCCAGACGACGCGGGCCAGCGCGCGCGCCCGCGGGTCGACCGCTCCGTGAGACTCCACCGCGTCATTGTCTCCGGCGGCCCGCATGTCGGCTCCCATCCGATAAGTCACCCAGGTAGCGTTCAACTGTTTTGCTCCTTACGCAAGAATCATGTGGAACTCGACCGCGAAAGGACGGGGTGGTGTGGTGATCACGGTCCTGGTCCTGGTGGCGATGGCCGCCCTGTTCGGCCTGTGCCTGCCCAACCTGCTCCGCCCCGTGGCGTCCGCGGACGAGCCATCGGCCGCCGGCCCGGCCGAACCGCCGCCGGCCGCGCCGGAACCCGCCGCGTCCGAACCCGCCGCGCTCGTCGTTCCGGCGCTCGCCGCGGGGCCCGGCGACGTCCATCCCGAGTCCATGACGGCCGAGCTCGACCCGGGCGACGAGGAGTACCTGGCCTTCCTCGCCAACGAGCTCTGGCCCGAGGACGAATACCTCGAGCCGGAGCACACGACCGACGGCGAGGAGGAGTCGGGCGGCAGCGACATGCTCCTCTGAACGCCCACCCCGTTGAAGTAGTGGCGCCCCGCCGTGACGCGGCCGACGATGCCGGCGATGTCGGGGACCGGCACACCCTCCTCCTCCAACGCCGCCCGATGGCCTCGACGGCTAGTCGCAGGTGGTGGGGGTGGGGCGGCGGCGGACAGTGGTGGTGGCGGTGGTCAGGCGGAGCAGGGCCGGGACCAGGAGGTACACCACGGCCGGGACGACGATCGCGGTCAGCGCGAGGGTGCGGAGCGGCGCGGGCAGGGACGCGGTCGCCGGGGCGATCGCCGGCTGCACGACGGTGATCGCCGCGTAGACGGCGAACCAGGTGATCAGGGCCCGCCGGTGGACGGACGGCGCGGGCGCCGGGGCATGCGTCATGGACGCCTCCAAACGAAACGGAACGGAACGTAACGCAGTCAGTATCGGCAGCCCGGCACGGCACTGTCAATACGTTACGTAACGTTTCGCGATAGCCTGGCCGCATGCCACAGACACCCAGCCGCGCCGAGCGCTCGCGGACGGCCATCCTGAGCGCGGCGTTCGAGCTGTACAAGGAGCAGCCGTACGGCCGGCTCACGATCGAGGGCATCGCGGCCCGCGCGGGCGTCGGGAAGCCGACGATCTACCGGCGCTGGAACTCCAAGGGCGCCGTCGTCCTCGAGGCGCTGATGGAGCACGTCCCGCCCACCGCGTTCCCCGATACCGGCGACCTGGTCCGCGACCTGCGGACGTGGCTGCACGGCATCGCCGGCCTGCTGGCCGACCCGGACCGCGGGCCGCTGTTCGCCGGGCTCGTCGGCGCGGCGCAGCTCGATCCCGAACTGGCGGAGGCGTGGCGGGAACGGCTGTACCGGCCGATCCGCGCGGCGGGCGCCGACCGGCTGCGGGCCGCGCGGGGTGGCGGAGGGCTGCCGCCCGTCGACACCGACGTCCTGCTCGACCTGCTGACCGGCCCGATCTGGTTCCGGCTGCTCGTCGCGGGCGAGACGCCGACCCGCGAGTACGCCGACGCCGTCCTCGACGCCGTGCTGCGCACCCCCTAGGAGTGCGGGTTCTCGAAGAGGGCGCTGACCGACTCGCCGTTGTGGATGCGGCGGACCGCCTCGGCGAGCGCCGGCGCGATCGACAGGACCTTCAGCTTCTCGCTGCGCTCGCCGTCCGGGACCGGGACGGTGTTCGTGCAGACGATCTCCAGCACGTCCGGCTCGGCGGACAGCCGCTTGAGCGCGCCGGCCGCGAACAGCCCGTGCGTGCAGGCGATCCGGATCGTGCGGGCGCCCAGCTCGCGGAGCCGGTCCAGCAGCTCCAGCACGGTGCTGCCCTTGGCGATCTCGTCGTCCAGCACGATCACGTCCCGGCCGGCGATCTCGCCGATGACCGCGCTGATCTTCACCCGGTCGTCGGAGAAGCGCTGCTTGGCGCCGGCCGCCACCTGCACGCCGAGCAGCCGGGCGAAGGCCGCCGCCTCCTTGGCGTTGCCGAGGTCGGGCGAGACGACGGTGGCGCGCGACAGGTCGTACCCCCGGAAGTGCTCGGCCAGCTCGCGCAGCGCGTTCAGGTGGTCGACCGGCACGGAGAAGAAGCCGTGCACCTGCGGGGAGTGCAGCGTCATGGCGAGCACGCGGCTCGCGCCGGACGCCACGAGCAGGTCGGCCACGAGCCGGCCGCCGATCGAGATGCGCGGCGCGTCCTTCTTGTCGGAGCGGGCGTAGGAGTAGTGCGGCATCACCACGGTGATGCGGCTGGCGGACGCGCCGCGCGCCGCGTCGCACATCAGCAGCAGCTCGACCAGGTGCTCCTGGACGGGCGCGACGAGCGGCTGGATCAGGTACACGTCCCGCTCGCGGCAGTTGGCCTGCAGCTGGACCTCGAGGCAGTCGTTGGCGAACCGGGAGACCCGGGCCGGGCTCAGCGGCACTCCCAGGTGGGCGCAGACCTCGGCCGCCAGCCCGGGGTGGGCGCTCCCGCTGAACACGGCGATCTCTCGCACGAACGGCTCCTCACGTGGTCGGCTCCGGCGGCAGCCTCGCACATGCTGTTCAGGTCGCCCGCGCCGCCCCCCGGCCGGTCAGGGCGTCAGCGGCTCGCGGCGCGGGCGGATCGTGCGGTGGCAGATCAGCCACCGGTCGCCGTCGCGCACCAGCGTGTCCTCGTAGGTGGCGCTGTCGCAGCCGCGGTCCGGCAGCACGGCGACGGCCTTGGAGACGGCGTGCGCGCGGTCCCCGTCGCCGCCGGTGACGACGACGTTGGTGACGTGGTGGGCGAGCGGGTTGCGGTCGCCGAGGTCCAGGGCGGCCTGTCTCAGCGCGGCGAGGCCCCCGATCAGGCCGCCGCCGAGCGCGGTCACGTCGTAGACGACGTCCTCGGTGAACAGCTCCGTCATGCGGTCGAGGTCGCCGGCGTCGGCGTAGTGGCCGTGCAGCGAGATCACGTCGGTGATCGCGAGCCGGTCCTCGATGGTGAGCGGCATCGGAGTCCTTCCGGAAGGTAAACGGGGAGTTCCCCGTTTTGGCTCGAGCGTACCGGAGTCCGTCGTGATCCCACCACCGCCGGACGCTCGCATACCGAAGGGCAGGACGCGCCGGGCCCGACTCGGCTAGCGTGCATTCGCAGGCCCGATGGTCGTCCGCGCGGAGGCAGGGCATGAACACAGTCGCCGCCGAGCACGCCGAAGGCGGCTTCCACGAGGAGTGGGAGACCGGGCCCACCGTGGCCAGGATGGTCCTCGGCGCCCAGCTCCGGCGCCTGCGCGAGGCGAACGGGCACGGTCTGGAGGACGCCGGGACCGCGCTCGGGCGGCCCCGGGAGTGGATCGCCCGGCTCGAACTCGGCCGCGCGGAACTGCGGCTGCGCGACGTCGCCGACCTGTGCGCCGCCTACGGGGTCACCGACCGGGCCGCGGTCTCCACGCTGCTGGGCCTGGCCCGGCAGGCGAACTCGCCCCCCTGGTGGTCGGAGTTCCAGGACGTGGTCCCGCCCTGGTACGAGCCGTACCTGGAACTGGAGCAGTCGGCCAGCGTCATCCGCGCGTACGAGGCCCAGGTCGTCCCGGACCTGCTGCAGACCGAGGCGTACACGTGCGCGCTCCTCGAGGAATGCCGGCCGGTCTGGGAGACGAAGCGGCTCGCCGAGCTGCGCGCGCTCCGGCGGCGCATCCTGCACAGGGCGGCGCCCGTGCGGTTCTGGGCGGTGATCGAGGAGGCCGCCCTGCGGCGCGGGTTCGGCGGGCGGGCCGTCGCCTCCGCCCAGTTCGACCACCTGCTGGACGTCTGCGACATGCCCAACGTGACCCTCCAGGTGCTGCCGCTGGCGTCCGCGGGCGCGCCGCCCGTGGCCGGCGGTTCCTTCGCGCTGCTGCGGCCGCCGCAGGCCGAGCTGCCCGACGTCGTGTACGTGGAGCGGCTGAACGGTGCGGTGTACCCGGCCGGGCCCGGCGCCGTGTCCTACTGGCACACCATGAACCGGCTCGTGCTGACCGCGGCGCCCGCCGCGGCGACGCCGTCGATCCTGTGGCGGATCCTGCGCGGGCTGTGACCCCGATACGGCCCACGTCCGGGCCGTCCGGCTGGCAGCATGAGACGGACGGGTCAGCTCCACGCCGGCAAGGGCGACCAGACATGATCGACGACGCTTCGCGGCCCACCGGGCCGGAGGACTTCATCACCGCGCTCAACGCGCTCTACGACTCCTGCAACAGGCCGCCCTACCGCAAGCTCGCCGAGATCTCCGAGCATCTCGGCGACCTGTACGGCCGGCGCGACCTGCCGTCGCTGTCCACGACCGGGATCTTCGACGTGCTCGCCGGGCGGCGCAAGCGGGTGCCGTCCTCGGCGTGGGTGGCCAGCTTCGTGCTCTGCTGCCAGCGCCGCGCGTGGGAGACGGGCGTGCGCGCCGACGACCCCGGCATCGCGTCGCTGCCGCCGTGGCAGGCCCGGCTGCGCGCCGCGCGGGCCGCGTCCCGCCCGGTCCCGCCCGCGGCCTCGCCCGGTCCCCGGACGCTCGCGCCGCCGGAGACCGAACCGGTCCGTCCGGTGCGGCTGACGGAGTCGCAGAAGGCCACCGTCGCCGGGTACGGGCCGCACGGCCGCGCGCTGCTCGGCCGCGCGGCGGCCGGGGACGCCGACGCCCTCTACCGGGTCGCGGTGCTGCTCGGCACGGACCCGGCCCGCGGCGGCGAGAGCGCCCCGCTGCTGATCGAGGCCGCGGCGGCCGGCCACCCGGGCGCGCTGGACCTGCTGGACGCCTCGCCGGACGGCCTGGACGCCGGGCACGCGGCCCGCCACGCCCACCGCCTCGGAGACCGCGCGGGCCGGGGCGGCACCGCCGCGGACAGGAAGGTCGCGCTCGTCTACTACAAGGCCGCCGTCCAGGGCGGGCGGCTCGAAGCGGCCTTCGCGATCACCGAGATCCTGCAGCACGCGGACGAGCCGCCCTCCGGCCGCCGCCGCGGCTAGGGTTTGCGGCCCACGCCGCCGTAGGCGTCGACGGGTTCGGGGTCGGTGCCGACGCTGACCTCGGGCCGCCACTCGTTCACCGGCACCACGCCGGGCGCCAGCAGTTCCAGGCCGTCGAAGAAGCGCCGGATCCCCTCGGGGGCGCGCAGCACGAGACCGGCGTTGCCGGAGGCGTTCCAGACGTCGACGATCCGGTCGGACGCCGCGCCGTGGACGACGTTCGTCCCGTCGTACATCGCGAAGTGGCTGCCGGCCGGCACCGCGTCCAGCAGCCGCCGGACGATCGAGTACGCCTCCTCGTCGTCGGTGACGAACTCCAGGATCCCCATCAGGGTGAACGCGACCGGCTCGTCGAAGTCGAGGGTCTCGGCGGCCTTGGCCAGGATGCGGTCCGGGTCGCGCAGGTCGGCGTCGATGTAGGCGGTCGCGCCCTCCGGGGTGCTGGTCAGCAGCGCCTGCGCGTGCGCGAGCACCAGCGGGTCGTTGTCCACGTAGACGATCTTCGCCTCGGGGGCCGCGCGCTGCGCGACCTCGTGGGTGTTGTCGACCGTCGGCAGGCCCGTCCCGATGTCGACGAACTGGCGGACGCCCGCCTCGGCGGCCAGGTGCCAGACGACCCGGTTGAGGAACAGCCGGGACGCGCGGGCGAGCCGCGCCACGTCCGGGAGCATCGTGAGGATCTGGTCGCCGACCTCGCGGTCGACGGGGTAGTTGTCCTTGCCGCCCAGCCAGTAGTTCCAGATGCGCGCCACGTGCGAGACGCTCGTGTCGATCTCGGGCGCGGATCCGTGTTCGCTCATGGCCCTCCCTTGTCCGCGATGGACCGCCGGCACCACCCATCCTGGCGGCGGTTCCCCGGTCGCGGCAGGCCTTTCGCCGTCACGCCGCCGTACCGGCGGTCTTCCCCGGGGAGTCGCCGGCGGCACCGGGAGCTATTTGAGGAGTTGGCGGGCGATGACCATCCGCTGGATCTGGTTGGTGCCCTCGTAGATCTGGGTGATCTTGGCGTCGCGCATCATCCGCTCCACCGGGAACTCCCGCGTATACCCATACCCGCCCAAAAGCTGCACCGCGTCGGTCGTCACGTCCATCGCCACATCCGAGGCCAGCGCCTTGCACGCCGACGACACCAACGTCAGATCGGCGACCTTGTCCCCCAGCATCGCCCGCTCGGACTTGATCGCCGCGTGGTAGGTCAACTGCCGCGCACCCTCCAACCGCATCGCCATGTCCGCCAACATGAACTGCACACCCTGGAAATCACCGATCGCCTGACCGAACTGCTTGCGCTCCTTGACATACCCCACCGCGAAATCCAGCGCGCCCTGCGCGATCCCCAGCGCCTGCGCCGCGATCGTGATCCGGGTGTGGTCCAGGGTGGCCAGCGCGGTCTTGAAACCGGTGCCCTCGGCGCCGATGATCCGATCGGCCGGGATCCGCACATCCTCCAAGATCACCTGCCGGGTCGGCGACCCCTTGATCCCCAGCTTGCGCTCCTTGGCCCCGAACGACACCCCCGGATCGGACCTCTCCACCACGAACGCCGAGATCCCCCGCGCCCCCGCCGGCGGGTCGGTGACCGCCATCACCGTGTAGTACTCCGACACCCCCGCATTGGTGATCCACATCTTCGCGCCGTTCAACACCCAGGTGTCACCATCACGCACCGCGCGGGTCTTCATCCCACCCGCATCCGAACCCGCGTCGGCCTCCGACAGCGCATAGGAGAACATCGCCTCCCCCCGCGCCACCGGCCCCAGATACCTGCGCTTCAACTCCTCCGACCCCGACAACAGGATCGGCACCGTGCCCAGCTTGTTCACCGCCGGGATCAGCGAGGACGACGCGCACGCCCGCGCGACCTCCTCGATCACGATCACCGTCGCCAACGCATCCGCGCCCGCACCCCCATACGACTCAGGGACGTGCACCGCGTGCAGGTCGTTGGCGACCAGCGCCTCCAGCGCCTCCTGCGGAAAACGCGACTCCTCGTCCACCTCCGCCGCGAACGGCGCGATCTTGGCATCCGCCAGCTCACGCACCGTCGCCCGCAGCAACTCCTGCTCCTCCGACGGCGCGTACGCGGGAAAGTCGCTCATCGTTCCTCCGGGGTGGGCGGCCGGGCCGTTACTTTGACGGCCAATATTTGGACGCCAAAGTAAGCGAGCGGGACGCGGCCGGTCAAGACGGCCGCGCGCAGGCGGAAGGTGGCCATCGCCACAGTTCCTCCCGGCCGCCGCGCGTCAGATGTGCTCCAGCAGCCTCACCAGGGCCGGGTTGTCGTTGCCGCGCCGCCACGTCAGGCTCAGCTCCACCGGGGCCGGGTCGGGCAGCTCCAGCGGGCGGAACGTCAGGCCCGCGTACCGCAGCCTCGCCGCCGCCTCGGGGATCAGCGCGAGGCCCCACCCGCCGTCCACCAGCGCGAGGATGCTGTGCACCTGGCTGAGGTACTGCGCGTAGACCGGGGAGACACCCGCCCACCGGAACAGCCCGACCAGCAGTTCGTGGAAGTAGCGCGCCTCGACCGGCGAGTACATGATGAGCGGCTGCCCGTCGAAGGCGTCCAGGCGGAGCGGGCCGCCGCCGGCGGCGAGCGGATGCCCGTTGGGCACGGCGGCCAGCAGCGCCTCCCGGTCGGCGGCCCGCTCCTCCAGCTCCGGCGCGGCGACGGGCGGGCGGACCAGCCCGAGGTCGAGGGCGCCCTCGGTGAGGGCCCGCAACTGGTCGCGGGTCACCATCTCGCGCAGCACGATCTCGACGTCCGGCAGCGCGGACCGCGCGGCGTCCAGCAGCCGGCCGAGCGCGGCGTAGGCGCTCGCCGCCGTGAACCCGACCGCGATCCGGCCGGCCTCCCCCGCCGACACCCGCCGCGCCGACAGCGCCGCGTGGTCGGCCTGGTGCAGCAGCCGGCGCGCCTCCACCAGGAACGCGCGCCCCGCGGGCGTCAGCCGGACCGAGCGGTTCGTCCGGTCGAACAGCCGCACCTTCAGCTCGTTCTCCAGCAGCTGGATCTGCCGGCTGAGCGGCGGCTGGGTCATCCGCAGCCGCTTGGCGGCCCGGCCGAAGTGCAGTTCCTCGGCGACGGCGACGAAGCTCGCGAGCTGGGTGAGGGTGAACAAACGATTCCCCGCGGGTATCAGTGGATCCGATATTCGTGTTGGACCTGGATCGATCGGCCATCCTAGCCTCGGGTCATGAGCGAGCACGCGCCCGACGAGACCGCCCGGCTGCTCGGCTCCGGGCTCCTGTCGTTCCCCGTCACCCACTTCCGTGACGACCTGTCCTTCGACGAGGACGGCTACCGCGCCAACATCGCCCGGCTCGGGCACGAGGGCGTCGCGGGACTGTTCGCGGCGGGCGGCACCGGGGAGTTCTTCTCCCTCACCCCCGCGGAGGTCGGCCGGGTCGTCCGGGCCGCCGCCGCGGAGACCCCGGACGGCGTCCCGCTGATCGCGCCCGCCGGGTACGGCACCGCCACCGCGGTCGAGATGGCCCGCGACGCCGAGCGGGCGGGCGCCGACGGCATCCTGCTGTTCCCGCCCTACCTCACGGAGGCGCCGCAGGACGGGCTCGCCGCGCACGTCCGCGCGGTGTGCGAGGCCACCCGGCTCGGCGTGACGATCTACAGCCGGTCCAACGCCGTCTACCAGGACGGCACCGTCGCGCGGCTCGCCGAGGCGTGCCCCAACCTCGTCGGGTTCAAGGACGGCGTCGGCGACCTGGAGCTGATGACGCGGATCCGGTCGCGGCTCGGCGACCGCCTGGTCTACATCGGCGGGCTGCCGACCGCCGAGACGTTCGCGCTGCCCTACCTGGAGATGGGCGTGACGACGTACTCCTCGGCGATCTTCAACTTCGCGCCGGACTTCGCGCTCGGGTTCTACCGGGCCGTCCGCGCCCGCGACCGGGACGAGGTGCGGCGCCGGCTGGCCGATTTCGTGCTGCCGTACTGCGAGATCCGCAACCGGAGCAAGGGCTACGCGGTCAGCATCGTCAAGGCGGGGATGCGCGCCGCCGGGCGTCCTGCCGGGCCCGTCCGGCCACCGCTGACCGACCTGACCGGCGCCGAGCTCGCCGACCTGACGGCCCTGGTGGAGAAGGTGCTCTGAGATGACCGGCGGGGCCGCGCCGGACCGCGTCGCGTGGATCGAGCTGTCCTCGGTCACGCTGCCGCTCGCCGTCCCGGTCAGCGACGCGAAGGTGCTGACCGGGCGGCAGCGCCCGATGACCGAGGTCGTGTTCCTGTTCGCCGAGATCGGCACCGAGGACGGGCACGAGGGCCTCGGGTTCGGCTACTCCAAGCGGGCCGGCGGGCCGGGGCAGTTCGCGCACGCCGCCGAGATCGCGCCCGCGCTGATCGGCGAGGACCCCAGCGACATCGCCAGGATCTGGACGAAGCTGGCGTGGGCAGGCGCCTCGGTCGGACGCGGCGGGCTAGCCGTCCAGGCGATCGCCGCCATCGACATCGCGCTGTGGGACCTGAAGGCGAAGCGCGCGGGCCTGCCGCTGGCCAAGCTGCTCGGCGCGCACCGCGACTCCGTCCGCTGCTACAACACCTCAGGCGGGTTCCTGCACGCGCCGCTGGAGGAGGTCCTCGACAACGCGTCGGCATCGCTGGCGTCCGGGATCGGCGGCATCAAGATCAAGGTGGGGCATCCCGACCGCGCCGAGGACCTGCGCCGCGTCACCGCCGTCCGCGAGCGCCTCGGCGACGCCGTCCCGCTGATGGTGGACGCGAACCAGCAGTGGGACCGGACGGCCGCGCTGCGGATGGGCCGCGCGCTGGAGGGGTTCGGCCTCACCTGGATCGAGGAGCCGCTGGACGCGCACGACGCCGAGGGCCACGCCGCCCTCGCCCGCGCGCTGGACACCCCGGTCGCGACCGGCGAGATGCTGACCAGCGTCGCCGAGCACTGCGCGCTGATCGACGCGGGCGCGGCCGACGTCCTCCAGCCGGACGCGGCCCGCATCGGCGGCATCACCGAGTTCGTGAGGCTCGCCGTCCTGGCGGACCACCGGCACCTCCAGCTCGCGCCGCACTTCGCGATGGAGATCCACCTCCATCTGGCGGCGGCGTACCCGTCCGAGCCGTGGGTGGAGCATTTCGACTGGCTGGACCCGCTGTTCAACGAGCGGCTGGTGATCGCCGACGGCCGGATGCAGGTGCCCGCCCGTCCCGGCCTCGGCATCACGCTGAGCGAGCAGGCCCGCGCCTGGACGACCCAGCGGACCCGCGTCGGCGCGCGCCCGTGACGCGCCTCTCGGCGGAAAGGCCGGCTGCTGGAGCAGGATTCGAACCTGCACTTTCGTGGTTCAGAGCCACGCGTCCTTCCGTTAGACCATCCAGCATCGCGGGAGCGCGTCCCGCGTCGTGCCGCCCGGAGGAGTCGAACCTCCATATCCGGGGTAAGAGCCCGGAGTCCTCCCATTGAACGAGAGCGGCGTGTCCCGCCTGCCGAGCCGCACCCGGGAATCGAACCCGGTACTCCTGGGTGGAAGCCAGGTGCCTCACCATTTCGGCTTGTGCGACCGAGCGGAGCCGGCGGGCTCCGCGGTACCTCTGCCAGGACTCGAACCTGGGCTCCCGCGTTCGTAGCGCGATGCTCTGTCCACTGAGCTACAGAGGCCTGCGTGGCCGTCCGAGGAGTCGAACCTCGTCCTCCCGGTTTTCAACCGGGCGCTCATCCCCATGAGCTTGAAGGCCGTCGGGAAGCACGGACTCGAACCGCGTATCTCCCGCTCCCAGGGCGGGCGGGGCACCACATCCCCTTCTTCCCGTGGTCCGCCCGGGCGGGACGCCCGGCGCGGCCGTGGATCGGACCGGACTCGAACCGGCAACCTCCCGCTTGCGGGGCGGGCGCTCTCCCTCTTGAGCTACAGACCCATGGACGTGCGATTCAATTGTCAACGGCCGCGAATGCGCGCAGCATGAGGAGAACATCCGGCGAATGGCAGGGCGGGCATGAAAAAGGCCGCCGGGTCGTCTCCCTGGCGGCCTCCGGCGGAACCTTGCGGCCCTATCCGGTGACGCCTCGAGGGATGACGAAACCTCGCTGCGGTCGAGCGGCGACCGCGAAGCGCTGCGGCTGCGGCTGCGGCACCTGCTTGACGATGTTCGTCCCGATCATCTCCGCGCTCCCTTCCGGCTCGTCCCGTGCGGTTCGTCACTTATATGGTGCGGGGCGCCGCATGAATGCGCAACACCTTTTATCCACGAATCGCCCCGGTCCCCGAAAAGGGGGCCGGGGCGATCCGGAATGGGCGTCAGGCGGCCCGGCGCCCGCGGGTGCGGGCCGGACGGCCGCCGCGCGAGGGGGTCAGCAGGCGGCCCAGCACCCGGAACGGCAGGGTCACGATGTTCACGACGGTGCCGACGATGGCGCTGAGCGCTGCGCTGATGCGGCGCATGAAACTCACTCCTTCATGTCGTCCTGGTCCGTTCCATACCCTCACGTGGCGTTCTACACAGGAAGGGCGCCGATGATCACCGTGGCGAAGAGCTCCTCCGAGCGCGCGACGGTCGCGGTGAGGCCGCTGCGGGCGACCGCGTCGGCGGCGTCCGCGACCTGCCGCTCGGTGGTCTCGAACAGCAGGCGCCCGCCGGGCGCCAGCCATCGCGGCGCCTCGGCCGTCACGCGCCGCAGCACGTCGAGACCGTCCGCGCCGCCGTCCAGCGCGACGCGCGGCTCGTGCGTCCGCGCCTCGGCGGGCAGCAGGCCGACCTCGCCGGTCGGCACGTACGGGACGTTGGCGAGCAGCACGTCCACCCGTCCGCGCAGGCCGGCGGGCAGCGGGTCGAACAGGTCGCCCTCGTGGACGTGCCCGCCGGCGGGCACGACGTTGCGCCGGGCGCACCGCACCGCGGCGGGCTCGACGTCGGCGGCGTGCAGTTCGAACGCGTCCAGGCCCGCGACGAGCGCGACGCCCAGCGCGCCGGACCCGCAGCACAGGTCGACGACGACCGGCCGGGGCGGCAGCAGCCGGGCGGCCTGCCCGACGAGGAACTCGGTGCGGCGGCGCGGGACGAAGACGCCCGGCTCGACGGCGATCCGCAGCCCGCGGAAGGCGGCCCAGCCGAGGACGTGCTCGAGCGGAAGCCCGGCGGCCCGCCGTTCGGCCATCGCGGCCGCCTCCGCGGGCGTGCGGGCGGTGGACAGGATCAGTTCCGCCTCGTCCTCGGCGAAGACGCAGCCGGCGGCCCGGAGGGCGGAGACGAGGGACTCGGGCGAGGAGGGCGGTGGTGCGTGACCGGACATGGGCGCCTTTCGGAGAACCGGTGGGCGCTCCCCCGGCCGCCTAGGACCGGCCGGTCGCACGCTCGCGAGGCGGGAGCACCCGGACTGAGCTGGCAGGAACGGGACTCACCTCCTCGTCGATCCGCTGCGGACGACGGCCAGATTACCGCAGCGGCGCAACCTCCCTGCTCGCACCGGTGTTGACCGAAGACGGGCATGGCACGAGCGAAGGAGGGCCCATCATGGGCGGCTACGCGGACCGGGTCGCGGAGGGCGACTGGGCGGCGATCGGCGGGGAGGTGGACGCCTGCGGCTGCGCCCTCACTCCCCCGCTGCTGACGAAGGAGGAGTGCGGGGAGATCGCCGGGCTCTACGACGACGCGGGCCGGTTCCGTTCGACGATCGACATGGAGCGGTACCGGTTCGGCGCGGGCCAGTACCGGTACTTCGCCGAGCCGTTCCCGGGCCCGGTCCAGGAACTGCGCGAGGCCCTGTATCCGCGGCTGCTGCCGATCGCCCGCGACTGGGCCGCGAGGCTGGGACGTCCCGCTCCCTGGCCGGACACGCTGCCCGAATGGCTCGGCATGTGCCATGACGCGGGCCAGACGAAGCCGACGCCGATCCTGCTGCGCTACGGCCGGGACGACTGGAACGCGCTGCACCGCGACCTGTACGGCGACCTGGTGTTCCCGCTCCAGGTCGTGATCGGCCTGGACGATCCGGGCGTCGACTACACCGGCGGCGAGTTCCTGATGGTCGAGCAGCGGGCGCGCGCCCAGTCGCGGGGCACCGCGACGCTCCTCCCCCGCGGCCGCGGGCTGGTCTTCACGACGCGGGACCGTCCGGTGCGGACGCGGCGGGGCTGGTCGGCGTCGCCGGTCCGGCACGGCGTCAGCGTGGTGCGGTCGGGGCACCGCCGGACGCTCGGGCTGGTCTTCCACGACGCCGCCTGACGGTGGTCACGGCACGCGCTGGAGGGCGCGACAATGGAGTGTTGACCAGGACGGGGGTTCAGGCGTGCCGGACAAGAGCGGGCTGAAGGCCGATTGCGGGTCGTGCTTCGGGCTGTGCTGCGTCGCGCTGCCGTTCGCGAAGTCGGCGGACTTCGCGGTCAGCAAGGAGGCGGGGCAGGCCTGCGACAACCTGCTGGCCGACTTCGGCTGCGGCATCCACACCGAGCTCCGGGAACGCGGTTTCCCGGGCTGCACGGTCTTCGACTGCTTCGGCGCCGGCCAGAAGGTGTCGCAGGAGACCTTCGGCGGGCGGGACTGGCGGCGGGGGCCCGAGGTCTCGGCCTCCATGTTCCGCGTGTTCCCGGTGATGCGGCAATTGCACGAGCTGCTCTGGTACCTGGCGGACGCGCTGGAGATGCCCGCCGCCGCGTCCGTCCATCCGGAACTCCGCGCGGCGCTGGACGAGACGGAGGCGCTGACCCGCGGCGGCCCCGCCGAGGTCGCCGCCGTGGACGTCCCGGCGGTGCGCGAGAAGGTGAACGTGCTGCTGCTGCGCGCCAGTGAACTGGTGCGCGGCCGGGTCCCGGGCCGCAAGCGGAACCACCGGGGCGCCGACCTCGTCGGGGCGCGGCTGAAGGGCGCCGACCTGCGCGGGGCGAACCTGCGCGGCGCCTACCTGATCGGGGCGGACCTGCGGAAGGCCGACCTGCGGTCCGCCGACCTGATCGGGGCGGACCTGCGGGGCGCCGAGCTGGCGGGCGCCGATCTGACCGGTGCGCTGTTCCTCACCCAGGCGCAGGCCGACGCCGCGCGGGGCGACGCCGCGACCCGGCTGCCCGCGGCGCTGGCCGCGCCCGCCCACTGGACATCGCGCCGGACCGCTCCCGAACCCACCTGATCTTGTTTAGTCCCCTCGTCGGGGGGCATTTCCCGCAGCGCAGGTCATCAGGGGGGCCACGTGGCGCGGGTGAGATGGTGGGGCACGGGGCTCGTGGTCCTCGTGCTGCTCGTCCTCGGCGGCGGGCTTCCCCTGGTCGACAGGGCGCTCGGCAGCGGCGGCTCCGCGCTGGCGGCGGGCACCGTCGTCGCGGTCGGCACCGAACGCGCCGGCGTCCGCCCGGTGACGTTCACGGTCCCGGCGGCCGGCTGGGTGCTGGACACGGCGGAGTCCTCGCTGACCAGCAACGCCGCGCTGTCCAACGACGAGGTCGTGTTCAACCTGAACGCGGTCGTCCCGTTCGGGTCGCTGGACAGCGCGCGCCTGTGGAACGGGCTCGGCCGGATCGTCTCGATGGGCGGCGGGCGGCTGCCCGGGACCCCGCGGGCCGTCACGACCGGGCACGGGCTGGCCGGGCTGACCGGTGCGCTCACCGGGCACGGCAAGGTCGGCACGGCGAGCGCGTTCGCCAAGGACGACCTCGGCGCGACGGTGACGGCGGCCGGCCCGCCGGACGCCTACCGCCGCCTCGCCGCCCAGGTGCGGGCGATGGTCCTCAGCATCGAGATCGCGCCATGACGCGCCGTCCCGCGTTCTGGCTGTGGGCGGTGATGTGCCCGCTCGGGGCCTGGATCGCGCTGCGCGCGATGGACGCGCAGATCGCGGAGTTCCCGGCGGCCGCGGTGGCCGGGTTCGCGCTGCTGGCGCCGGTGCTCGTCCTCGGGGTGTGGGGGCTGCGGCGGCTGCATCCGGTCCGCCCGCGGCCCGTCGGGTACGCGATGGTCGCGGTGGCGTGGGGCGGGCTGGCCGCGTTCGGGACGGCGCTGGTCGCCAACGCCGCGTTCCAGGCGGTCATCGCCAAGACCGCCGGGCCGGAGTTCAACGCCCGCTGGGGCGCCTCGATCGCCGCGCCGGTCGACGAGGAGCTGCTGAAGCTGGCGGGCGTGGCGGTGCTGGCGCTGATGGTGCCGTGCGCGGTGCGCGGGCCGCTGGACGGCTGGGCGTACGGCGCGCTGGCCGGGCTGGGGTTCCAGATCGTCGAGAACTTCCTGTACGTGCTGAACACGATCGTGCTGACCGGCGGGACGCAGGACGCGAACGCGGCGTTCTTCACCTTCGGCGGCCGGGTGATCGGCGGCGCCTGGTGGAGCCACTGGGCGATGACCGCGGTCGGAGGCGCCGGGCTCGGCTCCCTGCTCGGGCGGGCCTCGCGGTCGACGGCCGCGCTCGCGTTCGGCTCGCTCGTCCTGGCCATGGCCCTGCACGCATGGTGGGACTCCCCGCTGCTGCCCGGTGCGGCGCTGCTGCCGCTGAAGGGCGCGCCGATCCTGCTGGCGGCGGTGGTCGCGTACCGGCTGGCGCGGCGCCGCTACCTCGTCCGGTTCCGGCGGGCGGCGGCCGAGGAGACGGCGCAGGGCGTGCTGCTGCCGGGCGAGGACCGGGTGCTGGCCTTCCGGCGGTGGCGGCGCAAGGAGCGGTGGGACGTGCCGACCGGGGAGCCGCGGCGGCTGCTGGAGCGGCTGCGGGCGGCCGAGCTGGACCTGCTCGAGGACGGGTTCGGCGGGCTGGAGCCGGATCCGCGGGCCGCGGACCGGCTCCGGGCGGAGATCGCCGTCCTGCGCCGCCGTCTCACCGCCGCGCGCGCCGGTCCCGTCCGGCCGGGCGCGGACGCGGCCCGTCCCGACACCGCCCACCCCGACACCGCCTGACCCCTATGGCTACCGCCTGAACCGTCCGGCGAAGGCGGCCGCGAACGCGGCTGCGCAGACGGCGGCGGCGACGAACAGGGCGCGGCCCGCCTCGCCGCCGTCCTGCCCGACGGCCGCGAACGCGCCCATGATCGCGACGCCGAGGGTGGCGCCGAACTGGCGGACGGCGTTGAGCAGTCCCCCGGCGGCGCCGGCGGTGCCCTCCGGTGCGGCGGCGACGACCAGGGTCGCCAGCGCCGGGAGCGCGAACGAGACGCCGAAGCCGGTGCACAGCAGGCCCGCGAGCAGCGCCGGGTAGGACGCGCCGGCCGACAGGACGACCCCGAACAGCACGCCGCCGGCGGTCAGCAGGGCGAGGCCGGCCAGCACGGGCGGGCGCGGCCCGGTCCGCGCCACGATCCGCCCGGTGACCAGCGGGTTGAACGCGAACGGCAGGGTCATCGGCAGGAACGCCAGGCCGCTCCGCAGCGCCGACATCCCGAGGGTCTCCTGGAAGACCAGCGGCAGCACGAACAGCACGCCCGTCATCACGAAGTTGACCGCCGCGCCCGCGACCAGCGAAGCCGGCATTCCGGGCGCGCGCAGGATCGCCGGGACCAGCACGGGCGCCGCGCTGCGCCTTTCCAGCACGCCGAACGCGGTCGCGGCGGCGACCGTCCCGGCCGCCGAACAGGCCGCGTGGACGCGGGCGCCGGAGCCGAGCGCGATGAGCGCGTCGGTGAGCAGGCCGAGCGTGACGCACGCGACGACCTGGGCGGGCCAGTCGATGGTGCGGTCGCCGCGCGGGCAGTGCACCCGAGGCCCGGCGACGAGGGCGAGGACCAGGACGGCGAGCGGCACGTTGATCAGGAAGATCGCCCGCCAGCCGGCCAGCCCGACCAGGGCGCCGCCCGCGATCGGCCCGGCGGCCAGCGCGGCGCCGCTGGTGGCCGCCCAGGCCGCCACGGCCTTCGCGCGCTCGGCCGGCACCGGGTAGAGCCGGCTGATCATCGCCATCGAGGCGGGCACGCACGCCGCGGCGGCGACGCCGAGCACCGCGCGCAGCGCGACCAGCGTCCCCAGGTTCGGGGCGAAGGCGCTGAGCAGCGACGCGGCGCCGAACACGGCGATGCCCGCGCGGAACGCGCGGTGCGCGCCGTGGCGGTCGGCGACCGCTCCGGCCGACAGCAGCAGCGCGCCGAAGACGACGGTGTAGCCGGTGACGGCCCATTGCAGGCCCGCGACCGTCCCGTGCAGCGAGCGGGCGAGGTCGGGCTCGGCCACCGAGAGGACGGTGGTGTCGAGCAGCACCATGAAGTAGCCGAGCGATATGCCGAACAGGGCGGGGCGGCGCCGCGCGCCGCCGGACGCCACCGCGTCCGGGGAGAGAACCGTGGTCATGGCGCCCAGTCTGGAAATCGCGGGCCCGGGACTCCACCGGCCCGCCCGCACGCCGCGTTCGGAATATCCGAACGACCGCGCGAGGTTGCTCCGGCATGGAATTGCGCCAGCTGCGGACCTTCGAGGCCGTCATCGAGCACGGCACCGTCACCGACGCCGCGAACGCGCTCGGCCTCGCGCCGTCGTCGGTGTCGGAGCAGGTCCGGACGCTGGAGCGCTCCCTCGGCGTCGCGCTGTTCGACCGCGGCCCGAAGGGGATGCGGCTGACCGGGGCGGGCGAGCGGATGCGCGGATGGGCCGGGCGGCTGCTGGCGCAGGCCGAGCAGGCGCGCCGGGAGGTCGCGGGCGAGCCCCCGGTGGTGCGGCTCGGCGCGCTGGAGACGATCGCGGCGACGCACGTCCCGGCGGTGCTGGAGCGGGTCGCAGAGCGGCGGCCCGGCCTGCGCGTCGAGGTCCGCTCGGACGCGGCCCGCGACCAACTGCTCGGCGCGGTCGCCGGCGGCGACCTGGACGCCGCGCTGCTGCTGGACACCGGCCCCGGCCTCGGCGACCTCGGCTTCGCGGCGCCGCCCGAGCCGCTCGGCTTCGTCGACCTGGAGCCGGTGCCGCTCGCGCTGGTCGCCGCGCCGGGCCACCCGCTCGCCGCCGCCGCGCGGGTCGCCGCCGCCGACCTGGCGGGCGAGCGGCTGCTGGTCAACGTGCCGGCCTGCTCGTTCTGGCTGGCCGGGGAGCGGATCCTCGGGTCCGGCGTCGAGCGGGTGCGGGCGGGCAGCGTGACGGTCATGGCGTCCTGGGCGGAGCGGGGGCTCGGGATCGCGCTGGTGCCGGAGTTCGCCGTCCGGGACCGGCTGGACGCCGGCTCCCTCGTCCGGCTCGCCCTCGACGCCCCCGACCTCAGCCTCCGCCTGGTGTGGCGCGCCGACCGGGAGGCGATGCCCGCCCTGCGCGAGGTGCTGTACGCGGCGAGCGCCTGACCTCGCCCGGCACCGCTCGCCGTCCGGCCGGCCCGCCGTTTGTGGGGCGCCCCCACGGGTACCCGCCCAGCGGAAACCCTGCTTGATCAGGAGGAGCGCGATGGCGGGACGGGACCGGGGCGGCGGGAAGCAGAAGCTGCCGGCGGGCTGGCGGCTGGCGTACGGGGTCAACGACCGGCTCGGCTCCACCGAGGTCCTGAGCCAGAACATCAAGAAGGCGTTCCCCAAGCACTGGTCGTTCCTGCTGGGCGAGATCGCGCTCTACTCGTTCATCGTCCTGGTCCTCACCGGCGTCTTCCTCACCCTGTTCTTCCGCCCGAGCGGCACGGAGATCGTCTACGACGGCTCCTACGCCCAGCTGCGCGGCATGAGGATGAGCGAGGCGTACGCGTCCACCCTCGACCTGTCGTTCGACGTGCGCGGCGGGCTGCTGATGCGGCAGATCCACCACTGGGCGGCGAACATCTTCCTCGCGGCGATCAGCGTCCACCTGCTGCGGATCTTCTTCACCGGCGCGTTCCGCAAGCCGCGCGAGATCAACTGGCTGATCGGGGTGACCCTGTTCGCGCTGTCGGTGCTGGAGGGGTTCGCCGGCTACTCCCTCCCCGACGACCTGCTGTCGGGCACCGGGCTGCGCATCGCCGAGGGCATCCTGCTCTCGGTGCCGATCGTCGGCACCTACCTCGCCTTCTGGGCTTTCGGCGGGCAGTTCCCCGCCAGCGAGACCTTCATCCCGCGGCTGTTCACCGTGCACATCCTGCTGGTCCCCGGCATCCTGCTCGCGCTGATCACCGCGCACCTGATGATCCTCTGGCACCAGACGCACACCCAGTGGCCCGGCAGGGGCCGCCGCGAGCAGGCGGTGCAGGGCGAGCCGACCTTCCCCAGCTTCATGGCGCAGAGCGGCGCGTACTTCCTCTACACCTTCGGGTTCCTGGCCGGCCTGGCGGCGTTCGCGCAGATCAACCCGGTCTGGCTGTACGGGCCCTACGATCCGGACCAGGTGTCGTTCGGCTCGCAGCCCGACTGGTACATCGCCTTCCTCGAAGGCTCGCTGCGCATCATGGGGCGGCTCTCCACCACGGTCGCGGGGCACACCGTCAGCTGGAACGTGCTGCTGCCGGCCGTCGTCCTGCCGATGGTGTTCTTCACCCTCATCGGCCTGTACCCGTTCTTCGAGAGATGGGCGACCGGGGACGAACGCGTCCACCACCTGCTCGACCGGCCCCGGAACGCCGCGACCCGGACGGCGATCGGCGCGGCCGTCATCGCCTGGTACGGCAACCTGTGGGCGGCGGGCGGCAACGACGTCATCTCCAACACCTTCAAGATCCCGCTGTTCTGGACGACGTGGTTCTTCCGGGCCGGCTTCTTCGCCTTCCCGGTGCTGGCGTTCGTCGTCGCCCGCCGCGTCTGCCTGAGCCTGCAGCGCCGCGACCTGCAGCAGCGCGAGGAGGGCGTGGAGAGCGGCCTGATCTCGCTGACGCCGGACGGCGGCTTCACCGAACGGCACGAGCGGCCGGAGCCGGAGCAGGCGGCGATCCTGCGGACCCGGCAGCCGCGCGAGCTGGTCGCGGCCTACCCGCACCACATCATCCCGCTGCCGACGCCCGGCCGCGTCCGGACCCAGGCCCGCACCCGCACCAACCGGTTCTACCTGAACTACCAGACCGAGTCCTACGGCGGCGGGCAGGGCGACCTCAAGCGCGGGGGCGCCGTGGAGAAGGAGAAGAAGGAAGGCTCCTGACCCACCGCAGAACCCGACGGCGGAGCCCGGCGCCTCCCTCACGGGGCGCCGGGCTCCGCCGGTGATGGGATCGCGTCAGGCGGGGGGCTGCGGGAGGGCGGGCTCGGACTTCTGCGGGTCGTCCTTCGGCGGATAGTGCAGGTCGAAGGCGGGGCGGAAGGAGCGGATGCGCGGCATCGAGGTGAAGTTGTGCCGGGGCGGTGGGCAGGACGTGGCCCACTCCAGGGAGCCGCCGTAGCCCCAGGGATCGTCCGTCTCGACGGGCCGGGCGCGGCGGTGCGTCCGGTAGATGTTCCACAGGAACGCGAACGTCGACGCGCCCAGGATGAAGGAGCCGATCGACGAAACGAAGTTCAGCGGGCCGAACTGCTCGGGGTAGTCGGCGATGCGGCGCGGCATGCCTTCGGCGCCGAGCCAGTGCTGGACGAGGAAGGTGGTGTGGAAGCCGACGAACAGCGACCAGAAATGGATTTTCCCCCAGGCCTCGTTCAGCATCTTGCCGGTCATCTTCGGCCACCAGAAGTAGAACCCGCCGAACATCGCGAACACCACGGTGCCGAACAGCACGTAATGGAAATGGGCGACGACGAAGTAGGAGTCGGTGAGGTGGAAGTCCATGGCCGGCGACGCGAGGATCACGCCGGTGAGGCCGCCGAACAGGAACGTGACCAGGAAGCCGATCGCCCACAGCATCGGCGTCTCGAAGGTGAGCTGCCCTTTCCACAGGGTGCCGACCCAGTTGAAGAACTTGATGCCCGTCGGCACCGCGATCATGAACGACGTCATCGAGAAGAACGGCAGCAGGACCTGGCCGGTGGCGAACATGTGGTGCGCCCAGACCGTCATGGACAGCCCGGTGATCGCGATGGTGGCGCAGACCATGCCGAGGTAGGCGAAGATGGGTTTGCGGGAGAACACCGGGATGATCTCGGTGACGATGCCGAAGAACGGCAGCGCCACGATGTAGACCTCGGGATGGCCGAAGAACCAGAACAGGTGCTGCCACAGCAGCGCCCCGCCGTTCGCGCCGTCGTAGATGTGCGCGCCGAACTTGCGGTCGGCCTCCAGCGCGAACAGCGCGGCGGTCAGCACGGGGAAGGCGATCAGCACCATCACGCTGGTCAGCAGCGCGTTCCAGGTGAAGATCGGCAGCCGGAACATCACCATGCCGGGAGCGCGCATCGCGATGATCGTCGTCATCAGGTTGACCGAGGTGAAGATGGTCCCGAACCCGGACACGATCAGGCCCATCACCCACATGTCGCCGCCCAGCCCGGGCGAGTACGCCGACGACGACAATGGCGAGTAGGAGAACCAGCCGAACGCGGCGGCGCCGCCCGGCATGAGGAAGCCCGCCAGCACCATGAGCGCGCCGAAAAGGAAGAGGTAATAGCTGAGCGTGTTCAGCCGCGGGAAGGCCACGTCGGGCGCGCCGATCTGCAGCGGCACGATCACGTTGGCGAAGCCCGCGAACAGCGGCGTCGCGAACAGCAGCAGCATGATCGTGCCGTGGATGGTGAACAGCTGGTTGTACTGCAGGTTGTTCATCACCTGCATGCCGGGCTCCATGAGCTCGGCCCGCATGAGCATCGCCATCAGCCCCGCGATCAGGAACATCGCGAACGAGGTGCCGAGATAGAGGTAGCCGACCATCTTGTGGTCGGTGGTGGCGAGAATGTCGCCGATCCTCGTTCCCTTGCGGTGGCGCGCCAGTGCGTCCGCGGCGCTGGTGTCCGGCGTGCCCTGCACAGCCGTCATCCGGGCTCCCCTCCTCGTCCATTACCAACCGGGGGTAATGACCGGAGAAAAACCCTTCAAACGCGCAGGTCGGTCAGGGCTGCCAGCGCTCGCCCTCGTCGCCGCGGAGCTCGTCCTGGACGGGCGGGCGCTCGGTGTCGCGCATGTGCTCGGCGAGGCCGGGCTTGTTGTGGTGGCGCTGCCGGTAGGCCTGCTCCGCCGGGGTGCGCCCCGGGTCGGGGTCGATCGGCAGCGAGCGCAGCACCTCGGCTGCGCTGCCGTAGGTGCCGAGCGGCAGCGACGACAGCGCCCGCTCGGCCTCGGTCAGCGGCCGCCGCGCGTGCGCGTGCTCGACGATCCGCTCCTTGCTGGCCGGGAAGGCCAGGTCCCCCAGCAGTTCCTCGATCTGCCTCGTGTCGGCGATCTTCATGATGCTCCCCCCTGTCGCGGCCGGCCGTCAGCCGGAGACCTCCAGCGCCACCTTCGTCCAGCCCGGCTCGCGCCGGTCGAACGCCTCGTAGGCCTCGATGACCCCCGGCAGGCGCGCCTGCTGGGTGAGGATGGTGGTCGGGTCCGCGCCGCCCTTGGCGATGCGGCTGAGCAGTCCCGGCACGTACCGGCGGTGGTTGCAGTTGCCCGCCTTGACGGTCAGGTTCCGGTTCATCGCCAGGCCCAGCGGGAAGCTGGTGTAGTGCGGCGGGTAGACCCCGACGATCCCGATGGTGCCGGCCTTGGCGACCATGTCCACGGCCCAGCGCAGCGCCTCGCCCGGCGCGTCGCCGGGACGCCACTGCGCGCCGTCCTGGCCGGTGCGCGGCGCCGCCTGCGCCTGCTCGCGCTCGAACTCCCGCCGGTCCTCCCTGGTGATCGCCTCGGCGGCGGGGCCGCTCGCCGGGCTCTCGGCGTCCACCCCGACCGCGTCGATCACCCGGTCCGCGCCGATGCCGCCGGTGAAGTCCCGGACGGCCTCGACCGGGTCCTCGGCGTTGAAGTCGATGGTCTCGGCGTTCTGCAGCCGCGCCGTCTCCAGCCGGTCGGCGTGCCCGTCCACGACGAACACCCGTCCGGCGCCCTGGATCCGCGCCGACAGCACCGCGAGCTGCCCGACCGGGCCGGCGCCGAGCACCGCGACGGTGTCGCCGGTGCCGACCTCGGCGAGCCGGGCGCCGAACCAGGCGGTCGGCAGGATGTCGCTGACCATCAGCGCCTGCTCGTCGGTGACGCCGGGCGGGATGGCGACGAGGTTGGTGTGGGCGTACGGGACGCGCGCGTACTCGGCCTGCAGGCCGTCGAACGGTCCGGTCGACCGCGGGCCGCCGTAGAACGACGTGCCGGCGGACGGGCCGTTGGGGTTGGCGACGTCGCACTGGGCGTAGTAGCCGGCGCGGCAGTAGGAGCACCGGCCGCAGCCGATCGTGGACGGGATGACGACGCGGTCGCCGGGCACGAAGTTGCGGACGTCCGGCCCGGTCTCCTCGACGATGCCGACGGCCTCGTGCCCGAGGACCGTGCCCGGTTCCATCCCGGGCATCGTGCCCCTGACGAAGTGCAGGTCCGTCCCGCAGATCGCGCTGGCGGTGATCCGGACGACCGCGTCCTCGGGGCCGCGGACGGCCGGGTCGGGCACCTCGTCCAGGCTGATCTTGCCGACGTCGTGCCAGACCACTGCCCTCATGGCTCTGCTCCCTCCCCTGGCGGGACCTGGTCCTGTTCGCCCTTCCCGCAGCTCACCGGCCAAACATGGGCATTACGGACACCGGTGTCGGGTGCGGCCGCGGGCCCCCGGATAATGGTGAGCCGCACACCGCGATCTGTTCAGGAGTCGGCCATGACACGCCCTTCCCGGCCCGCGCGGGCCCGCCGGTGAGCGCCCCGCGCGCCGGCGCGTCCCAGGAGGTGCTCGGGCCGCTGACCGGCTCGGCGATCTTCCTGGTGGTGACCGTCGACCCCGGCGGCGAGCCCGTGGTCGCCGAACTGCTGCCCGACCTCGCCGGGCTGGTCCGCGCGGTCGGCTTCCGGGTGCCGGGCGGCGGGCTGACCTGCGTCACCGGCATCGGCTCGCAGGCCTGGGACCGGCTGTTCTCCGGCCCGCGCCCCGCCGAACTGCACCCGTTCACCGAACTCGCCGGCGATGTGCACACCGCGCCCGCGACGCCCGGCGACCTGCTGTTCCACATCCGCGCGCACCGGATGGACCTGTGCTTCGAGCTGGCCGCCCAGATCATGGAGCGGCTGGCGGGCGCGGTGACCGTGGTGGACGAGGTGCACGGGTTCCGCTACTTCGAGCAGCGCGACCTGCTCGGCTTCGTCGACGGCACCGAGAACCCGACGGGCGAGGACGCCCGCGCCGCCGTCGTCATCGGCGACGAGGATCCCGAGTTCGCCGGCGGCAGCTACGTGATCGTCCAGAAGTACCTGCACGACATGCGGGCCTGGAACGCGCTCACGGTCGAGCGGCAGGAGGACGCGGTCGGCCGCCGCAAGCTGTCCGACATCGAGATCCCCGACGAGCTGAAGGCGCCGGGCGCGCACGTCGCGCTCACGTCGATCACCGGCCCGGACGGCGAGGAGCGCGAGATCCTGCGCGACAACATGCCGTTCGGCAACCTGCGGGACGGCGAGTTCGGCACGTACTTCATCGGCTACTCCGCCACCCCGGAGGTCACCGAGGAGATGCTGCGGAACATGTTCATCGGCAGCCCGCCCGGCGTGCACGACCGGCTGCTGGACGTCTCGACCGCCGTGACCGGGACGCTGTTCCACGTCCCGGCGGCCGGCTTTCTGGACGACCCGCCCCCGCTTCCCAGCGACGACGGATCCCTGGGCATCGGCGACCTGAAGAGGAGCGCATCTTGAACAACCTGCACCGCGAACTGGCCCCGATCTCCGCCGCCGCGTGGGACGACCTGGAGGCGGAGATCCGCCGGACCGTCACCCGCAACCTGGCGGGACGGCGGCTGGTGGACGTCCCGGAGGCCGGCGGCGTGACGCTCGCGGCCGTCGCCACCGGGCACCTCGACCCGATCGACGCGCCCGCCGACGGCGTGCGGGCGCACGTGCGGCGGGCCCGTCCGCTGGTGGAGCTGCGGGTGCCGTTCACCGTCGACCGGCGGGACGTCGACGACGTCGAGCGCGGCGCCAAGGACCCGGACTGGCAGCCGGCCAAGGACGCCGCGCGGCTGATCGCCCGCGCCGAGGACCGGGCGGTCTTCGAGGGGTACGCCGCGGCCGGCATCGACGGGCTGCGCGCCGCGTCGGCCAACCCGGCGATCGCGCTGCCGGCCGAGCCGCGCGAGTACCCGAACGCGGTCGCGCAGGCGGTGACGGCGCTGCGGCTGGCCGGGGTGGACGGCCCGTACTCGCTGGCGCTCAGCGCGGACGCCTACACGGCCGTGAACGAGACCTCCGACCACGGCTACCCGATCCACGAGCACCTGGCGCGGCTGGTCAGCGGCGACATCGTCTGGGCGCCCGCGATCTCCGGCGCGTTCCTGCTGTCGACGCGGGGCGGCGACTTCGAGCTGCGCATCGGCCAGGACCTGTCGGTGGGCTACGAGTCCCACGACGCCACGAGCGTCCACCTGTACCTGCAGGAGACGTTCACCTTCCTGACGTACACCGCCGAGGCCGTGGTCGCGCTGGCCTGACGCGTCCCGGGCCGCGCGATGTCCCGGCCGACGTCTCACCTTCCGGCGATGTGCCGTGAATCCGCGGTCCATGACCCGACGGGCCGCGGATGACCGTGCCAACGGTCGTGAGTACGATGAGCGGATCGACCGCCGAGCCGGAGAGACGGGCATGGCTGACTTCCGAATCGACGACCTGGCGCGCGCGGCCGGCACCACGGTCCGGCACGTGCGCGGCTTCCAGGAGCGCGGCCTGCTCCCGCCGCCCCGGATGAAGGGCAGGGTCGGCTTCTACGACGACAGCCACCTCGCGCGCATCCACCTCATCGCCCGGCTCAAGGACCGCGGCTACACGCTGGCGAGCATCGGCGAGATGCTGTCGGCGTGGGAGCGCGGCCACAACCTGGCCGAGCTGCTCGGCCTGGAGCGGGCCGTGCACGACCCGTGGTCGGACGAGGAGCCGGCCCGGATGACGCTCCCGCAGGTCGTGCGCCGGTTCTACCCGGACATCCCGGAGAGCGAGCTGGAGGGCAGGGCGCCCGCCGACTTCCCGCAGCTGGGGCAGGCGGAGGAGCTGGAGTTCATCCGCTGGACCGGGGACGGGTACGAGGTGCCGAGCCCCCGGCTGTTCGAGGTCGGCGCGGGGCTCGTCGATGCGGGCATCGAGCTGGAGGCGGTCTTCGAGATCGCCGGCCGGCTGCGCGGCGACGTGGACGCCATCGCCCGCCAGTTCGTCCGGCTGACGGTGGAGCACGCCGGGCTGGACGCGCGGCTCGGCGACCGGGACGTCCGCGAGATCGCCGAGCTGATCCAGCGGCTGCGGCCGATCGGGATGCAGGCGGTGCAGGGGCTGCTGGCCCGCTCGCTGCACGCCGAGATCCAGGCGGAGTTCGCCCGGCAGATCGAGAGCCTGGGGCTCACTCCCCCGCCGGCCGACGCGGTGGACGCCGCCGAACCGCAGCCGCCGGCCGCCGGTCAGTAGTCGAACCAGCCGGGCAGCTTCGCGCCGAACATCATGTCGCCGGACAGCTTGATCTTCCCGGTCATGAACCCCTGGACGCCGTTCAGCCGGCCGGCGCACAGCCGCAGCAGCGTCGGCACCGACAGCGTGAGCGTCACCTTCGGGCCCGCCGGCGCGCCGCGCTCGCCGATGGCGGCGCCGTCGCGGACCACCAGCCCGTAGGACAGCGTGCCGCCCGGCGCGGTGACGTCCCAGCGGATCACGCCGCCGTCGTTCCCGGCGCGCTCGGCGACGAAGTGCTCGCCCATCAGGCCGAACACCCTGTCCAGGACGTCCTCGGCGCCGGCGGCCGCGACGAACCCGTCGATCGTCCCGTCGTCCACGCCGGGCGCGTCCAGCAGCTCGCGGAGCTGCTCCGGCGAGGCGACGTTCTCCAGCAACGCCTTCAGCTGGTCGGCGTCCCCCAGGTCGGGCACGGTGCTGCTCATGGCGATTCCCTCCGGTCGATGCGGCGCTTTCACGCGTCCGACGATTCCAGGGCCGCCGCCGCCGGATAACTGCACCGGAGACGAAAACGCGAGGTGCGGCACTCACCTTTGGGAAGGTTGATGCGCGGCCTTCGCCGGGCCGTTCTGGAACCAGTCAGGCTCGCCGCCGGGGCGGGTGGTCGCCTGCCACAGGCGCAGCCCCATCAGCAGCTCGACGTGCAAGGACGGGTCATGGATCTCGTCGCCGAACCATTCGTCGAGTTTGCGCATCCGGAGCCGGACGGTCTGCGGATGGACGTGCAGCCGGACCGCCGCGGCGGAGGCGTTGAATCCGCATTCCAGCATCGCCTGGAGGGTCCGCGCATACTGCGTGCGGCGATTCGGCCGGACTTTCAGCAGCGGGCTCAGCCGGCGCCGCGCGGAATCCTCGACGAGGTCGCGGTGGCGCAGTACGAGCAGGGTCGACGCGTGGTCGGCGGCGATGACCGGCCCACCGGCGGGCGGCTCGCCCGGCCGCGCGCCGCCCGGTCCGCCGTCCAGCGACCTGTCCAGCACCCCGTCCAGGGCCAGGCCGAGCGCCTGCCGCGCCCAGGCCAGCGACCGGCCGAGCGCGGCCGGTGCGACGGACGGGCCGACGGCGGCGGCGCGGTCGGCCAGGACCGGCTCCAGCGTCCGGCGGTGCGCCGGGTCCCGCGGGTCAGGGACGATCAGGCACGGCTCGGCGAGGTGCCGGCCGTCCAGGATCTGCGGCGGGAGGGTGCGCGGGCGCGCCGGTACCTCGCCGGGGGGCAGCGCGACGGCGGCGGCGCGCTGCGGCAGCGGCCACCGCGCGTCCCGCGCCAGGTCCGCGATCCGCCGGTCGTCGGCGGCGGGGCGGGCGAGCAGCGCCTCCAGCAGCTGCCGGCGGCGGCGCAGCAGCAGCCCGGCCGGGTCGCGGGACGCCTCGGCGCGGCCCTGCGCGACGGCGACCATCAACCGGTTCAGGAACGGGAACAGCGCGGAGACGACCTGCCCGTACAGGCCGGGCGGCACCTCGGCGTCGAGCGCGTCGGCGACCCGGGAGACGTGCCGGACGGCGACGCGGGTCGCGACGTTCGCGGCGTTCTGCAGGGCGCTCGCGGCACGCCCCTCCTGCACCTCGGCGGCGCCGGCCCGGCGGTAGAGGGCCAGCAGCTCCTCCGGCGGCGGTCCGGGCCGGGCGACCAGGTCGGCGAACGCGGCGATCGCGCATCCGGCGGCGAGCTCCAGGGCGTCCCGGCAGCCGGGGTCGGCGTACTCGGCGACCTCCCGGCACACCTCTTCCACGGCCTCCGCGACGATCGCGGGGACGGCCTCCCGCAGCGCGCCGGCGAGGACGGACCGCACATCCGCCTCGAGGCCGGGATCCCGTTCGATGGTGTCGCCGGGAGCATCCATCGCCCACGCCCTCTCCCGACGGCGCCCGCCCGGGCACTGTATCGCCGATCTATGTACCGCAAATTAACGGAACAAGCGTGTATGGCTCGTTCGGCGAATGTCAATACACACAAACCACGGATACACGTGCCGCAAGTTCATGGGACGGTCGTCCCGGACGCCGCCTCCGGCGGGGTCAGGCCGTGCCGACGGCGTGCAGCCGGACCGCCGCCGCCCGCTCGCCCGCCTCCGGAGGCGACGGCCGGACCGGGACCGGGCACGGCGCGCCCGCCGCCCCGCCGGCGCCCTCGAACGGCGGCCCCGCCGGGCGCCCGGCGGACAGCGCGTCGAGCCGGTGCAGGAAGATGCCCTCGCGCAGCGCCCACGGGCACACGTCGAGCCGGTCGAGCCCGAGGACGTCCATGACGGCCTCCGCGACGATCGCGCCGGCCAGGATCTGGTGCGCCCGCGACGCCTTCACCCCGCGCAGCCGCGCGCGCTCCGCGTCCGGCAGCTTCGCCAGCTTCGGGATCCAGCCGTGCAGGTCGTCGCGGTCGAGCCCGCGCGGCGCGTAGGGCCCGGCCTTGCCCTTGGGCGCGCCGCACAGCCGGGCCAGCTGGGTGAACGTCTTGGACGTCGCGACCGCCCGGACCGGGGCCGGCCGTTCGACGATCTCGGTCGCCGCCTCGCCCAGCACGGACCGGACGTGCGCGCGCAGCGCCTTGCGGGTGCGCTTGCGGACCGGCGGGCGGCCGGGCAGGTGGTGCCGGGTGAGCCGGCCCGCGCCGAGCGGCAGCGACAGCGCCAGCTCGGGCTCCTCCCCCGCCCCGTACGCCAGCTCCATCGACCCGCCGCCGATGTCGGCGAGCAGGACCGGGCCCGCCGACCAGCCGTACCAGCGCCGCACCGCCAGGAACGTCAGCCGCGCCTCCTGCTCGCCGGACAGGAACCCGAGCGTGACGCCGGTGGCGGCGCGCACCTCGGCCGCGACGTCGTCGCGGTTGGCGGCGTCGCGCAGCGCGGACGTGGCGAGCGGCACCAGCTCGCCCACCCCGGCGGCGGACGCGGCGGCCGACGCCTCGCGGACCGCGCCGATGAGCCGCCCGACCGCGGGCCGTCCGATCACGCCGTGCCGGTCGGTCGACTCGGCCAGCCGCACGGCGCTCTTGACCGACCGCACCGGTGCGGGCGCCTCCCCCGGGCTGAGGTCCGCGATCCGCAGGTGGGCCGAGTTGGAGCCGATGTCGAGGACGCCCAGGCGCAGGCGGGCCGCGTCCGCGGCGGAGGTCGAGGGGAGGTCCGCCGGGGTTTCCGGGAGGGTTGCCATGGACGTGGGTTACCCCCGATTCGCCCGTCCAGTCGGGCCCGCCGCCCGCCGACGTTTCTCCCCGGTCCCCCGGGTAGTCCCGCCCTAGACCCGCTCTAGGAGGAAGACGATGAAGGCTCTCACCTGGCACGGCAAGCGCGACGTCCGCGTCGAGAACGTGCCCGACCCGAAGATCAAGGAGCCGGACGACGCGGTCGTCCGGGTCACCTCGTCCGGGATCTGCGGCTCCGACCTGCACCTGTACGAGGTGCTCGGGCCGTTCATGAGCGAGGGCGACGTGCTCGGCCACGAGCCGATCGGGATCGTGGAGGAGACCGGCCCCGAGGTCAAGCACGTCAAGCCGGGCGACCGCGTGGTCATCCCGTTCAACATCTCCTGCGGCCGCTGCCACATGTGCGGGATGAAGCTGTACGCGCAGTGCGAGACGACCCAGGTCCGCGAGAGCGACATGGGCGCCGCGCTGTTCGGCTACACCCGGCTGTACGGGCAGGTGCCCGGCGGGCAGGCGGAGTACCTGCGGGTCCCGCAGGCGCACTTCGGGCCGATCAAGGTGCCGGAGGGGCCGCCGGACGAGCGGTTCGTCTACCTCTCCGACGTGCTGCCGACGTCCTGGCAGGCCGTCCAGTGGGCGGAGATCCCCGCGGGCGGGTCGGTGACGGTGCTCGGCCTCGGCCCGATCGGGCAGATGTCGGCGCGGATCGCCCGCCATCTCGGCCACCGGGTGATCGGCGTCGACCTCGTCCCCGAGCGGCTGGAGATGGCCCGCCGGCACGGCATCGAGGTGATCGACGCCGGCGACGCCGACGACGTGCCGAACGCGGTCCGGCAGATCACCGGCGGCCGCGGCACCGACTCGGTGATCGACGCGGTCGGGATGGAGGCGCACGGCTCGCCGGGCGCGAAGCTGGCCCAGACGCTGACCGGCCTGCTCCCCGGCAACAGCGCGGCGCCGCTGATGCAGCGGATGGGGGTGGACCGGCTGTCGGCGTTCCTGACGGCGATCGAGGTCGTCCGCCGCGGCGGGACGATCTCGCTCAGCGGCGTCTACGGCGGCATGACCGACCCGCTGCCCATGCTGCAGATGTTCGACAAGGGCATCACGCTGCGGATGGGGCAGGCGCACGTCAAGCGCTGGATCGACGACATCATGCCGCTCGTCACCGACGACGCCGACCCGCTCGGCGTCATGGACTTCACCACGCACCGGGTGCCGCTGGAGAAGGGGCCGCAGGCCTACGAGATGTTCCAGAAGAAGCAGGACGGCGCCGTCAAGGTGCTGTTGCAGCCCGGCACGTGACCGCGCCGGGCCGCAACAGCCCGTCCCCCTGTTCGGCTACTCGCCCCGGCGGTGGGACAGCACGACGTCGAAGTCGTCGCGTCCGGCGCCGGACAGGTCGAGCGGCACCGCGACCGGCGGGTAGCCCGACGCGATGACCGTGTAGTCCTCGGGGGCGAGGCCGTCGAACGCGTAGCCGCCGTCGGGTCCGGTGCGGGTGGTGGCGACGACGTTGCCGGCCTGGTCGACCAGCGACACGTGCGCGTCGCCGAGCGCCTCGCCGCCGCGGCCCCGGACGGTGCCGCGCAGCGCGGGCGCGTCCGGCAGCGCGATCTCCACCGGGGTCGGCGCGCCGCCGGCGACCTGCACCAGGCGGGCGGCGGGACGGCGCCCCGCCGCGCTGACCGTCAGCGTGTAGCCGCCGGGCGCGAGGTCGGCGAGCGCGAACACGCCGTCCTCGCCGGCGACCGCCGAGCCGACGACCTCGCCGCGGGCGTCGGTGGCGACCGCGACGGCGCCGGCGACGGGCCCGCCGGCCTCGTCGCGGACCGTCCCCGACAGGCCGCCGATGCCGCTCAGCACCAGCTCGGCGTCGGCCGGGCCGTCGAGCACCGTGACGGTGGCGGCCTCCGGCTGGTGGCCGTGCGCCGACCCGACCAGCACGTAGCCGCCGGCCGCGGGGGCCGCGATCGCGTACCCGCCGTCGTCCGCGCTGGCGACCACGCCGAGCTGGCGGCCGGTCGCGTCGATCAGCGTGACGGTGGCGCCGGGCAGCGGCGTCCCGTCCGGGCGCAGCACCCGGCCGCGCACCGCGGGCCCCTCGACCGCGGTGGACGGCCCGGCCGCGACCGGCGACGGCGCGGGCCCGGACGGGGTCGCGGCCACGGCGGCCGCCGCGGGCGCGGTCGGCGCGGTCGCGGCGGCATGCGCCGGGCGTGCCACGCGGCGGCCGGACGGCAGGAACAGCGCGAGCACGACGCCGATGGCGATGGCGCCGGTGGCGATCAGGAAGGAGATCCGGAAGCCGGTCATGTCCGGGACCTCGGCGCCGCCGAAGTGGAGGGTGTTGCGAGCCAGGACGGTGCCGAGGAGCGCGCTGGAGACCGAGGTGCCGATGGAGCGCATCAGCGTGTTGACGCCGTTGGCGGCGCCGCTCTCCGACGGGTCGACGGCGCCGAGGATCAGCGTGGGCAGCGCCGAGTAGGCCAGCCCGATGCCCGCGCCGACGATCGTGGAGATCAGCGCGACCTGCCACACCGCGCCCATCAGGCCCTGCGCCGCGGCGTAGCCGCCGCCGATCACGATCATGCCGAGGATGAGCGAGGTCTTGGCGCCGTACGCGGCGGAGACGCGCGCCGAAAGCGGCGAGACCAGCATCATCGCGACGCCCATCGGGGCCACCGTGAGGCCGGCGACCAGCAGCGACTGCCCGAGCCCGTAGCCGGTCGCCGTCGGCAGCTCCAGCAGCTGCGGCAGGACCAGCGACATGGCGTAGAACGAGACGCCGACGGTGATCGCGGCGAGGTTGGTCAGCAGCACCTGGCGGCGCGCGGTGGTGCGCAGGTCGACCAGCGGGTCGCGCAGCCGCAGCTCCACCACGCCCCACAGCAGCAGGATCACGACGCCGGCGGCGCCGATCCCCAGCGTGCGCGGGTTCGTCCAGCCCCAGTCGCCGCCCTTGGTGATCGGCAGCAGCACGGCGAGCAGCCCGGCCGTCAGCCCGATCGTGCCGGGGAAGTCGTAGCGGCCCTGCGCCCGCACCTTCGACTCGGGGACGGCGAACAGCACCAGCAGGAACGAGATGACGCCGAGCGCGGCGGAGCCGTAGAAGAGCATGTGCCAGCTGAAGTGCTGGGCGATGTAGGCGGCCACCGGGAGGCCGAGCGCGCCGCCGACGCCGATCGAGGAGCTCATCAGCGCCAGCGCCGAGCCGAGCCGCTCCCTGGGCAGCGAGTCGCGCATCAGGCCGATGCCGAGCGGGATCGCGCCCATCGCGAAGCCCTGGATCGCGCGGCCCGCGACGACCAGCAGCAGCTCGGAGCTGACCGCGGCCACCAGCGAGCCGACGACGACGGTGCCGACGCTGACGAGCATCATCCGCTTCTTGCCGTACAGGTCGCCGAGCCGGCCCATGATCGGGGTGGCGACGGCGCCGGACAGCAGCGTGGCGGTCATCGCCCAGGTCGAGTTCGACAGCGAGGTGTGCAGCAGCTGCGGCAGCTGCCCGATGACCGGGATCAGCAGGGTCTGCATCACCGCGACGACGATGCCGGCGAACGCCAGGACGGCGATCAGCACTCCCGATCCGCGTTCGGCGGGCAGGCCGAGGTCGGGTTCGTGGCCGGCGGCCGCGGCGGCGGAGGGAGCGGCCGTGCGCGGGTGCTGGGCGGTGGCGGGCTGGGACACGCTGTTACGCCTCCGGGAGGTGGATCGGACCGTGCGGCGGGGTGGGGCGCCGCGCTCTGGGCGGCGCGCGCACCACGAGATCAAGGGAGCGCGGGCCGGTTTCATTCCCGCGGCCGGGAGCCGCGACGGAGAATGAGACCAGCATCACTCTCCGCGAAGACCGAAATTTACCGAAAGAGGCGGAGGGATGAGAAAAAGGAGTCAAGCCGGTCAGGTGAGCGTGCCCCCGGCGCGCGGCTCCGAGGCATGATCGCATTAGGCTCGCCGGGACGCCGCCCGGCGCGCGCCGACGACACCGAGCACGGAGGAGCCCCGATGCACCCATTCCGCGCGGCCATCGAGCAGGGCGACCTCGGCGCCCTCCCGGACCTGCTGGCCGAGGACGTGCGGTTCCTCAGTCCGGTGGCGTACGCGCCGTACGACGGCCGTCCGGTGGTCACGGCGATCCTGCGTGCCGTCACCCGGGTGTTCACCGACTTCCGCTACGTCCGGGAGATCAACGACGGGCGCGACCACGCGCTGGTGTTCAAGGCGCGGGTCGGCGACCGGGAGGTCCACGGCTGCGACTTCCTGCACCACGACGACGACGGGCTCATCGACGAGTTCTGCGTCATGGTGCGCCCGATGTCGGGCGCCAGGGCGCTGTCGGAGGCGATGGCGGTGCAGTTCGAGGCCGCCAAGCGCGAGATGGGGCTCGCCTGACGGTCCGGCGCTACGGGCCGCCGGTCACCTCGCCAGGCCCAGCGCGGCGTATCCGGCGAACGTCAGGAGCAGGTGGAGCGCGGGCGCGGCGCACGGCCGGCGCGCCCTGCCGAGCAGGAACCGGCCTCCGGCGACCACCGGTACCACCATGGACAGGAGCGCGGCGGGCGTCCATGCGGGCGGAGCCTGTGACCGCGCGACGAGGAGACCGGCCGACAGTGCGGGCGCGGCGAAGGCGACGGCGACGCTCGCGTCGAACCCGAGCGGCTCGGTACGAGCCCGCTCCCCTGGGCGCGGCGCACGCGTGATCTTCTTCGCCAGTTCGGCGTATCCGGCCGCGAGGACGGCCACGACGACGGCGAGGGCTCCCGGGCGGCCTGCGCCGTGCCCGGCCGCGTCCAGGTACCCGGCGTACAGGTAGGCGTGCAGCAGGACGGGGGCGGGCAGGCTGACCAGCAGGTTCACGACCAGCCGGTCCCCGGGCGGCCACCGCCACCGCCGGTGCGCGGCGAGCACCACCGCACCGTACGCCAGCTGGCCGGCCAGGAGCGCGGCCCGCCACGGCCATGCCGCGTTGAGCGCGACGACGACCGCGGACCCGGCGGCGTAGAGGACGACAAGGTCACGGACCCGGACGGCCCCGGCGGGCAGCGGGCGTTCCGGATGGAACCGCCTGTCGTGCTCGACGTCGCGGACGTCGTCCAGCGCCCGCATCAGCAGAAGGTCCAGGAAGACCGTGACGGCGGCGACCGCCGTCCCCCCGTCGGGCCGCCACCGCGCGGTAAGCGGATCGAGGGCGGCGAACAGGCCCGTGACCCCGTAGGCCCACGCGGCGGCGAACAGCAGCGACGGGACCGGCGGATGTCGTCCGGACACGAACCGCCTGACGCGCCGAAACCAGCCGCTCACCGGCGGGGCCTCGGCCGCCACGTCACGGGCAGTTCCCAGACGCCCCGCACGAACATGCGGTCGCGCCAGCGGAGCCGCGCCGGGTCGATCGCGAGGGCGAGGCCGTCGAGGCGCCGGAGAAGCGCGGCGATCGCGACCCGCAACTCCATCCGGGCGTGCGGCGCGCCGAGGCACATGTGGCGGCCGTGGCCGAAGCCGAGGTGCGGGTTGGGCGAGCGGCCGGGCCGGAACGCGTCGGCGTCCGGGAACGCGTCCGGGTCGCGGTTGGCGGCGTCGGTGAGCGGGACGACGACGTCGCCGCGCCGCAGTTCCGCCCCGGCGAGGCCGGTGCCGGCGAGGACGACGTGGGGCCGCCCGCCGGTGCCGCCGAACCAGACCCAGCGCAGGAACTCCTCGACGGCCGCCGGGATGCGGGACGGGTCGGCGCGCAGCGAGGCGGCGAGTTCCGGACGCGCGATCAGCTCCAGCACGCAGGCGGCCAGGAAGTTGGAGGTGGTCTCGCCGCCCGCCATGAACAGCCCGAGCCCGAAGACGGTGATCTCGTCGTCGCCGAGCCGTCCGGCGCCGGGCGCGGTCAGCAGCCCGGTGAGCAGGTCGCCGCCGGGGTCCCCGGCGGCGATCGCTGAGCGGCGGGCCGCGATCTGGGCCGAGAAGTAGCCGAACATGCCGGCGCGGGCGGCCTTGACCTCGGTCTCGGGGAAGTGTCCCGCCGACATCAGCGCGCTCACCCAGGGCAGCAGCATGCCGAGGTCCCCGGAGGGAACGCCCAGCATGTCGCAGACGAGGGCGTACGGGAGGGGCGTCGCGAACCGGGCGATGAGGTCGGCGGGCGGGCCGGCGGCCTCCAGATCGTCCAGCAGCCGTTCGGCGGCGGCCTCGGCGCGCGGGCGGTCCGCCTCGGCGCGGCGGGCGGTGAACCGGCCCTGGACGGCGCGGCGCCGGCGCGTGTGCGCCGGCGCGTCGGAGGCGGCCAGGGCCAGGGACGCGGCGTCGCGGGCGAAGAGGGTGCCGCCGGTCCAGGCCTCGCGGCCGAACCGGTCCCCGGCCAGGACGGCGCGGACGTCGGCGTGCCGGGTGACCAGCAGCGCGCGGTGGCCGCCCGGCAGCTCGACGGGCGTCAGCGGCCGCTCGCGCAGCCGGCGCAGGTGGCGACCGTCCAGCGGGACGCCGGGACGGTGCGGCAGGGGGAAGTCCAAGGCCGGCCTCCGTGGGGGGAAGGTAAGGGGGGTCAGGCGCTCAGCGGCGGCGGCAGCGACGCCTCCTCCGCGCGGCGGCCGTCGCGTTCGAGGCCGGCGAGCCGCGCCGAGGTGAGCGCGGCGCGGAACAGCTGGATGCCGCGCGCGGAGCTCGGGTCGATGCCGGACAGGTCGCGGATGCGGTCGAGGCGGTAGTGCAGCGTCCGGCGGTGGATCCACAGCTCCCGGGCGGCGCGCTCGCGGTCGAGGTTGCAGGCGAGCAGCACCTCCAGGGTCCGCCGCAGGTCGGTGCCGGCGTCCAGCGGGGACAGCACGGCGGCGAGCCGCTCCCGGATCCCGGGCTGGCCGAGGATCGCCAGCTCCACGAGCAGCTCGTCGGCGCGGTAGGGCCGGTCCTCGGCGTCCGGGATCGCCTTGACGACCGTCAGCACCCTGGACGCCTCCTCCAGCGCGTCGGGGATGCCGCCGAGGTCGGCCCGCAGGGACTCGGCCGCGTGCACCGGCCCCTGCGTCCAGGCGGCGAGGACGGCCACGAACTCGGCGGCCAGCACCTCGGCGCGCACCGGGTCCCCGGCCGGGAACAGCACGACGAGCTCGGCGAGGTCGCCGGAGTAGAGCACGTCCTCGACCGCCTCCAGGTGCTCGCGGGCCCGCGCCCACTGCGCGGCGGTGGCCGCCCCGGAGCCGGGCGCCGCGCACAGCAGCACCAGGTAGCAGGGCGCGAGCGCGACCCCCGCGGCCTCCGCGATGACCCCGGCGGGCGCACCGTCGATCAGGGTCTCGGCGAGCAGCCGGCGCAGCGGGCGGGACCGGACGCCCTCGCGCGGCGCGTCCGCGTACCCCTGGATGCACGCCTCGCGGGCCCGTCCCGCGAGGCGCGCGGCGCGCCAGGTCGCCTCCGCCAGCTCGGTGAAGCACCCGGCGGGCGCGGCCGCCCAGCAGGACCGCGCCGCCGCCGCCAGCGCGACGTCCCACACCTCCGACAGCACCGGCAGCGGGATGCCCTGCCGGGCCGCCATCACCCCGAGGTCGCGGAACCGGGCGAGGTCGTCGGCGGGCAGCGGCCCGCCCGCCGCGACCCGCGCGAGCAGCCGCGCGGCCGTCTCCTCCCGGCCGCCGAACAGCGGCCCGGCGGTGCGCCGGATCGGCTGGTGCGCCGGGTGGCCGGCGAGCGCCTCGCCGATCGCCGCGGCGACCCGCGGGCCCTGCGCCGCGAGGAAGTCCGGCAGTCCGCCGGCCGAAGTCATGCGGTGTCCTCCTCTCAGGCCACGGCCAGCCGCAGTCCGGGCAGGTGCCCGGCGGTCTCGTCGACCAGGTCGTGCAACTCCCGGACGCACGCGGGGTCGCCGCCGAGCAGCCCGAGCAGGTCGTGCGCGTGCCCGACGAGCGGCGCGACGGACGCGGCGTAGCCGTCCAGGACGTCGTCGTCGAGCATCCAGGCGGTCAGCTCGGCGCGCGCGCACGCCGAGTGGCGGGCGCCGGCGTGCAGCGCGAGGGCCTCCCGGCGCCGCCCGGCGGGCAGCGCGGCCAGCAGGTGCGCCAGCAGGTAGGTGGCGGTGCCGTTGGCGAGGTCCTCGTGCCGCCCCGAGGCCAGGTCGCGCTGGTCGTTGACGAGCTGGCGGAGCACGCCGAGCCGGCGGCCGAACGCTCGCCAGCCGCCCGCCCGGCCGTCGCCGGCTCCGGCCAGCCGCGCGGCGGACGCCGCCGCCATCGCGTACGGCGCGCCCGTCTTGCCCGCGTAGGCGCGCAGCACCGACGCCGGCGTGGCGGCCGAGGGGCGGTCGGTGAGGTCGCGCAGCTGGCCGTCCACCGCGTCCAGCCAGGCCCGCGACACCTCGCCGGCGAGCCCGCTGCGGACGGCGTCGTTCACCGGGAGGTCCGCGACGAGCCGGACCGGCAGGTGCCCGCCCACCGCGAGCGCGGTCAGCACCCGCTTGGCGACCGCGGCGTTGCCGGGCGAGGGGGCGCCGGGCGCGTCGGTCAGGTCGTCCAGGTAGCGGGCCGCCGCCCACCACAGCAGATGGACGACGGCGAGCGGGCGTGCGGGCTCGGGGTCGCCGGTCTCCGCGCCGTGCACCAGCATCGGCAGCGCGACCATGCCCCGCAGGCCGGGCCCGGAGCCCTTGGCCCGGACGACCTGGAAGAAGTCCAGCAGGAACTCCGCCATCGCGCCGCCGACCATCTCGCGGCCCTCGTCCAGCCCCATCGCCCGGCCCTCGGCGAGCCGTTCGCACAGCCGGCCGATCTCCGCCTCGACCTCGGCGGCCACCCGGTCCTGCGCGGACCTGCCGAACGCTCCTTCTTCCACGTGCCGACTCCTCATTCTTCGCGGGGTTGTCAGGCGGTGCCGGGGATCAGCCCGCGGCGCCCGCGGGGGCGCCGAGGATCCGGACCGTGCCGGACCGCCCGTCCAGCTCGATCCAGGCGCCGTCGGGAATGCGGGCGACGGCGCCGCCGACCGCGACCGCGGTCGGCACGCCGAGCAGCCGTCCCGTGACGGCGGTGTGCGAGAGCAGGGTGCCGCGCTCGACGACCAGCCCGGACGCGGCGATCATCAGGGCGAGCCAGCCCGGGTCGGTCTCGCGGGCGACGAGGATGCGGCCCGCGCAGTCGCCGGGCGGGACGCGCGGGTCCAGCACGACCTTGGCGCGGCCCCGGACGGTCCCGCCGCCGGAGCCGAGCCCGCGCAGCGTGCCGTCCTCGACCGCCTCGCCGTCAGGGCCGAGCGGGCGCGCGTACGGCAGCGCGGCGGCGGCCGGACGCGCGGCGGGCGCCGACAGCAGCGGGGGCGGCGGTGGCGCGGCCTGGTTGCGGACGCGTTCGGCGCGCCGCAGCGCGGCGAGCCCGCGCAGGTCGCCGCCGGGCAGCGTGCCGTCGAACGCGCCGACGACCTCCTCCACGGTGAGGTCGGCGACGTCGAGCGGGTCGTCGAGCAACCCGGCGGCGGCGAGCTCGCCGCCGAGCCGCCACATCACCTCGCGGGACAGCCCGAACAGCTGGGTGCGGCAGAACCGGGCGTCCTCCCGCGCCCGCACGGACCAGCGCATCATGCGAAGCAGTACGCGCAGGACGGCCCGTCTGGCCGGGCCGGGGCACGATTCGCGCAGCCGGCGGCGGGCGTCGGCGGCGGCCCGCGCCTCGCCCACCCGGTTCGCGGCGACCGTCGCGCCCTGCCGGACGAGCGGCCGCAGGATCGCGGCGGTCGTCCAGGGCCGCTGCCGCGGGGTCGGCTCGTCGAGCTTGAGGTCGTGCACCGCCCGGTCGCCGAAGCGGCGCAGGTAGGCGCGCGCGGACGCGGCGAGGAAGGAGCCGTGCCGGCCCGCGGCGACGTCGTCCCAGACGGCCCGCAGATGCTCCTCGTCGGTGCGTCCGCCCAGGTCGTCGGCCAGCAGGGCGGCCTTCAGCGCGGGCACCTCGGCGGCCCGCTCGGCCAGCGCGATCGCGGCGCGGGCGGCGGCCAGCGACCGGTTCTCCGGGCCGCCGCACAGCAGCCCGGCGAGCAGCTCGGGCCCGGCGCCCGTCCAGCGGCGCAGCAGCGCGGTGCCGGCCCGCAGGAGCAGCAGCCCGTAGACGCCGTTGGCGAGCGTGACGCCCCACCGCACGGACACCTCGCCCCAGACCCACCGGTACAGGGTGATCAGCTCGTCCGGCGAGTACGCGTCGAGCGGCCGGGCCGCGGGACCGCGGACGTCCGCCATCAGCGCGTCCCACCAGCGCAGGAAGCGGACGGTGGCGCGGCGGTGCCCCGCCGCCCGCCAGGCGAGCGCGGGCAGGGCGGCGGCGACGCGGGCGCGCGGCCACCGGCGGTCCGCGCGCACCTCGCCGGTGATCCCCATCCCTTCCTCCCAACCGGCCCGGACCAGGTCGAACACGGGCAGCTGGCCGTGCAGTTCCTGCCAGTCGTCCAGCCGGTAGTAGACGCGGCCGTCCAGGTTCCCGACCATCCGGGCGAGCCGGTGGCCGTTGGCGCGCAACCGCCGCGCGGACACGCCCATGCGCCGGTACAGGTCGGTGAACGCGAGCTGGTAGAAGATCCGCGCCTGCGAGTAGGTCAGCGCGCCGGACACCCCCGGGAAGCTCTCGGTGATGTTGTGGTTGCCCCAGTGGACGCGCGGTCCTCCCGCGTGGTCGGCGGTGGCGGCCATCGGGCGGGCCTGGACGAGATGGACGGCGCCGTCCGGTGTGATGGCGCCCTCGACGTCCTGAGGGCATCCGAACAGCCGCTCGACGCGCGCGGCCAGGCCGGTGACGCGCCTGACCTGGTCGTTGGTGAGGACCGGGCCGGCGCGGAGGTTTTCCGGGACGGGGACGACCCGCGGGCCGTCCTCGCCCTCCCCCGGCGGGCCGACCATCCGCTGCTTGGTCACGACCTCGGCGTCGACGCGTCCGGTGGCGGGGTCGACGAAGAAGTGGTCGACGTCGGCCCGCTCCTGGACGACGCCCTCGCCGATGCCGTGCGCGGCGGCGATGACGTGCCGGCGCGCCCCGTCCCGCGGGTCGCGGGTGAACGCGACGAACGACCGCGTTCCGGCGACCATCCGCTGGACGCCGACCGCGACCCGCGCGCCCGCCGGATCGATGCCCCGGAACTCCCGGTAGCGGACGGCCTCGGCCTTGAACGCCGACGCCCAGCAGCGCGCCACCGCCTCCAGCAGCCCGCCGCGGCGGACGTACAGGAAGCTGTCGCTCAGCCCGGCGAACGGATCGCCGTCCGCGTCCTCGCCCGCCCCGTCCGGGCCGGGGACGACGCAGGCGCGCACGGCGACCATCCCGCCCTCGCCGACCAGTCCGTCGAAACCGGCGAGCAGCCGGGCGGCGAGATCACCGTCCGGGACGGCCGCGGCGAGCGCCTGCGCGGCGAACGCGCACCACTGCGCCACCGGGACCGCCGAACGCGGCGGCAGGCCGCCGCTCAGGCCGTCCAGCGCCCGGTCGAACTCCGACACGGGCACGCAGAAGAACTCCGGCACCGCGAAACCCGCGTCGCGCAGCGTCTCCAACCGGGCGAACTTGTGCCCGACCTCCCCCGCTCCCATCGGCCCCGCGCCCATCGGCCCCGCGCCCGTCGATTCGGCCGGCACGCCGCTCACCACACCTTCGGCAGCACGCGCGCCCGCCCGGCGGCGTACCGCGGATAGCCCGGAACGTCCCAGAGCGCCCGTTCTTCCACGCGGATCCTCCAGACGACCGCCGCCGCCAGGAGAGCGAAGGCAGCCGCGCTGAGCGGGTTGAGGAAGAAGCAGGTGAAACCGAGGTTGGCGAGCAGCATCCCCGCGTACGCCGGGTGACGGACCGTCCGGTAGACGCCGCCGGTGACGACGCGGTGGCCGTTCTGCCGCATCACATGGTGCGAGTAGAACCGGCCGAGCGCGCGGATCGCGGTCTGTCGCAACGCGACCCCGCTGACGAACACCATCGCGGGGATCGCCGACCACGGGGACGCGCCCGGCCACGGGGACGGCCCGAAGCAGGCGGACGCGATCAGCAGGAGGCGGGCCAGCGCGTACGGAAGGAGCGTCCGCGCATCAGCCGGGGCAGCGGTGGCGCGGCGGAACGTCACCGGCGCCTCCAGCAGCAGCCATGCCAGGTACAGCGTCGCCATCGCCGCCGCCTGCGCCTCGCCGCGCCCGACGCGGACGGCCATCGCGGCGACCAGCACGGCGGCGCCGGCGGCGAAGAGGAGGCGGGGCGCGAGCAACAGGGCCCTCTCGGTAAGCGGATCGTTCATGACGACCGGGTCCGCTCGTAGCGCTCCGGGTCGACGGCGTACGCCTCGTAGGTCAGCGACCCGAGGCCGGCGCCCGTCGAGGCGTCCGCGAGCGTGACCGCGCAGCGCGACCGGGGTCCGGCCACCCGGGCGACCGGCCAGCGCAGCATCAGCGGGACGGACCGGTCGAGCCGGAACGGCACGTCCATGCGCAACGACACCCATAGCAGCCGCGCGTCCATCGGCCTGCCGTGATGGCTGTGCTCCAGCATCGTGGCGAACTGCCGGCCCGCCTCGACGATCTGCACCGGCCGCCAGCCGTCCGGCTCCTCCCCCGGCCGCCGGAGCACCGCCGCCTCCACCGTGCCGCGCCCGTGCCGCACCGGCTCCCCGACCAGGATGTTCTCGGGACGGTGCCGGTGCACGAGCAGCGCGGGCGCCTGCCGGGACGGCGGGATCACGGCGGGGCGGCGCGCGGCGTCCGGCGGCGCGCCCGCGGAGTCGTCACCGTTCGCCGGGGCGGCGCCCTCGGCGAACGCGATGGAGCCCGCGCACACCTCCCGCGCGGCCTGCCGGGCGGCGACCGTCCACGCGCGGTTGCGGCCCGGGACCGGGCGGCACGACAGCGTGGTGCCGCGGTCGAGTTCGCAGAACCGGGTGAAGTCGAGGCCGGCCACCACCCGGCCGGCCCGCCGTCCGCGCGACCGCGCCGCGTCGGCGCGGACGGCGAGGTCCAGCATGCCGCTGAACAGCAGCATTCCCGGCACATGGTCGAGCGGGTGGTCGAAGTAGAAGGGATCGGACTCGTCGACGACCAGCTCGCGGAATCGCTCAATGACGGACGCGGCCATGCGCCCTCCCTCCATAATCAGCACCATGCCCTTGCCGGGCGGCCACGGAAAAGGCCGTCCGGCACCGTTACCGGAAGCACGGAAAATCCGGCGGGACGGCCGTCATCCTGCTACAGAAATGAGCCCGGATGAACTGCACCCGTGGGCAGTCCGGCCGCCACGGGTCTTCCCAGACCGGCAAGGCGCGGCCCGGCGGGCAGCGCCCGCGGCGGCCACATCCGGTCCGGAAACCGCATGTCAGGACCCACTTGCAGCAGCGGCCCCGGAGCCGGCCCGGCGGCGACCGGGCCGCCGTCCAGCCGGAATGCGCGTGAAATGCGCGCGATTCCCGCGATGGGAGCGCGCAGGTAAAGACGCGAGTCGCACAAGATGTATTTTTAAATCATGGCCGCATCATTCCGCCCGCGCCCGGCTTTGTGACGTGGCCCACAATTATTCTGGCAG
>NZ_JBGNUT010000006.1:0-70697 GCF_041951385.1 Actinomadura sp. NTSP31 | reverse complement strand
CACCGGCGCGGGGGCCGGGCGGGGGGCGCGCACGAGCGGTGATCCGGCGCGGGGCCCCGGCCCGACCGAAACCCGCCCCGTCAGGCGGGGACGTGGTCCTTCTTCCGGCGCCAGTGCCGGTGCTTGGCGACCGCCTCGATGAGCTTGGCGCTGAAGTCGCCGCCGGGGCCGCGCCCGGTGACGACGCCGAAGTCCTCGACCGTGCCGTCCTCGGAGGTCTTCACCCCGGTGATCCCGGCCCGCTCCAGCAGCGCGACGCCCTCGTCCAGCGCGCCGATCGCCTTGCAGTGCACGAACGCCTCCGCGACGAAGTGCACCGCGTCGCCGTCCTGCGCGAGCGTCCGCACGCTCGCCTCGCCGCCGGGCACCAGCACCGCGTCGTAGAGGACGGACGCGACGGTCGGCATCGCGCGGGTCACCGAGACCTGCGCGCCATTGGCGGCCTGCACGTGCCCGTCCTTGGCGGCGAGCACGTCGCACACCGCGCCCGCCTCGGCGAGCGCGTCGCCGACCGCGCCGACGGCCGCCGAGTCCACCCCGTCGGCGACCAGGATCGCGATCTTGCGGCCCTGGACGGAGTCGGCGGGCGCGTTGTCCTGGCTGAGCGCGGGCGAGGTGCGGCCGTGGTTGGCGATCGGGGCGTCCGACGGCGGCTCCACCCCGACGCCCTCGGCGACCTGCACGGCGAGGTCGTGGTCGACGTGGTTGAGCTGCGCGACCACGCCCTCGCGGATGTGCTTGTGGTCGCACTTGCCGAGCTCGAACCGGAACGCGCCGACGATGTGCTCCTTCTCCCAGTCGGACATGCTGTTCCAGAACAGCGTCGCCTGCGAGTAGTGGTCCTTGAAGCTCTCGCTCCGCTTGCGGATCTTGTTCCCGTCCACGCGCTCCTGGTAGTGGCTGAAGGAGCCCGCGCCGCCGACGGCCGGGCAGCCGCCCGACAGCGAGTTCTTGTGGTAGGCCGCCTGCGCCTGGTGCAGGTTCATCTGGTGGTAGCCGTCGCGCTGGTGGTTGCGGACGTCGGCGACCGGCTGGTTCACCGGGATCTGCGGGAAGTTCGGCCCGCCCAGCCGGATCAGCTGGGTGTCCAGGTAGGAGAACAGCCGGGCCTGCAGCAGCGGGTCGTTGGTGAAGTCGATGCCCGGCACCACGTTGCCGATGTGGAAGGCGACCTGCTCGGTCTCGGCGAAGAAGTTGTCGGGGTTGCGGTCCAGCACCATCCGGCCGACCGGCCGCACCGGCACCTCCTCCTCCGGAATGATCTTGGTGGGGTCGAGCAGGTCGAACCCGAACTTGTGCTCGTCCTCCTCCGGCACCAGCTGGACCCCGAGCTCGTACTCGGGGAAGTCGCCGTCGTCGATGCGGTCCCACAGGTCGCGCCGGTTGAAGTCGGGGTCCTTGCCGGCGATCTTCTGCGTCTCGTCCCAGGCGAGCGAGTGGGTGCCGAGCTTGGGCTTCCAGTGGAACTTCACGAACGTGCCGCGGCCCTCGGCGTTGACCAGCCGGAACGTGTGCACGCCGAAGCCCTGCATCATCGCGTAGCTGCGCGGGATCGCCCGGTCCGACATCAGCCACATCATCATGTGCATCGTCTCGGGCTGGAGCTGCACGAAGTCCCACAGCGTGTCGTGCGCCGACGACGCCTGCGGGATCTCGTTCGGCGGCTCGGGCTTCACCGCGTGCACGAAGTCGGGGAACTTGATGCCGTCCTGGATGAAGAAGACCGGCATGTTGTTGCCGACCAGGTCGAAGTTGCCCTGGTTCGTATAGAACTTCGTCGCGAAGCCGCGGACGTCGCGGACGGTGTCGGCCGACCCGCGCGACCCGGCGACCGTCGAGAACCGCACGAACACCGGCGTCGTCAGCGAGGTGTCGCAGAGGAAGTCGGCGGTGGTGTACTCGGCCAGCGACTCGGTCAGCTGGAACCGCCCGTACGCGCCGGAGCCGCGCGCGTGCACCACCCGCTCGGGGATCCGCTCGTGGTCGAAATGGGTGATCTTCTCGCGGAGGTGGAAGTCCTCCATCAGGGACGGGCCGCGCTCGCCCACCGTCAGCGAGTTGTCGGTGTCGTCGACCCGGACGCCCTGGTCGGTGGTCAGTCCCGCCGACCCCTCCGGGCTCACCCGCCGCCGCTCCAGCTGCTCCTGCTTCCGGTCCTCGTGGCCGGCCGGGTTGGCCATGGTCCAGCTCCTCGTGGCTGCTCGATGATCGCACTCCGTGGTGGCCGTTACCCGGCGAACCGGCCGTCATGCCGCCTTTGACGGGAACTTGAGCACGGCCCGCCGCGACGCCGCAGGACCGCGCCCGGCGGGCGCGGGCGCTTGTCAAACCGCTGACAATCGCCCCTCCCCGGCGGTGCGGGCGAATGAGTGTCGCCGCAGGCGCCGCGTGCCTAGGTTGAGACGACCGGGCGCTCGGTCGAGGAGGTGTCGCCATGACGACGGCATACGAGGACGCGCACGCCGGATCACCGGTGCTGGACGGGCTGAGCGAGGAGCCGTGGCGGGACGTCCCCGCCGAGGAGGCGCGCTGGATGCGCCCGCGGCTGCCGGACCTGCTCGGCCCGATGGTGCAGGGCGTGCTGCGGCACGTCCCCGAGTACGACCGGCCGGGCGACGCCGCCTACGTCCGCGTCGCCGAGGCCGCGGTCGCGCACGCGATGGAGCACTTCGTCCAGATGATCGCCGACCCGGACGCCTCCTGGAAGGAGGTGTACCAGGTCTTCTTCGACGTCGGCTACGGCGAGGCGGTCGAGGGCCGCAGCCTCGAGCACCTGCAGAACGCGATGCGGGTGGCCTCGCGGCTGGCGTGGCGGCACCTCGCGGTCGAGGCCGACCGGCTCGGCCGCCCGCGCGCCCTGGTCAGCCTGCTCGCCGAGGCCAACTTCGCCTACCTGGACGCGCTGGCCTCCGCCGCCGCGCACGGGTACGCGCGGGCCCGCGAGAAGGCCGCCGGCGAGCGCGAGCAGCGCCGTGGCCGGCTGCTGACACTGCTGCTGTCGGACCCGGCCACGCCGCCCGAGGTCGTCGGGGAGCAGTCCGCGCGGGCGGGCTGGCCGCTGCCGCGCCGGCTCGCGGTGATCGTGCTGCGGCCGCGGCCGGGCAGCGGCGGGGAGGGCCCCGCCGGGCTGCCGCCGTCGCTGCTGACCGGGCTGGACCACGGCCGCCCCTGCCTGGTCATGCCGGACCCGGACGGCCCCGGCCGGATGGAGGAGCTGACCGCGACGCTGGCCGGCTGGACGGGCGCGGTCGGCCCGTCCGTCCCGGCGGACCAGGCCCGGACGTCGCTGCAGTGGGCGCGGCGCGCGCTGGAGCTGGCGCCCGCCGCGCCCGCCGCGCCCGCCCGGGACCGCGCCGCCGGCAGGGCGCGGGGCAACGCCGGGACGCCCTCGGGCCGCGGATCGCGGCGCGGCGGGGTGCTCGTCCGCGCCGAGGAGCACCTCCCCGAACTGCTGCTGCAGGAGGGCGGCTCGCTGGCGGCGCTGGTCGCGGCGCGGCGGCTGGCCCCGCTGGAGGCCGCAGGGCCCCGGCAGGGCGTCCGGCTGGCGGAGACGCTGCTGGAATGCATGAAGCACGGTTTCAACGCGACGGGCGCCGCCGAGGTGCTGTGCGTACACCCGCAGACGGTCCGGTACCGGCTCGCGCAACTCCACGAGATGTTCGCCTTCGACATCGAGGACCCCGATCTGCGCCTGGAGATGATGCTGCTGCTCAGCACCTGGATCCGGGCGCGCTCCTCCTCCTGACCGCTTCCCGCGGGCCCCTTGCGGCGGCCTCCCGCCCGAACGGCGTGCCGGTCCGCCGCGCCTTTCCCGTGCCGCGCCGCGCCGCGACGTCATGGCGGGGCTGGGAATCCGCTACGGTCAGGGGCGCCGCGTAGGCGAGGGGAAGGAACACAAGGTACAGATGGCCGAGAAGGTCATTCGAGTCGACGACATCGACGGCTCCGAAGGGGACGATGTCGCGAAGCGGGACTTCGAAGTCCTGGGTCGGACGTTCACGATCGACCTGAGCGACGACAACTACAAGCGGCTGAACGAGATGCTGGACGCGCTCGCGCCCTTCATCGACAACGCCGCGGAGGTGAAGGCGGCCGGGAAGGGACGCAAGCCCCGGACCGCGAAGATCAAGGGCTACACGAACGGCGATGTCCGCGACTGGGCATTGCGCGAGGGCGTCGAAGTCTCCGAACGTGGCAAGATATCGGATGAGGTCTATGCTGCATTCATCGACGCTCATCCGGACGCGAAGCCGGACGCATAGCTAGAGGGAGTCCCCGCATGGCACAGAAGGTCGAAGTCCTTCTCGTGGACGACATCGACGGTGGCGAGGCCGACGAGACCGTCAGCTTTTCACTCGATGGCACCACTTACGAGATCGACCTGAGCAAGAAGAACGCCGCCAAGCTGCGCGACGGGCTGGAGCCGTTCGTGGCCGGCGCCCGCAAGGCGCGCAGGCCGGCGGGCCGGCAGGCCCGCGGCACGCGTACCGCGGGCAGCCGTGAGCGGTCCGCCGAGATTCGCGAGTGGGCCAAGAACCACGGCATCAAGGTCAATGAGCGGGGCCGCATCCCCGCCAATGTGATCGAGCAGTACGAGGCCGCGCACTAGCGCTCCGCGCGGCCGGCGGAGTTCCGGCGGAGCACCGAGGGGCCGGAGTGAAATTCTCACTCCGGCCCCTCGCGCATTAGTGCGCACCGGGCAAATCGCCTTTCGCTCGGCATTCCCCGAATTCCTCGTGGCGGACATCATCGGCGGGCAAGTCGGTAGGGTGGCGCCCGGGGGACCGGCAAAGGGGGCATGCGGGGTTGAAACGCGCGACGCGGCGGGACCGGGTCCGGTACTGGTTCGACACCACCATGGCGAAGGGGACGCCGGCGCTCATCGGCTGGCTCGCGCTCGCCTCGGCGGCGCTGGTGCTCGTGGTGGCGACCGCCGCGGTGGTCCTCGCACCGCGCGACAGCGAGCGCCACGGGCACTGGCCGGGCATGGTGTGGCGCAGCCTGCTGCGCACCCTCGACCCCGGCACGATGGGCGGCGACAGCGGCGGCGTCGCGTTCCTCGGCCTGATGCTGGTCGCCACGATCGGCGGCATCTTCATCGTCAGCGCGCTGATCGGCGTGCTCACCACCGGCCTGGAAGCCAAGATCACCGAGCTGCGCAAGGGCCGGTCGCGGATCGTCGAGCACGACCACACCGTCCTGCTCGGCTGGTCGGAGCAGGTGTTCACGGTCGTCGCGGAGCTGGTGGAGGCCAACCAGAGCGAGCGCCGCTCGTGCGTGGCGATCCTCGCCGCCCGCGACAAGGTGGAGATGGAGGACGCGCTGCGGGCGCGGGTCGGCGAGTCCGGCCGGACCCGGATCGTGTGCCGCACCGGCAACCCGCTGAAGGTCGCCGACCTGGACCTGGTCAGCCCCGGCACCGCGCGCTCCATCATGGTGATCTCGCCGGAGGTGCAGGACGCCGACACCCACGTCATCAAGGTGCTGCTGTCGCTCGGCGCGCGCGCCTGGGAGCGGCGGCGGCCGCACGTCGTGGCCGCCGTGCACGACTCGGCGAACCTGCCCGCGGCCCGGCTCGCGGGCGGCGCCGCGGCGCGGGTGATCGACGCCGACGACATCGCGATCCGGCTGATCGTCCAGTCGCACCGGCAGTCCGGGCTGTCGCAGGTCTGCACCGACCTGCTGGACTTCGCCGGGCACGAGTTCTACATGCGGGCCGAGCCGTCGCTGGCGGGCCTGGCGTTCGGTGAGGCGCTGTCGCGCTACGACCTCGGCGTCCCGGCGGGCCTGCGGCACCGTGACGGCACCGTCGCGCTGAACCCGCCGATGGACACCGTCATCCGCGCCGACGACGAGATCATCGTGCTGGCCGAGGACGACCTGCTGATCCGGCTGGCGCCCGGTCCGGCGCCGGCCGTCCGGGAGGCGGCGATCACCACCGCGACCGCGCGGGAGCCGGTGCCCGAGCGCACCCTGCTGCTCGGCTGGAACCACCGCGCGCAGAAGATCATCGAGCTGCTGGACGACTTCCTCGCGCCCGGCTCGGCGCTGACGGTGGCGGCGCCGCGCGAGGACCCGACCGCCGGCCTCGGCCCGTTCGCCCATCTGAAGGTCGAGTTCGTGCGCGCCGAGCCGACCGAGCGGCCCTCGCTGGAGTCGCTGGACGTCGGCTCCTACCAGCACGTCATCGTGCTGTCGGAGGCCGGGTACGACCGGGAGCACGCCGACGCCCGCACGCTGGTGACGCTGCTGCACCTGCGCGACATGGAGGACGCGCTCGGCGACCCGTTCTCCATCGTCAGCGAGATCAACGACGACGCCAACCGGGAGGTCGCGCAGGTCACCAAGGCCGACGACTTCGTGGTCAGCGACAAGCTGATCAGCCTGATGCTGACCCAGCTGAGCGAGAACCGGCACCTGTACGACGTGTTCGCCGACCTGCTCGACCCGGCGGGGTCGGAGATCTACCTCAAGCCCGCCTGCGACTACCTGCTGCCGGGTTCCACGGCCGACTTCGCGACGCTGATCGAGTCGGCGCGGCGGCGCGGCGAGGTCGCGCTCGGCTACCGGCTCATCGACCGGTACCACGAGCCCCCCGGCTACGGCGTGGTACTCAACCCGGACAAGACGGCTCCGCTGGTGCTGTCGGCCCGGGACCGCGTCATCGTCCTGGCGGAGAACTGACGCCCGGACGCCGCGAACCCGGTCCTGCACCACGGTTCGGACGGAAATCACCGTGCGCGAACGGCGCGGATCGCCCACAATTGGACCGACGGGGTGATCAATCGTGGGCGATCAGATGTTGCGGCTGGGAGCACGCATCGCGGAGATCGAGGCGCTGTACGGCTGCGCCGTGGACGAGCGGGACGGCCGTGCCGCCCGAAGGCTGCTGGCCGAGCTGGCGCGGGCGGGGGAGCTGCTGGCCGAGGAGGCCGAGCGTGCGGCCGGGCCGGCGCGCCGCGCCGGCGGGACGCGGGCCGGCAGAGCGCGCCTGCGCCGCCGCATCGCCGGCACGCAGCGCACAGCCGACCGCATCATCGCGGTATTCACGCAATCTCAGCCCAGAGGGCTCGCCTAGCGGCTCGCCCTCTGACCGGGGCTAGAGCGCCTTCTCGTCGGGTGGGGTGACGTTCGCCGGGCCTTTGGCGGGGCGGGCGGTGTCGTCGGGGACGGCCAGTCCGGGGGCGGTGTTCAGGGCGTCCGTCGTTCGCTCGCGCAGCGCGCGCTCGGTGCGGTGCGCGTCCTCGGACATGCCGAGGATCTCGGCGCCCGCCAGCTCGTCGCCGACCGTGCCGGCGAGCAGCTCGCGGTAGCGGGCGTTCTGGTCCTGGAGGCCCTGGAGGACCCGCGACTCGTGGTAGGCGTCGTCGGCGTCGCCGGCGCGGCGCGCGTACGCCTCCAGCGCCTCGATCCGGACGGCGACCGAGCGGGCCGACAGTTCGAGCGCGCGGTCCTGCGGTTCGAGGAGGGCGCGCACCCGCGGGGACAGCCGCTCGGGCTGCTGCGCGCGGCGTTCCCGGCGCAGCCGGGTGTGCTCGGCGAGGGTGGCGGCGATCGCCCACTCCTGCCGGGGCAGCACGACCGTGTTGCCGACGGCGTCCAGCAGCCCGGCGCCGTGCGACCGCGAGCCGAGGACGGCGTCGACGGCGCGCTGGGCGCGGATCAGCAGCCGGGTGGCGGGCCGGTCGAAGTCGGCGGGCAGCAGGTAGCGGCCGTGGTGCTCGCGCGCGGCGCGGGCGGCGGCGGGCTCGCGCAGGTGCCGCAGCGCGCCGGCGACCCAGCCGGCGAAGCTCACGCCCGCGAGCGCGACGGCGGCGTCGCTCTGCCCGAGCAGCAGCAGGAGCACCTGGAGCGCGGGCGTCAGCATCATCGCCAGGACGGGGAGCCGGCCCCACCGCACCGCTCCCCCGACGAGGTCGTCCTGGTCGAGGGAGGCGAGGAAGAACACCCGCAGCCAGCCGCCCGGCAGCACGCCGTAGAAGAACGCGAACGCCGGGATCCACAGCATCCGGGCGACGACGGTGGCGGCGGTGAGGGACGGCGGCCGCGGCGCGGGCAGGCTCGCGGCGACCAGCCGCTCGGGGGCGGCGGTGAGCGCGGCGCGGTCCGCGGCGGGGATGCCGGGGTCGAACACCGGCCGGGGACGGCTCTCATCGTTCATCGGCGCTCCCCACGGCGTCGGGAGGTCCCGCGGAGTGCCGAGGCCCTCCGGCGGGACGTCTGCCCTTTCCTTCCTTTCCTTGCTATCACTTGTGCCCAGCCATCCCCCGAATGTCACGAGATCCGGAAATTCGGCCTGTCCGGCGGTCGTCCGCGATCCTTTAGCCCGGACCTAAATCGGTGCACGGGACGGCCCTTCCGCGGTGAGGTGGGCGCATGACCGTCGCCCTCGCCGTGATCTTCGCCGGAGTGCTGCACGCCACCTGGAACGCGATCGCGAAGGGCGCTACGGACCGGTGGGCCTCGTTCGCGCTGATCGCCCTGGGCGAAGCGCTGGTGGTGGTGCCGCTGGGTCTGCTGGTCGGCCCGCCGGACCGGGCGGCGTGGCCGTGGCTGGCCGCGTCGGCCGCCGTCCACATCGTGTACATGGGGCTGCTGCTGATGGCGTACCAGCTGGGCGACTTCAGCCAGGTGTACCCGCTCGCGCGGGGCAGCGCCCCGCTGCTGGTGGCGGTCGTGGCGGCGGTCGCGCTCGGCGAGCGGCTCTCGTGGGTGCAGGACGCGGGTGTCGCCGCGGTCTGCGGCGGGCTCTGGGTGCTGGCCTTCACCGGCGGCCGGGAGCGCGCGGAAGGCGGCCCGCGGCGGGATCCGCGCGCCGTGGCGGCGGCGCTGCTGACCGGCGTGTCCATCGCGGGTTACACGCTGCTGGACGGCGTCGGGGTGCGCCACGCGGGCGGCTCGCTGCCCTACACGTCGTGGCTGTTCGGGATCCAGGCGCCGCTGACGGTCGCGATCGTGCTGGCCCTGCGCGGCCGCGCGACGCTCACCCGGCTGGACCGGCCCGCCGTCCTGCGCGGCCTGGCGGGCGGCCTCATCTCGATGGCGGCGTACGGGATCGTGCTGTGGGCGCAGACCCGCGGGGCGCTGGCGTCGGTCGCGGCGCTGCGCGAGACCGGGGTGATCGCGGGCGCGGTCATCGGCGCGGTGTTCTTCTCCGAGCGGCTCGGCCCGCGCCGGATCGCCGCGGCCTGCGTGGTCGCGGCGGGCGTCGTCCTCATCACCGCGCACTAGCCCGGCCCGTCCCGCGCGGGGCGGGTCTCGCGGAGCATGCCGGGCCCTGGCAGGGTAGGAAGGGATCTTGCGGGGACGCGCGGAAGGGGGATCGTGTCCGGGCAGAGCGGTCCACCGGCCACCGGACCGGCGGCTCGCCGTGCGGGGAGCCGCCGGTGAACGGCGCGCTGGGCCTGCTGGCGGTGCTGCTGCTGACCGCCGCGACGGGCTACTTCGTGGCGCAGGAGTTCGCGTTCGTCACCGCGGACCGCCCGCTGCTGGACCAGCGGGCGGCGGAGGGCGACCGCGCGGCGGCGCGCGCCGTCCGGGTGATGGAGCGGCTGTCGTTCATGCTGTCGGGCGCGCAGCTCGGCATCACCGTGACCGCGCTGGTGGTCGGCTTCATCGCCAAGCCGGCGCTGGCCGACCTGATCTCGCCGGTGCTGGACGCCGCGGGGGTGCCGCGCGGGGCGTCCGGCGGCGTCGCGGTGGCGCTCGGGTTCGTGCTGGCGACGGTGGTGCAGATGGTGCTGGGCGAGCTGTTCCCGAAGAACCTGGCGCTGGCGCGGGCGGAGGCGATGGCCCGGTGGCTGGCCGGGTCCACGCTGGTCTACCTGGCGGTGGCGGCGCCGCTGATCCGGCTGTTCGACGCGGCGGCGAACCGGCTGGTGCGGGCGGCCGGCATCGAGCCGGTCGAGGAGCTGCACCACGGCGCGACGCTGGAGGAGCTCGGGCACATCATCGGCGAGTCCGGCGAGCAGTTCCAGGAGGCGCACGCCGACCTGCTGGAGCGGGCGCTGGCGTTCTCCGAGCGCGACGCCGAGGAGGTCATGGTGCCGCGGGTGGACGTGGTGACGGTGCCCGCGTCGGCCCGCGCGTCGGAGCTGAGCGAGGTCATCACCGCGAGCGGCCACTCCCGCTACCCCGTGGTCGGGGAGCGGGTCGACGACGTGGTCGGGATCGTCGGGCTGGCCGAGCTGATCCTGCTGGACCCGGCGGAGTCGGAGCGGACCGAGGTGGGCGCGATCGCCCGGCCGCCGCTGCTGCTGCCGTCGTCGCTGCCGCTGCCGGACGTGGTGGCGCGGCTGCGCGGCGCCGACGTCCCGGTGGCGTGCGTGGTGGACGAGTACGGCGGCTTCGCCGGGCTGATCACCTGGGAGGACGTCGCGGAGGAGCTGGTCGGGGAGATCGCCGACGAGCACGACCCGGACGAGGACCTGGCGATCCGGCGCGGCGAGTGGTGGACGACCGACGCCGGGCTGCGGGTGGACGAGGTGGCGCACGAGACCGGGATCGCGCTGCCGGAGGGCGACTACGAGACCGTCGCGGGGCTGCTGCTGCGGCGGCTCGGCCGGGTGGCGCGGCCCGGCGACGTGGTGCGGGTGGGGCTGGAGCCGACCCGGCTGGACGAGCCGCCGCGCACGGCCGTGGTGGAGGTGCTGACCGTGCACCGGCACGTCCCGGAGCTGATCCGGGTCCGCACCGTCGACGCGCCCCCCGGCGAGCGCGGCGCGGGCGGCGGGGACGGCGGGGACCGGGGACGGAAGGGCGGGGGCCGGTGAACCTCACGCTGGGCGTCCCGGTCACGCTGGCGCTGCTGGCCGGCAACGGGTTCTTCGTCGCGACCGAGTTCGCGCTGGTGGCGGCGAAGCGGCCGCGGCTGGAGCGGGCCGCCGCGCGCGGGAGCCGGGCCGCGGGCGCGGCGGTGGCGGGCATCGGCGAGCTGTCGCTGACCCTCGCGGGCGCGCAGCTCGGCATCACGATGTGCTCCCTCGGGCTGGGCCTGGTCTCCGAGCCGGTGTTCACCGAGGCGCTGTCGCCGCTGTTCCACGCCGTGGGGCTGCCCGGCGGCGTGTCGCATGCGATCGGGTTCGTGCTGGCGCTCGGCGTGGTGACGTTCCTGCACATGGTCGTCGGGGAGATGGCGCCGAAGTCGTTCTCCATCGCGGGGCCGGAGCGGTCGGCGACGGTGCTGGCGCTGCCGTTCCGGGCGTTCACGACGGTCGTCCGGCCGCTGCTGGCGGCGCTGAACGGGGCCACGAACCTGCTGCTGCGCGCGGTCGGCGTGCATCCGGGCGAGACGCGGGAGGTGTCGCGGACGCCCGAGCAGCTGCGCAGCATCGCCGAGGAGTCACGGCGGCTCGGCCTGATCGGGCAGGGCGACCTGACGCTGCTCACGGCCGCGCTGGACGCGCCGCGCGCGCCGCTGTCGGACCTGGTGGTGCCGGTGGCCGAGATCGTGTCGGTGCCGCCGGAGGCGTCGCCGCAGGAGGTCATCGACACCGCCGCGCGCACCGGCCGGGTCCGGATCATGCTGCGCGGCTCGGGCCGGGGGCAGGCGCGGATGGTGCACGTCCGCGACGCCTACCTGGCGCGGGCGCGCGGGCGGGACACCCCGGCCGGGGAGCTGGCGCATCCGGTGCCGGCGATGCCGGTGGGCACGCCGGTCGGCGAGGCCGTCGCGACGCTGCGGGCGCGGCACAGCCAGCTGGGGCTGGCGGTGGCGCCGGACGGCCGCGTCGCGGGCCTGGTCAGCCTGGACGACCTGCTCACCACGCTGCTGAAGCTCTCCTGATCCGCCGCGCAGGCGTCAACATCGGTTGACACGCGCCGAGTGTCAACCTACATTGACATGCATGAGCGATGGAGTGACGCTCGCCCAGGAGGCGAGCAGCAGGGATCCGGCCGTCGGGCTGCGCGCCGTCCGCGCGCTGCGCGAGCTGGCCGAGCGGCTGGAGGCGCTGCAGGTCGCCAGCGCCCGCGACCAGGGCTGGTCCTGGCAGGACATCGCGGTCTGCCTCGGCGTGAGCCGGCAGGCCGTCCACAAGAAGCACGGCGGCGGGCGCCGCCTCCTCAAAAAGGAGCAGTAGGAGATGTTCGAGCGTTTCACCAAGGACGCGCGGCGCGTCGTCGTCCTCGCCCAGGAGGACGCCCGCATGCTGAACCACCACCACATCGGCACCGAGCACCTGCTGCTCGCGTTCTGCGCCCACGACAACGCCATGCGCGCGACGCTGCGGGCGCACGGGCTCGAGGCGTCCGACCTGCGGCAGCGGATCGTCCGCCACGTCGACGACCCGCTCGACCCCGAGGCGCTGCGCACCCTCGGCATCGACCTCGACGCCGTCCGGGAGGCGACGGAGGAGGCGTTCGGCGAGGGCGCCCTCGACGCCCCGCGCGGGCGCAAGGGCCGCCCGAACGGCCACATCCCGTTCACGCCGAAGGCCAAGAAGGCCCTGGAGCTGAGCCTGCGGCACGCGGTCCGGCTCAAGCAGAAGGAGATCAACGCCGGCCACATCCTGCTCGGCATCCTGCACGACGACGACTTCCTGTCGGTGCGGCTCGCGACCGAGGCGGGCGTCGACGTGGCGGAGCTGCGCGCCGACGTCACCCGGCTGCTCACCTCCGAGGCGGCCTGACCACCGCCCCACCCTGCCGCGGCGGTGTGATTACGTGGGGACATGCCCGCTTTCCTCGATGCCCTCCGCGACGCCGTCCCCGCCGCCCGGCTCGTCACCGACCCGGACGTGGTCGCCTCCTACTCCCATGACGAGGCGGAATGGGCGCCCCACGGGACGCCCGCCGCACTCGTCCGCGCCGGATCCACCGAGGACGTCCGGGCCGTCGTGGCCGCGTGCGCCGAGCACGGCGTCCCGGTCGTCCCGCGCGGCGCCGGCACCGGGCTGTCCGGCGGCGCGAACGCCCTGGACGGGTGCGTGCTGCTGTCCCTGGAGGCGATGAACGAGATCGTCGAGATCGACGCCGCCGAGCGGCTCGCGGTCGTCCAGCCCGGCGTGGTCAACGACGCGCTGCGGCTCGCCGCCGCCGAGCGCGGCCTGTGGTACCCGCCGGACCCGGCCAGCTCGCCGTGGTCCACGATCGGCGGGAACACGGCGACCAACGCCGGCGGCCTGTGCTGCGTCAAGTACGGCGTGACCCGCGACTACGTGCTGGCCGTCGAGGCGGTCGTCGGGCGCGGCGAGGTGGTGCGGCTGGGCCGCCGCACCGCCAAAGGCGTCACCGGGTACGACCTGTGCGGGCTGATGGTCGGCTCCGAGGGGACGCTGGGCGTCATCACCGAGGTCACCGTGCGGCTGCGCGGCGCGCGCGCCCCCGAGCGCACCATCGTCGGCTACTTCGACACGCTGCGGGACGCGGGCGAGGCCGTCAGCCGCGTCACCGCCGCCGGGATCGTGCCGAGCGCGCTGGAGCTCGTCGACCGGCACTGCCTGGAGGCGGTCGACGCGTGGCGGAACATGGGGCTGTCCGCCGACGCGAACGTCCTGCTCCTCGGCCGTACCGACCTGCCCGGCGAGGCCGGCGAGGCGGAGGCCGACGCGATGGTCGCCCTGTTCAAGGAGGCGGGCGCGACGTGGAGCGCCCGCTCCTCCGACGAGGCGGAGGCCGAGGCGCTGTTCGCCGCGCGCCGGCTCGCCTACCCGGCGCTGGAGCGGCTCGGGCCCGTCCTCACCGAGGACGTGTGCGTGCCGCGCGCGCTCGTCCCGGAGATGCTGACCCGCATCGAGGCGGCCGCGGCCGAGACCGGCACTCACATCGCCAACCTCGCGCACGCCGGCGACGGCAACCTGCACCCGCTGATCATCGCGCCGGCCGGCGACGACGACGCCCGGGTGCGGGCCCAGCGGGCGTTCGACCGGATCGTCGCGGACGCCATCGACCTCGGCGGCACCGTCACCGGCGAGCACGGCGTCGGCCTGCTCAAGCGGCGCGGCCTGCACGCCGAGCTGGAGCCGGCCGTGATCGCCATGCACCACGCGGTGAAGGACGCGCTGGACCCGGCGGGCATCTTCAACCCCGGCAAGGTCTTCGGGACGCCCTGAGCGCGCCGAGGCGCGGGCGTCCCCGCGCCCCGCCGGCGCGTCGCCGGTTCAGCGGCGCGCGGCCTCCCAGCCCTGGACCAGCTCGCCGGTCGCGTCGCCGAGCAGGCCGACCTTCAGCCGCCCGTCCTCGCCCTGCTCGACCTGCACGCCGACCGGCCGCAGGTCCGGGACGCGCCCGCTGTACAGGCCCGTCCGCTCGTCCATCCGCTCGTACTCCCCCGGCCGCCACCAGTAGACCTGCGGGCTGACCGGCCGCTCCCCGCTCCCGGCGAGCTGCGCCGCCACGTCCTGGACCGTCTTGATCGCGAGGACGAGGTGCGGGTCCGGCCCGATCTCGTGGACCGTCACGTACTCGGGCAGCGGGAAGGCGACCAGCGCGCCGAACGGCAGCGGTCCCGGGAAGTGGCGGCGCAGCGCGTGCACGTGGGCGCCGATGTAGCGGTGCTGCTCGCCGATGTGGGAGATCTTCACGCCGTCCATGTCGGTGGCCTGGACGTAGTGCGGCTCGCCCTCGATGGAGCGGGCCAGCGCGCCGCCGAACGCCTCGTCCTCGGTGACGTCGCCGAGGTCGGTCCGGTTCAGCGGGACGATCGAGTCGGGCAGGTCGGCGACGACCGTCTCCAGCAGCCCGGGGGCGAGCGGCCGGGTCAGCAGCGCGGCCCGCATCCGCTCGTCGAACGCGTTCTCCGGGTAGAGGCGGATGCGCAGGCTCCCCTCCTCCAGCATGCGCCGCGCGCCGCCGCCCGCGGGCGCCGCGGCCGGGCCCTGCTCCAGGGCCTGGACCGCCTGGTCGGCGTACCGGGCCGCCATGGCGGGCAGCTCCGCCGGCGAGCGGTTCGCGGCGTACCGCCGCCATTCCGCGAGGCTCCCGCGCACCTGGGAGCCGTCCCTGCGGGTGATGGCGATGGTGTCCGGGTCGGGCAGCGCGGTGGCGTACCCGCGCTGCGCGAAGGCGTTGACAAGGGCCATGCCGATGGCATCGGACGCGTTCGGGTTCATGGTCATGTAGGACCCGGCCGGCGCGGCCGGAGTTCGTGTGATCCGGGTCATTTCCGGTAGTAGCCGTTGAGGGCGGCGACGCAGGCGGCCTGGCGCGCCGGGTCGCCGGGGAAGCGGCGCCGGCACTCCGGCCCGATCCAGGACGGCGGGGCCGGGCGCGCGGTGCGCGGCTTGTGCGGCACGTGCGGCCGAGGCTCGGGCCGGGGGCGCGGACGGGGGCGGGGGCGCGGCGGGCGGGTGACGGCGGGACGGACGTGCGCCGGGCCGGGCGGAGCGGGCCCTGCCCCTGGCGTGCGCTGCGGCGCCGCCGCGCCGGGCGGCACACCGGGCGGGCCCGCCTCCGCGCCCGTCGGCGCGGGATCGCCGGGCGGGACGGCGGACGTGCCGGTGACCGGCGGCGCGGCCGGCGCCCCTGGCAGGGCCGCACCGCCCGGTGCGGCGGGCATCGGGGCGGAGGGGCTCGCCGCGTCCGGTGTCAGGGTTCTCTCCGGCGCCCGGTGACCGGCGCCGAAACCGGCGATGCCGACGATGCCCGCCGCCAGGACGACGGCGAGCGCCACGGCCGGGAAGGGCGACCGGAACCAGGGACGGCCCCGCAGCGCGCGGGTGCCGAGCAGGCGGGTCCGGAGGGGCGGGCGGGGCGTGGCGCGGGTGTATCCGGCCGGGGGGAGGTCGCGGGATTCGGGCACGGTCCGATCGTCACGGTCCGCGCTCGCCCGCACACGGAGAATCGCGAAGACCGTTGCCCGCTCGATACAGTCTCCCGCCCCGCCGGGCCCGCCAGCGGCGCCGGTTCCGCGTCGTCCGCCTCAGGTCAGCGGGACGGTGGTGAAGCGGCGCAGCGACAGCGCCGGGTTCTTCTTCCGGACGGCCGCGACGCGCTCGGGCGAGACGTCGGCGGCCGCGGTGCCGGCGGTCTCCCCCAGCGCCGCGACGACGACGCCCATCGGGTCGACGATCATGCTGTTGCCCGCGCCGGTCGGGGCGCACTGGTCGGCGGCCGCCACATAGATCGTGTTCTCGATCGCGCGGGCCCGCACGAGCGTGCGCCAGTGGTCCTCCTTGAGCGGGCCGGGCACCCACTCCGCGGGCAGCGCCAGCACGTCCGCGCCCGCGTCCACGATCCGCCGCGTCACCTCGGGGAACCGGACGTCGTAGCAGGTCTGCATGCCGAACCGGACGCCGTCCACGACGAACGTCTCCGGGTCGCCGATCCCGCCGGGCCGGACGACCTCCGACTCCTGGTAACCGAACGCGTCGTACAGGTGCGTCTTGCGGTACGTCGCGGCGACGGCGCCGTCCGGGCCGATCGCGAGGAGGGTGTTGGAGATCCGGTCCGGGTCGTCCAGCCGCTCGTTCACGCCCGCCACCACGTGCAGGCCGTGCCGGCGCGCCAGTTCACCGAGCCCGGACGCGAACGGCCCGTCCAGCGGCTCCGCGGCGTCGATGAACCGCCGGTCCAGCCTCGGCGCGGTGAACATCGCGAACTCCGGGAACACGACGACCCTCGCGCCGCGCCCGGCCGCCTCGGCGGCGAGCTTCCCGATCTCCGCGAGGTTGGCGTCCTTGTCCTCACCGGGCGCGAACTGCGCGACCGCGACCTGCACCATCTCCCAGCCCTCCTGTCACGCTCACATGCGGTCGACGGCGGTGACCCGGATGACGGCGGCGCCCTCCTGGTCGGAGCCCGCCAGGTCGACCTCGGCGGAGATCCCCCAGTCGTGGTCGCCGGCCGGGTCGTCGAACACCTGCCGGACCCGCCACAGCGCGTCCTGCGGGACCTCCTCGATGTGCAGCAGCTTCGGCCCGCGCGCGTCGGGGCCCGTGAGCAGCTCGTCGTGCTCGCCGAAGTAGCCGTCCATCGCCTCCCGCCAGGCGTCCGCGCCGAAGTCGGGGTCCAGCTCGCCCAGCTCGTGGTAGCGCTCCAGCGCCGCCAGCTCCACCCGCCGGAACAGCGCGTTGCGGACCAGCACCCGGAACGCGCGCGCGTTCGCGGTCACCTTCGTCACCCGGTCCTCGATCGGCACGTCCACGTCCTCGTCGGCCGGGTTGGCGAGCTGCTCCCACTCGTCCAGCAGGCTGGAGTCCACCTGCCGGACCAGCTCCCCCAGCCACTCGATCAGGTCGATCAGGTCGTCGGTCTTGATCGACTCGGGGACGGTCTGCTGCAGCGCCTTGTACGCCCCCGACAGGTACCGCAGGACGAGCCCCTCCGCCCGCGCCAGCTCGTAGTACCCGATGTACTCGGTGAACGTCATCGCCCGCTCGTACATGTCCCGCACGATCGACTTCGGCCGCAGCGGGTGGTCGCCGACCCACGGGTGCCCGGCCCGGTAGATCTCGTACGCGGCGCCGAGCTCGTCCTCCAGCGGCTTCGGGTGGTCGACGTCCTGGAGCAGCTCCATCCGCTCCTCGTACTCGATCCCCTCCGCCTTCATCTCCTGGACGGCCTCGCCGCGCGCCTTGTTGACCTGCGCGGCGAGGATCTGCCGCGGGTCGTCCAGCGTCGCCTCGAGCACCGACAGCACGTCCAGCGCGTACGACGGCGACGACGGGTCCAGCACCTCGAACGTCGCGAGCGCGAACGTCGACAGCGGCTGGTTGAGCGCGAAGTCCTCCTGCAGGTCCACGGTGAGCCGCGCGTACCGGCCGAGGTCGTCCGGCTCCGGCAGCACCTCCACCACCCCGCCGGCCAGCAGCGACCGGTAGATCGCGATGGCCCGGGAGATGTGCCGGCGCTGCGCCGACGGCTCCTCGTGGTTGTCGGTCAGCAGCCGCTTCATCGCCTGGAACGCGTTGCCCGGGCGGGCGATCACCGATAGCAGCATCGCGTGCGACACCTGGAACCGCGACCGGAGCATCTCCGGCTCGGCGTCCTGGAGCTTCGCGAAGACCTCCTCGTCCCAACCGACGAACCCCTCCGGCGGCTTCTTGCGCTGCACCTTCCGCCGCTTCTTCGGGTCGTCGCCCGCCTTCGCCAGGGCCTTCTCGTTCTCCACCACGTGCTCGGGCGCCTGCGCGACGACGAACCCGACCGTGTCGAACCCGGCGCGCCCGGCCCGTCCGGCGATCTGGTGGAACTCCCGCGCCCGCAGCCGCCGCACCCGGTGCCCGTCGTACTTGCTGAGCGCGGTGAACACCACCGTGCGGATCGGCACGTTCACGCCGACGCCGAGCGTGTCGGTCCCGCAGATGACCTTCAGCAGCCCGGCCTGCGCGAGGCGCTCCACCAGCCGCCGGTACTTCGGCAGCATCCCCGCGTGGTGCACCCCGATCCCGTGCCGGACGAACCGCGACAGGTTCCGCCCGAACTTCGTGGTGAACCGGAACCCGCCTATCAGCTCCGCGATCCGCGCCTTCTCCGCCTTCGTGCACACGTTGATGCTCATCAGCGACTGCGCCCGCTCGATCGCCGCCGCCTGGGTGAAGTGCACCAGGTAGATCGGCGCCTTCTGCTCGGCCAGCAGCTCCTCGATCGTCTCGTGCAGCGGCGTGACCCGGTAGTCGTAGATCAGCGGGACGGGCCGCTCCGCCGAGGTGACCAGCGCGGTCGGCCGGCCCGTCCGGCGCGCCAGGTCCTTCTGGAAGAACCCGACGTCGCCGAGCGTCGCCGACATCAGCAGGAACTGCGCCTGCGGCAGCTCCAGCAGCGGGATCTGCCACGCCCAGCCGCGCTCCGGCTCGGCGTAGAAGTGGAACTCGTCCATCACGACCACGCCGATGTCGGCGTCGGCGCCGTCCCGCAGCGCGATGTTGGCCAGCACCTCCGCGGTGCAGCACACGATCGGCGCGTCGGCGTTGACGCTGGCGTCGCCGGTCATCATCCCGACGTTCTCGCGGCCGAACATCTCGCACAGGTCGAAGAACTTCTCCGACACCAGCGCCTTGATCGGCGCGGTGTAGAACCCGACCTGCTCCTTGCCGAGCGCCGCGAACAGCGCCCCCGCCGCCACCAGGCTCTTGCCCGACCCGGTCGGCGTCGACAGGATCACGTTGGCGCCCGAGACCACCTCGATGAGCGCCTCCTCCTGCGCGGGGTACAGCGTGATCCCGCGCCCCGACACCCATCGCCCGAACGCCTCGAACAGCGAATCGGGATCGGCGTCGGTACCGGAAGGAAGCTCATCGATCAGGCTCACCCCTCCATCCTGCCCCGGATCGCCCACTGCCCGCGCCACCCTGACGCCCCCGACCACTCCACGCGGCCGCGACCCCGATCCCGGCCGCCACCACGTTCAGGACACCGCCGATCACCGGCGCCAGCTCCACGATCGTCTGCATGACCACTCCCGTCCCGTGTCCGGTGAACGAGTGCAGCCTGCGCCGCGCCGCCGCTGCGGGGGCGTGCGCGGTTGCACCGACGCCCGCGTACCGCGTGGATCACGCACCTGAGCAGGGTTTCTTCAGCGCCGCAGGGCACACGGGCGCACGCCCTGAGTCACACGAGGGCGTGGCCGTACTCGGCCGCCAGGGGCCTGAGGTCGGGCTCGCCGTACAGATCGCGCATCTCCTTGAAGGCCGCGACCTTGTCCCCGCCGAACCGCCGCACATGCACCGCATAGGACGACGCGTTCACGAACGCCGGCGGGTCGGTCTTGCTGTGGAACTTGTCCGCGTACATCACGAGCCGCTCTTCGCCGGTCTCGGCCAGGTAGTCGCCGGGCGGAAGGGGTAGGTTCTGCCGCTCGACGTCGTCCCGCGTCAGCCCCATCCCGGTGTGGTGCGAGCAGAACCGGCAGAGCGCCTCGGGCAGCCCCTCCGCTTCGAGCAGCTCGTATCCGAGCACCCCGTGCCGGATGTACTGCTTGTGATCGACCTCGCCGGTGACGTCGTACAGCCGGTAGACCCCGACGTCGTGCAGCAGGCACCCGGCCCGCACGAGGTCCTTGTCGACGTCCGGCCCGCCGCGTTCCATGAGCCACTCCGCGATCCGGCACACGATCGCGCAGTGCGTCCAGACCAGCTCGAACGCCTCCGGGCTCGGCGCCAGCCGCTCGTGCAGCGCCCGAATCTCCTCGTCCCCCGGTATCCGCATCCCGTCAGCGTATGGCTCACGCCGCGAGTGGCAGCCGCCGCAGCGCCTCTGCGATGCTTTCATCGACGTCGGGCACGTCCATCCCCAACCACCGCAACCGCTCCGCCGCCTCCCAGATGTTGACGCCCACCTTGTTGGAGGCCTGCGCCAGATGGAACAACGGCACCGGCTTGTCCCCGTCGAGCCATTCGTCAGCGAAGTTCCTGTGGTATCTGAGCAGGAGGAGATCAGCCGGGTCGGCCGCCTGGGGAATCTCGCCCTCGGGCAGCACCAGTCCGCACGCGCGCAACCGATCGGCCGCCTCACGCGGGCCGATCCCCAATTCGACTGACGCCCGCACCAGATGCGCCCGGCGGACGGCACGATCGTGGTCGAGCCACCACCGGCTAGTGAAGAACCTCTCCGAGAGCAGCCTGAGTGTGGGTTCGTCGAGCCTTCCGGGAAACGCATCCGCTGTGATCGTCATCCCATAGGCCGCTAGGCGTTCGGCCGCCTCCGCCGGCTCCATGTCCGCCCGGGTACCGAGGATCAGCAAGCGGGGCAGCGAGATCTCCTCCTGTGCGGCCCACCACGGCGGCATGCCGTCGCCGTTCCGGCTGAGCAGGCTCATATCCCCGGTGGCGACGCGATCCGGGAGGCGCTCGGGCACCAGGACGCCATAGGCCTTCAGGCGGTCGGCGACTTCGGCAAGAGGGATCCCGAGTTCGCCCGACGCGTCGGCTAGAAGCGCCGGAGCCAGCGGACGAGATGGATCGAAATCGTCGCGTTCGAAATAGTCCAACCGCCAGTCGAACAACGTGTAGTCCTCTTCCGAGGGCCTGGCGGGAAGGGAGAGTCCCTCCGTCTGGAGGCCGAAAGCGGCCAGCCTCTCGCGGACGTCCGAGACCGACCATTCCAGATCACGCGCGCTGCACACCAGGTGACTGGCCGGCAGTGGTCGTGGCCTGTGGTTCACCGGAAAACCATTGTCATCGTGCCAGTTAAGCAGACGGTTGTCCTGCGGCACCAGGCGGACGTCTTGCGGAACGAACTCGGGCAACCGGTGACCGTACCGCGCGAGGCGGCCCGCCAGTTCTGGGACGGTGCGACCGAACTGCAGCGCCACCGCTACGATCTGCCCGATCGGCACGGAGTCGCGCACGTCGAGCCACCGCGGCAGGCCGTTGCGGCGTTCACTCAAGAGAGCCAGATCGACGGGGTCGACGTCCGTATCACCGAATCGGCCGGGCTCCAACTCGTGGATGCCGAGGCCCACCGCCCTCCGCGCCAATTCCCGGGGCGTCGATCCGGTCAGCTGTGCGGCCCAGAGCACATGACCAGGATGACGCCGAACATCATCGATCTCCCACTCCCAGTCATTTTTTTCGAGACGGTACTCGGCGCTGAGATATCTACTGACGAACCCCAGCAGGAACGTATCGGAAGGCAATGACCGCCGCACCGGGCCGACCTCCGGAGCTGCGGAACCCAGCAGCCGCTGCAGTTTCCCATGCGCGGCCAGCCGCCAGACAAGGACATGGTCATTCAGGTACCGACCGAAGTCCCATTGCCAATAGTTGACGCCGATACTTCGGGATTCGCTGCCCGCCGGCTCCTCCCTGTCGCGGATCAGGTACGAATCCTGCAGGAAGCAGCCGGTGCGTGCGACGTCCAGAGCTCCGCTCCTGGTCGGGAACGCGGCACCGGCCGCCGCGGCGGTCTCGCTTAGCAGGTCACCGAGCCGCGGACTGGCCTCGGTCACCTCGGCGATCCAGTCCACGTCGATCAGCTCGGGCGCTGCCGCCATGAGGTGCCGTCCCGCCGCCCGCAGAAGGTCCTCGACTTCCCCCGAGGCATCGGAGAGCACGTTCCGGCGATCCACCGAGAGACGTTCGGGCATGCGCTTTCCGGTGAGGTCGACGACCGCGCCACGCAATGTCCCGTCACCCAGCCCGGCGAGGACACCGCGTCTGACGGTGGGCTGGACGTAGATGCCGTCCACGAGGAGGCCGCCGCCCTTCTCGCACCAGACGACCCGGCCGTCGCCCTCCGGGTCGGCCCAGGGGACGAGCTTTCCGTGCACGTTCAGGCCGTCGGTCTCCCAGGACGGGCGGACCCGGGGCTTCAGGACGCCGGGCTCCCAGATCTCCCGCTGGGCGTCGTGTTCGGCAGTGGTACGGAACTCGGCGATGCCGAGAAGGCGGCGCAGCTCTTCGACGCAGGACGGGGCGTCCTCGCCGTCACGGAGGTAGAGCTTCACCGTGGTGCCGGTGAACGGGTCGGCGGGGAGATGCTCGATGCGGAACAGGTGGCCGGGCCCGAAGATCGAGGCTTTGAGGGTCGGGTGGGGACGCTGGCCGCGGTCGACAGGGCGGGTGACGACCTCGATCTCGTCGGCGATCATGAAGTAGCTGAGAACACCGATGCCGAACCGGCTGTTGGCGTGGAACGGGATGGGCGGGTCGGAGCTCTTCCAGTCGGCGGACTCGATGAGGAATTCGGTGGTGTCGGTGAAACGTGTGCCTGCCTGCGAGAAGACGTCGGTGAGGACGGACTCGGTCATGCCGATGCCGTTGTCGCGGCATTCGAGGTAGGCGCGGCCGTTCTCGTCCACGCCCTGGACGAAGCGGACGCGGCCCTCCCAGTCGTCCAGCCAGTCGCCCCGTCTGCGGTAGGCGAGGTCGGCCTTGCGGTACCGGCAGGCGTCGAGGGCGTTCTGGTACAGCTCGCGGACGGCCAGGCCGCGGTCCTGGTAGAGCTGCTCCCCCATTAGCAGGTCCTGGACGCGGCGCTCGTCCAGGCGGAAGCGGCTGATGCGCTGGAACAGGAGCCGTCCGTCGTCGTCGGTGTCCGGGCGGACGTCGTCGGCGGACGCGCGGGACGGCAGCCGGGTGAGGACCTGCATCGTCGAGTGGTCGCCGCATCCCTGACGGACCGTGTGCAGCAGCGCGTCCACCTGGTCCGCGTACTGGCGGAGCCCTTCGAGCTCGGCGGGATGGTGGCAGTCGGCGCGCAGGACGAGGCAGTCGGACTGGAGCACCCAGCGGGCGCGGCCCGTCGCGGTCCGGCGCAGCTCGGACAGGTCCACCGGATGGGGGATGCCGAGGTGGCGGACGACGATGTCGGGCAGCCGGACGAGGTCGATCGTCAGGGCGTAGGCGATCGTGAGGACCTGCCCGATCAGCAGTTCGCGGACGCGCTGCTCGTGCGGTTCGCCCGCGAAGATGACGGTCTCGAACTGCGGCGCGTTCTTCCGGTCGGTGTCGCCGAGCTCGGACAGGTCCAGGCGGAGGGCCGCGAGGAAGCGCTGGACGGTCTTGGTACCGAGGACCTCCTCCCGCAGCCGCGGGTCGGCGATCCGGGTGTCGTCCAGCAGGCCGCGGACGGCGCCCAGCCGGTAGGCCACCGGGTACCGGGCCGCCCAGCGGTGGAACAGCCACCAGCCGATCTCGGTCCCGGCGGCGTCGCGGTCGGGCAGCGTGCGGGCCATCGCACGGTCGACGAGCTCCCGCTGGCCGCGCAGGAAGGTCGCGTATTCGCGCCGCGGCCCGTCCGCGCCTTCCGAGTCGAAGTCGAGCGGGTCGATCTCGCGGAGTCCGGCGAGCGTCCGGGCCATATGCGCATGGTGCAGCAGGGGGACGAGCGCGAGGAGCGCAGCCTCGGCGGGGGACAGGTCGCGCAGGGCTTCGGCGAGCGGCGTCCGTAGGAGCCAGTCGGTCCGTCCGGTGAAGCGGACGGCCAGGTCCGGGTCGAGCCACGGATCGTCGTCCAGTGCCGCTTCGGCGTCGCGGACGAGGGCGCCGAGACGGTCGGCGACGGCCGCCGCCCCGTTCTGGAACGCGGTCATGTCGCGCTGGGGGTCGACCCGATCCCATGCGGCGTGCTCGCGGACCATCTCCGCCCACGGGTGCGGCGGCGGACCGCCCGGCTTGGCGGGCGGCAGCCGCTCGTACAGCCGGACGGCGGCGCGGACGTCGTCGTCTCCCCCGCCGAGGGCGCGGACGAGCGCCGCCAGCTGGTCCGCGTCGACCGGGCGGCGGCGTCCGCGCAGGATGTCGTTGACGCGGGTCGCCGAGCTGAGGTGCATGCGGCCCGCGATCGCGCGGAGGCTCCTGCCGCCGTTGTCATGGTGGACGTTCGCGAGATGCTCCAGAAGCCGCCGATAGGGACCGTCCTGCGGCCAGTGTGTGCGATCGATCTTTGGGCCGCTCGCCACGTCGCCTCCCATGTGCCGCTCTGGATGACCTATCTACACGGGCCTTCCGCGACAGACCACCCGATTCCGGAACATGGCCGGTTAGGGCTCGATCGTGGGGCAAGAACGTGCTGGACGAAACCGGAACGGACACGAAAGGACGCAGTCATGGTGAGGAAGAACGATCCCGCCGACCGGGGGCCCGGGGCCAGTTCGGGAAGCGAGGAGCTGCCGCACGAGCGGGTCGTGCCCGGCACGGGCAGCGCCGCCGAGGGCTACGAGAGCAGGGAGGGGAACGGCACGCGGGACGGCAACCCGATCGCCGGCGTCGAACGCGACGACGTCGAGTCGTGAGCGGCTACGACCGGGTCGCCGTCGTCACCGGCGCCGACAGCGGCATCGGGAAGGCGACGGCGGTCCTGCTCGCCCGCAAGGGCTTCAACGTCGGCGTCACGTACCGGTCCGACCGGGAGGGCGCCGAGGGGACGGCCCGGGAGATCACCGAGGCGGGGCGGCGGGCCGCCGTCCGGCGGCACGACCTGACCGACCCGGAAAAGGCGGCCGGCGCGGTGGACGAGCTGGCCGACGAGCTCGGCGGGCTGGGCGTGCTGGTGAACAACGCGGGCACGGGCAGCGCGCGGCCCGTCCTCGACATGGACCTCGGCGAGTGGCGCGAGGTGCTGTCGGTCGACCTGGACGGCGCGTTCCTGTGCACCCAGCGGGCGGCGCGCCGGATGATCCACCGCGGTGAGGGCGGGCGGGTCGTGAACGTCACCAGCGTCCACGAGGAGTACCCGCGCGTCGGGTCGGGGCCGTACTGCGCGGCGAAGGGCGGGCTGAAGATGCTCGCGCGCGTCCTCGCGCTGGAGCTGTCGCAGTACGGGATCACGGTGAACACGGTCGCGCCCGGCGAGATCGCGACGCCGATGACCGGGCAGCACGACCGGCCGCCGGAGCCGGCCAGCAGGCCCGGGTACCCGCTCGCCAGGCCCGGCCACGCCCGCGAGGTCGCGGAGGCGATCGCGTTCCTGGCGAGCCCCGGCGCGTCCTACGTCACGGGCGCCTCGCTGTTCGTGGACGGGGCGCTCGGGCTGATGGGCCCGCAGGCCGCCGGCGCGCTGGAGTCGCCGGCCTGGCGCGAGGGCTGACCGTCCCGCCCCTCCGGCGCGAGAGGCGGGACGCCCGGTCAGGCCGTGACCTCGGTGCGGTCGCCGCCCCAGAGGGTGTGGAAGGAGCCGTCGCGGTCGACGCGGCGGTAGGTGTGGGCGCCGAAGAAGTCGCGCTGCCCCTGGGTGAGCGCGGCCGGCAGCCGGTCGGCGCGCAGCGAGTCGTAGTAGGCGAGCGCGGTGGCGAAGCCCGGCGCGGGGATCCCGAGGCGGGCGGCGGTGGCGACGACCTCCCGCCAGGCGTCCTGGGCGTCGCCGAGGGCCTCGGCGAAGTGGTCGTCGGTGAGCAGCGTCGGCGTGGACGGGTCGGCCTCGTAGGCGGCGCGGATCCGGTCCAGGAAGCGGGCGCGGATGATGCAGCCGCCGCGCCAGATGGTGGCCATCGCGCCGGCGTCGATGTTCCAGCCGTACTCGGCGCTGCCCGCCTGGATCTCGTGGAAGCCCTGCGCGTACGCGACGATCTTGGAGGCGTAGAGCGCCTTCTCCACGGCGTCGGCGAAGCCGGGCCCGGCGGCCGCGGCGCGGGCCGGCCCGGGCAGGTTCCGGGACGCCTCGCGCAGGTCCGCGTGGCCCGACACGGACCGGGCGAACACGGCCTCGGCGATGCCGCCGACCGGGACGCCGAGGTCCAGGGCCGTCTGGACGGTCCAGCGGCCGGTGCCCTTCTGCTCGGCCTGGTCGAGGACGACGTCCACGAACGGCGTGCCGGTGGCGGCGTCGGTGTGCGCGAGCACCTCGGCGGTGATCTCGATCAGGTACGACTCCAGCCGACCGGTGTTCCAGGTGCGGAACACCTCGGCGATCTCGGCGGGCGCGAGCCCGGCGGCGTGCCGCAGCAGGTCGTAGGACTCGGCGATCAGCTGCATGTCGGAGTACTCGATGCCGTTGTGCACCATCTTGACGAAGTGCCCGGCGCCGTCGGGGCCGACGTGGGTACAGCAGGGCGTCCCGTCGACCTTCGCGGCGATGTCCTCCAGCAGCGGGCCGAGCGCCTCGTAGGACTCGGCGGAGCCGCCCGGCATGATGCTCGGGCCGTGCAGCGCGCCCTCCTCGCCGCCGGAGATGCCCGCCCCGACGAAGTGGATCCCGCGCTCGCGCAGCGCGGCCTCGCGGCGGCGGGTGTCGGCGAAGTGCGCGTTGCCGCCGTCCACGATCATGTCGCCGGGCTCCAGCAGCGGCGCGAACTCGTCGATGACGGCGTCGGTGGGCGCGCCCGCCTTCACCATGACCACCAGGCGGCGGGGCCGCTCCAGCGACGCCACGAACTGCTCGGCGGTCTCGGCGGGCAGGAAGGTCCCCTCGTCGCCGAACTCCTCCACCAGCGCCTTCGTGCGGGCCGCGGTGCGGTTGTGCACGGCGACGGGATGACCGTGCCGGGCGAGGTTGCGGGCCAGGTTCCGGCCCATCACCGCGAGCCCCGTGACACCTATACGCGCCATTTGCATTTGCCTTCTCCTGTTCGTGTGCCACCCTGGCCGAGGGGTTGTACGACGATCATGATCCCCACCGTTCGAACGCCGGCCCCGCATGTCCTGTTCCGGCGAGGGAACGGGAACGCACGTTGAGGACCATGGCGATCGTGTCATCCAGGGGGTGCGGATGCTTGGACTGCCGGACGCGGCGGCGGCATGTCTGTTCGATCTCGACGGGGTGCTTACCCGGACCGCCGCCGTGCACGCGGCGGCCTGGAAGGAGATGTTCGACGGCTACCTGCGCGAACGCGCGCGGGAGACGTCCGAGCCGTTCGTCCCCTTCGACCCGGTCAAGGACTACGGGCGCTACGTCGACGGCAAGAAGCGCGAGGACGGGACGCGCTCGTTCCTGGAGTCGCGCGGCATCGCCCTGCCCGAGGGCGATCCGGACGACCCGCCGGAGAACGCCACCGTCCGCGGCCTCGGGAACCGCAAGAACGCCCTGGTCCTCAAGCTGATCGAGGAGAAGGGCGTGGAGACCTTCGACGGGTCGATCGACTTCGTCCGCGCGGCCCGCGCGGCCGGGCTGAAGACGGCGGTGGTGTCCTCCAGCGCCAACACCGTCCAGGTGCTGAGCTCCGTCGGCATCACCGACCTGTTCGACGCCCGGGTGGACGGCGTCGTCGCGGCGGACCGGAACCTGCCCGGCAAGCCCGCGCCCGACATGTTCCTCGCGGGGGCGAAGGAGCTGGACGTGCCCGCCGCGCGGGCCGTGGTGTTCGAGGACGCGCTCGCCGGAGTGCAGGCGGGCCGGGCCGGCGGGTTCGCCTACGTCGTCGGCGTCAACCGGGTCGACGACGAGCACGCCGAGGCGCTCGCCGAGCACGGCGCCGACGTGGTCGTGAACGACCTTTCCGAGCTGCTGGAGGGCAAGTGACCGACCGGGAAGGGCAGACCAGCGTCGACCGGCCGGCCTTCACGGTGGAGCCGTGGTGCGTGCGCGAGCCGGAGCTGCGGCTGGACCGGCTGGCGCAGAGCGAGTCGGTGTTCGCGCTGTCCAACGGCCATCTCGGCATGCGCGGCAACCTCGACGAGGGCGAGCCGCACGGCATGCCGGGCACCTACCTGAACTCCTTCTACGAGCAGCGGCCGCTGCCGCACGCCGAGGTCGCCTACGGCTACCCCGAGTCCGGGCAGACGGTCATCAACGTCACCAACGGCAAGGTGATCCGGCTGCTGGTGGACGACGAGCCGCTGGACGTGCGGTACGGGCGCGTCCACCACCACGAGCGGGTGCTCGACATGCGGGAGGGCACCCTCACCCGGCATGTGGAGTGGACCTCCCCCGCCGACCAGCGCATCAAGGTGACGTCGGTGCGGATGGTGTCGCTGACGCAGCGGGCCGTGGCGGCGATCTGCTACGAGGTGGAGCCGGTCAACCAGTCCATGCGGGTCGTCGCGCAGTCGGAGCTGGTGGCCAACGAGGCGCTGCCGGACGGCAACAAGGACCCGCGCGCCTCGGCGATCCTGGACCACCCGCTGATCAGCGAGGAGCACGTCGCCAACGGCACCAAGGTGCTGCTGCTGCACCGGACGCGGCAGAGCGGCCTGCGGATGTCGGCGGGCATGTCGCACCACATCGAGGGCCCCGAGTCGATGGCGATCGAGACCGAGAGCTCGCCCGACGTGGGCCGGCTGACGGTCGCGACGCGGCTGGAGCCGGGGCAGCGGCTGCGGATCATCAAGTACCTGGCGTACGGGTGGTCCAGCCAGCGGTCCCGGCCGGCGCTGCACGACCAGGTGGTCGGGGCGCTGGCGGGCGCGCGGCAGACCGGCTGGGAGGGGCTGCTGGCCGAGCAGCGCCAGTACCTGGACGACTTCTGGTGCGGCGCCGACGTGGAGGTCGACGGGGACGCCGAGATCCAGCAGGCGGTCCGGTTCGGGCTGTTCCACACCCTCCAGGCGGGCGCCCGCGCGGAACGCCGCATGATCCCGGCGAAGGGGCTGACGGGCCCGGGCTACGACGGGCACACGTTCTGGGACACCGAGACGTTCGTGCTCCCGGTGCTGACCTACACCGCGCCCGACGCCGCCGCCGACGCGCTCGCCTGGCGGCACATGACACTGCCGCTGGCGTGCGAGCGGGCCAACCAGCTCGGCCTGTCCGGCGCCGCGTTCCCGTGGCGGACGATCCGCGGCCACGAATGCTCCGGCTACTGGCCCGCCGGCACCGCGGCGTTCCACATCAACGCCGACATCGCCGACGCCGTCGCCCGGTACGTCGACGCCACCGAGGACGTGCAGTTCGAGCGGGAGATCGGGCTGGAGATCCTGGTGCAGACGGCGCGGCTGTGGCGCAGCCTCGGCCACCACGACGTCGGCGGCGTGTTCCGCATCGACGGCGTCACGGGCCCCGACGAGTACAGCGCGGTCGTGGACAACAACGTCTACACCAACCTGATGGCGCGCCGGAACCTGCTGGAGGCGGCGGAGACGGCGATGCGCCATCCCGACATGTGCGACCGGCTCGGCGTGGACGCCGAGGAGGCCGCGTCGTGGCGGGACGCGGCGGCGGCGATGGTGATCCCCTACGACGAGCGGCTGGGCGTCCACCCGCAGAGCGAGAACTTCACCAACCACGCCCGCTGGGACTTCGCGGCGACCAAGCCCGACCACTACCCGCTGCTGCTGAACTTCCCCTACTTCGACCTGTACCGCAAGCAGGTGGTCAAGCAGGCCGACCTGGTGCTGGCGCTGCACCTGTGCGGCGAGGAGTTCACCGACGAGCAGAAGGCCCGCAACTTCGAATACTACGAGGGCCTGACGGTCCGGGACTCGTCGCTGTCGGCGCAGACGCAGGCGGTGGTCGCGGCCGAGGTCGGGCATCAGGAGCTGGCGCACGACTACCTCGGCGAGACCGCGCTGATGGACCTGCACGACCTGAACCACAACACCCGCGACGGGCTGCACGTGGCGTCGATGGCGGGCGCGTGGAGCGGCCTCGTCGCCGGGTTCGGCGGGATGCGGGCCGGCGGCGGGCGGCTGCGGTTCGCGCCGCGGCTGCCGGGCGGCATCAGCCGGCTGGCGTTCCGGATGCGGTACCGGGGCAGCCGGGTGCGGGTCGAGGTCACCGCGGAGTCGGCCACCTACGAGCTGCTCGACGGCCCGGACATCCGGCTGTGGCACCACGGCGACGAGTTCGAGCTCGGGGACGAGCCGGTCACGCTGCCGATCGAGCAGCTCCCGGCCCGTCCGGCGCCGACCCAGCCGGTCGGCCGGGAGCCCGCGCCGCGCCGCATCGACCCGCACAGCCGCGACTAGCGCTCCCCGCGAGACCCGGCGGCCGGACCCGGCGGCCGACCTGCGCGCCCTCGCGGTCGGGCGGTCGGCGGGTTCAGCGTGCGGCGGTGCAGGGGGCGCCGTCGCAGTCGCCGAGGACCGCCTCGCCCAGCGCCGTCCCGTTCTGCGCCGCGGGCGCGTCGCAGGGAGCGCCGTCGCCGTGGGCCGTGCCGTCCTGCGCCGGGCGGGCCACAGCGCCGCCGCGTGCCGCGTCGCGGTCGACGAGCAGCCGGCGCGGGCCGGGCCCCTCGTCGCCGAGCCGGTCGTAGGGGTTGGCGAGCGCGCACTTGCTGATCGACAGGCAGCCGCAGCCGATGCACTCGGTCAGGTCGTCGCGGAGGCTCTCCAGCTGCCGGATGCGGGCGTCCAGGTCGGCGCGCCACAGGTCCGACAGCCGCGTCCAGTCGGCGACGGTCGGGGTGCGCTCCTCGGGGAGCGTGGCGAGGGCGTCCCTGATCTCGGCGAGCGGGATGCCGACCCGCTGCGAGACCTTGATGAACGAGACGCGGCGGAGCGTGTCGCGGCTGAAGCGGCGCTGGTTGCCGGCGGTGCGGCGGCTGCTGATCAGGCCCTTGGCCTCGTAGAAGTGCAGCGCCGAGACGGCCACGCCGCTGCGCTCGGCGAGTTGCCCGACGGTCAGTTCGTGCTTGCGGTGCTCCAGGCGCGTCATGGTCCGCATCCTATGCGACCTCAACCGGACTTGAGGTTGCCGGCGGAACCGGCGGCGACCGCCCCGGACCGCCCCGGACCGCCCCGGAGCGCCCAGTCAGCGCTGGGCGGCGAGCCGTTCCAGGTGCCGTTCGATGCGCTCCAGCCGCGCGCGCAGGTCGGCGACGTCGGCCGCCGTCGCGGACTGCTCCTCCTCCCGCAGCCGGACCACGACCGCGCCGCCCGGCTCCAGGGTGACCAGCCGGGTGTCGGCGACGTCGTCGCCGCCCTGCTCCTGGATCGCCTCGTCGACGTCGCCGGGACGCAGCCCGAGCCGCAGCAGCGTCCGCCGCCGGTACGCGCCGTCCTGCGCCAGCACGCTCGCCCGGCCGTGCACGAGCCCGGACAGCCACGGCACGAACACCGCCGCGCGCACCAGCGCCGCGTTCAGCGCCAGCAGCACCACGGCGCCGAGCACTCCCCCGGTCAGCGAGTCGTCCGGGCCGATGACCGCGTTCTGCACGACGTTGGACAGCAGCAGCATGACCACGAAGTCGAAGCCGTTGAGCTGCGCGAGCTCCCGTTTCCCGGCCACCCGCAGCAGCACGACGACCACCAGGAAGACCGCGACCGACCGGGTCACCTTGTCCGCCACCGGGACGCCCATCCCGAACAGGTCATGCCACATGTTCCGCTCCCGCTTCTCCAAAGGGCCGCGCCCGCTCGCCGAAGGATCTCAGGCGAGCGGGCGCGGGCGGGCGATTCGAGGCCGTCCCGGCGCGGCCGGCGGGACGGGCGCCGGAGGCTCAGGCCTCCAGGCGGCGGACCAGGTCGTGGTACTCGTCCCACAGCGCCTTCGGCATGTGGTCGCCGAACTTCTCGAAGAACTCCGGCACGAGGGCGGCCTCCTGCTTCCACACCTCGGTGTCGACCGACAGCAGCGTCTCCAGGTCGGCGTCGTCGAGGTCCAGGCCGTCGGTGTCGAGCGCCTCCCGGGTCGGCAGGTGCCCGATCGGGGACTTGGCGGCGTCGGCCTTGCCGTTGAGGCGCTCGACGATCCACTTCAGCACCCGGCTGTTCTCGCCGAAGCCGGGCCAGATGAACTTGCCGTCGGCGTTCTTGCGGAACCAGTTGACGTAGTAGATGCGCGGCAGCTTCTCGGCGTCGGTGGCCTTGCCGATCTCCAGCCAGTGGCCGAAGTAGTCGCCCATGTTGTAGCCGCAGAACGGCAGCATGGCGAACGGGTCGCGGCGCAGCTCGCCGACGGTGCCCTCGGCGGCGGCGGTCTTCTCCGAGGCTATGTTGGCGCCGAGGAAGACGCCCTGCTGCCAGTCGAAGGACTCGGTGACCAGCGGGACCGCGGACGCGCGGCGGCCGCCGAACAGGATCGCCGAGATCGGCACGCCCTTCGGGTCCTCCCACTCGTCCGCGGCGATCGGGCACTGCCCGGCCGGGGTGGTGAAGCGGGCGTTCGGGTGCGCGGCGGGCGTGTCGGACGCGGGCGTCCAGTCGTTGCCCTTCCAGTCGGTCAGGTGCGCGGGCGGCTCGTCGGTGAGGCCCTCCCACCACACGTCGCCGTCGTCGGTGAGCGCGACGTTGGTGAAGATGCTGTTGCCCCACAGCGTCCTCACCGCGTTGGCGTTGGTGCTCTCGCCGGTGCCGGGCGCGACGCCGAAGAAGCCGGCCTCGGGGTTGATCGCGTAGAGGCGGCCGTCGTCGCCGAACCGCATCCAGGCGATGTCGTCGCCGATCGTCTCGACCTTCCAGCCCGGGATGGTCGGCTCCAGCATGGCGAGGTTGGTCTTGCCGCACGCCGACGGGAACGCGGCGGCGACGTAGCGGGTCTCGCCGGCCGGCGGGGTCAGCTTCAGGACGAGCATGTGCTCGGCCATCCAGCCCTCGTCGCGGGCCATCGTCGAGGCGATGCGCAGCGCGTAGCACTTCTTGCCCAGCAGGGCGTTGCCGCCGTAGCCGGACCCGTAGGACCAGATCTCCCGGGTCTCGGGGAAGTGGGTGATGTACTTGGTGGAGTTGCACGGCCACCTGACGTCGGCCTGCCCCGGCTCCAGCGGCGCGCCCACCGAGTGGACGGCCTTGACGTAGGAGCCGCGCTCCTCGATCAGCCGCAGGGCGCCCGTGCCCATCCGCGTCATGATCTTCATCGAGACGGCGACGTAGGCGGAGTCGGTGATCTCGACGCCGAGCTGGGAGATCTTCCCGCCGAGCGGGCCCATGCAGAAGGGCACCACGTACATGGTGCGGCCCTTCATGCAGCCCTCGAAGAGCCCGTTGAGAGTCCGCCTCATCTCGCCGGGCGCGACCCAGTTGTTGGTCGGGCCCGCGTCCTCCTCCTTCTCGGAGCAGATGAACGTCCGGTCCTCGACGCGGGCCACGTCGGTCGGGTCGGACGCGGCGTGGAAGCTGTTGGGCCGTTTGGCCGGGTCGAGGCGCGTGAGGGTGCCCTGCTCGACGAGCAGGCCGGTCAGGCGCTCCCACTCCTCGTCCGAGCCGTCGCACCACTCGACGCGGTCGGGCCCGGTCAGCTCGGCGATCCCGCGTACCCACTCAACTAGTTCGGTGTGGCCGGTAGGGGCCTGGTCGAGGCCGGGGACCTGGTTGGACACGGGCAACTCCTTCAGCTGTTCGCAGGATGTTTGCATGATGAACAAGACCCGACGTTTTTGCCATTTGGTCTGGACCAATCCCGGCGGCTTCCGGGCCTTCCCGCACCCTTTTGTGATTGATATCACTGAAGCACGGGCGGCACGGGCGCCGTCCGGCCGCCCGGCCGCGTGGAGCCGCTCAAGCTGGGTAAACGTGAGTTTCGGTGGCCTTCACGGCCGCCCATATGGTGCTGCCCTCGGACAATTGGAGCTCGGCGACCGAGGCCGGAGTGATGTCCGCGACGGCGTCGAAAGGCGGCCCGGACAAGCGGACCCGCACCCGGTCCCCGTGACGCTCGATGGCCGTGACACGCGTGCGCCACAGGTTGCGCGGGCTGCCGTCCGGGCGAGTGCGGTACAGCGCCACCGATGATGGCGCGAACGCCAGGAAGACCTCACCCTCGGGCGAGTCGACTGTGTCCAGTGCGTACTCGCCTTCGGTGCCGCCGATGACTACGGTGCCCCCTTCGGCCCTCCCCCGGTACAGGTTCAGCCCGACCAGCCGTGCCACGTAGTCGGTCCGGGGCCGGCGGGCGACCTCGGCGGGCGCGCCCTCCTGGACCAGCCGGCCGCCCTCCACCACCACGATCCGGTCCGCCAGGACCATCGCGTCCAGCGGGTCGTGGGTGACGAGCACGGCGGCGCCCGCGAACCCGGCGAGATGGCGGCGCAGCGCGGCCCGGATCTCCAGCTTGGTGTGCGCGTCGAGCGCCGCGAGCGGCTCGTCCAGCAGCAGCAGGCCCGGCTCGACGGCCAGCGCGCGGGCCAGCGCCACCCGCTGCGCCTGCCCGCCCGACAGTGCCCGCGGGCGCGCGGACGCGTGCTCGGCGACGCCCACCCGGTCCAGCCATTCGGCCGCGCGGCGCCGCGCGGCGCGCCGCCCGGCGCCCTGGCAGCGCGGCCCGAACGCGACGTTCTCCAGCACGCTGAGGTGCGGGAACAGCAGGTAGTCCTGGAAGACCATGCCGACGCCGCGCCGGTCGGGAGGCAGCGGGCGCAGGTCCGTCCCGTCCAGCCGGAGGTGGCCGCCGGCCATCGCGACGAGCCCGGCGAGCGCGCGCAGCGCGGTGCTCTTGCCCGCGCCGTTCGGCCCGAGCAGCGCGACGACCTCGCCGGGCGCGGCGGCGAGCGCCAGGTCCAGGTCGAACCCGGCGCGCCGCACGACGAGCCGCGCGTCCAGGCCCTTCGCGTCCGCTCCCGGCTCGCGTCTCCCCCGGCTCATGTCTCCACCCAGCGGTCGCGGAGCGCGGCCAGCACGGCCACCGACACCGCCAGCAGCACCAGGCTCAGCACGATCGCGGCCTGCGGGTCGTTCTGCAGCGCGAGGTAGACCGCGAGCGGCATCGTCTGGGTCCGGCCGGGGAAGTTGCCCGCGAAGGTGATCGTCGCGCCGAACTCGCCGAGGGCCCGCGCCCAGCACAGCACCGCGCCGGCCGCGACGCCGGGCGCCACCAGCGGCAGCGTGACGCGGCGGAAGACCGTCCAGCGGCCGGCGCCGAGGGTGGCGGCGGCCTCCTCGTAGCGCAGGTCGGCGGCGCGCAGCGCGCCCTCCACGCTGATCACCAGGAACGGCATCGCGACGAACGTCTCGGCGAGGACCACGCCGGCGGTGGTGAACGGCAGCGTGATCCCGAACGCCGAGTCCAGCCACGCGCCGACCAGGCCGCGGCGGCCGAGCGCCAGCAGCAGCGCCACGCCGCCGACGACCGGCGGCAGCACCAGCGGCACGGTGACCAGCGCCCGGACGAGCCGCAGACCGGGGAAGGACGCCCGCGCCAGCACCCAGGCCAGCGGCACGCCGAGCAGCAGGCACACGCCGGTGCTGATCGTGGCGGTCACCAGCGACAGCCGCAGCGCCTCGAGCACCTGGCCCTGGCCGAGCCGGGTGCCGAGGGTGGACCACGGGGCGCGGGCGAGGAGCCCGGCCAGCGGCAGCACGAGGAACGCCAGCCCGGCCAGCGCGGGCAGCAGCAGGAACCAGGGCGGCCGGCCGGACCGGCTCACGGCGCCTCGAAGCCCGCCCCGGTGAGCGCGGCCCGGCCCTGCGCCCCGAGGACGAGCTGGATGAACTGCTTGGCGAGCGCGTCCTGCGGCGCCTTCCTCACCTCGACGATCGGGTAGTCGTTGACCGCCTTGGCCGACTCGGGGAACTCGATGGCCTTCACCTTGGCGCCCGCGGCCTTGGCGTCGGTGCGGTAGACGAGCCCCGCGTCGGCCTCGTCGAGGCCGACCTTGGTGAGCACCGCCTTGACGTCGCTCTCCTCGGACGCGGGCTTCACCGTGACGTTCGCCGCCGCGAGCGCCTTCTTCGCCGCCGCCCCGCACGGGACCGCCGGCGCGCACAGCACGACCTTGAGCCCGGAGCGCGCCAGGTCCGGCAGCTTGGCGACCCTGCCGGGGTTCTTCGGCGGGACGGCGATGACCAGCCGGTTGCGGGTGAACACCTGCGGGGTGCCGTCTGCGTCCCCGGCGTCGGTGACGGTCTTCATCGTGGCCGGGCTGGCGGAGGCGAACACGTCCGCCGGGGCGCCCTGCGTGATGCCCTGCGCGAGGCTGTCGCTGCCCCCGAAGTTGAACCGGACCTTCACCCCTGGATGCGCGGCCTCGAAGGTCTTGCCGAGCGCGGTGAACGTCTCGGTGAGCGACGCCGCCGCGAACACGGTGAGCGTCTTGGAGCCGCCGCCCGAGGACTCGTCGTCGCCGGTGTCGCCGCAGCCGGCCGCCGCCAGGGCCAGGGACGCCGCGAGCACGGCCGCCGATGTGCGCTTGAACATGTCTCTCCTCAAGGGGGTCAGCCCGGGTCGGACACCTCGACGACGACGTTGGTGGACTTCACCACGGCCTCGGCGACCACGCCGACCCGCAGGCCGAGCTCGTCGGCCGCCTCCCGGCTCATCAGCGACACCACCCGGAACGGCCCCGCCTGGATCTCCACCTGGGCCATCACGCCGTCCCGGACGACCTCGGTGACGATCCCGCGCAGCCGGTTGCGCGCCGAGGAGAACCGCTCGGCGTGCTCGGGGGCCGCGGCGCCGCGCGCCTGGTCGCGCACGAAGGCGGCCAGCTCGGCGCCCGGCACCCGCCGGTGCCCGTGCTCGTCGCGCTCGGCCGGCAGCCGCCCGCCGTCCACCCAGCGCCGGACGGTGTCGGTGCTGACACCGAGCAGCGCGGCCGCCTCACTGATCCTGAACGTCGTCACGAGGAAAGATCGTAGCCCTCGCAGATGCGACCTGCATCTGTGCATATGGCCAGAATTTGCGAGCTAGCAAGGCCGATCTCGCTGGCAGTTGCCACAGGCACACCTCTGTTGCCCCCGGCTTCGCACCGGCGGCGCCCGGATGTCACCATCTACTTACATCCCCGTCGCGAGGAGGACCCGGTGCCGCAGCCACGCCCGACGACCCTGGTCATCGAACGCCGCGGGACCGCGAGCCTGCGGTCCCGCGCCGTCTCCGCAGGCATCCGCCGGTTCCTGCGCCCCCGGCTCGCCAAGGCCGCCGCGCTGCCCTTCGACGACCGGGCGCTGCGGCGTGCCGCGTCCCTCGACAGGCTCGCCGGACGCGCCCCGACGCCGCGGAGCATCCGCATCGAGAAGGTCCGCTTCGACGGGTTCGGCGCGGAATGGGTGCGCGGGCCGGGCGCGTCCGCGTCCCGCGACAAGGTGATCCTCTACCTGCACGGCGGCGGCTGGGTCTCCTGCGGCCTCAACACCCACCGCCGGATGATCGCCTCGTTCAGCTCCGCCGCCCGGGTCCCCGCCCTGTCGGTCGACTACCGGATGATCCCCGCCGTCCCGTTCGAGCGGGAGGTCGAGGACTGCCTCGCCGCCTACCGGTGGCTGCTGGACGAGCGCGGCACCGACCCCGCGAACATCGTGATCATGGGCGACTCGGCGGGCGGGCACCTCACCTTCGCCACCGCGCTGCGCGCCCGCGACGAGGGCCTGCCGATGCCGGCCGCGCTGGCCGCCCTGTCCCCCATGCTCGACATGGACCTGGAGAGCAAGCTCGCGCACGCCAACATGGGCCTCGACCCGTCCGACCCGGGCGTGCTGCTGGAGAACCTGGTGGAGGCATTCCTCGGCCACCTCGACCTGAAGGACCCGGCGGTGTCGCCCGTCCGCGCCGACCTCGCCGGGCTGCCGCCCGTCCTGCTGACGGCCGGGTCCACCGAACTGCTGTACTGCGACTCCGAACTGATGGCGCGGCGGCTCGCCGAGGCCGGCGTGCCCACGACGCTGCAGGTGTGGGACCGGCAGATCCACGTCTTCCAGATGTTCGGCCCGTACCTGCCCGAGTCCCGCGCGGCGATCGCCTCGCTCGGCGCGTTCGTCCGCGACGCGCTGGCCGGCGGGCTCGCCGCCCCGGGCCGCGACACGCCGGTCGGCCTGGAGAGCGCCGGTTGACCTGAATCGCGCTTGAGGTCCTAGCGTCGGTCCCGAACGCACCAGTGCAGCGATGGGAGACCGATGATGACCGACCCGTTCACCCCGGCCGAGCGCGCCTACCTGTCCGGGCAGGGCCTCGGCCGGCTGTCCACGATCGGCCCGGACGGCGGGCCGCAGACGCGCCCGGTCGGGTTCCGGCTGAACGACGACGGGACGATCGACATCGGCGGCCCCGCCAACGCCGCCAGCCGCAAGTACCGCAACATCCTCGAGAACCCGCGGGTGACGTTCCTCGTCGACGACCTGGCCCCGGCCGACGACCCGGACGCGGTGCGGCCCGGCTGGGGCCGCGGCGTGGAGATCCGCGGGACGGCCGCGCCGGTCAAGGGCCGGATGCACATCGGCGAGGGGTACTTCAGCGACGACCTGATCCGGGTCCGCCCGGTCCGCGTGATCAGCTGGCACATCGACGCCGCGCACCCCGAGCAGCAGACCCGCACCGTCGCGTGAAACGGCGGTGTGGGCGCCTGCGCCGGGGGTAAAGGGGGACAAAACAGAAGCACATAGCCCGGTCAGGAGGAATGATCATGACTGGGACCATGCGAGTACCGCGCAGCCGGGGCGGGATCAGCGGGATCCTGCTGGTGCTGCTGGGCTTGTGGGGCGGCCTGCTCCCCTTCGCCGGCCCCTACTTCGACTTCGGGTTCGCCCCCGACGACACCTGGGTCTACAACACCGACCGGCTCCAGCTCAGCATCGCGCCCGCGGCGGCCGCGGTGCTGGGCGGGCTGATCGTGCTGTTCAGCGCGAACCGCGCGTTCGCGATCCTCGGCGCGTGGCTGGGCGTCCTCGGCGGCGCCTGGTTCGTCGTGGGCGGGCCGCTCGCCACGCTGTGGGACGTGCCCGGCGTCGGCGCGCCGCTCGGCACCACCAACGGCCGGCACCTCGCCGAGCAGCTTTCCGGATTCGCCGGGCTCGGCGTCGTCATCGTGTTCTTCGCGGCGCTCGCCCTCGGCCGGTTCGCGGTGGTGGGCGTCCGCGAGGCGGTGCCGCCGGACGGGCCGGGGCGCGAGGAGTCCGGCACCACGCAGCCGCTGGTGTTCGGCCGGTACGCGCGCGAGGGCGCGGAGCCCGGCCGGCCGGGGCAGCCCGGCTCGCCGCAGCCGCCGCTGCCGCGGCCTCCGGGCGACCAGCGGGTGGCCGGCGAGCAGGGCGGGCTCGAGCGGTAGCGCCCCGCCCTACAGAACGGCCGAGGTAGACAGAGCCGAGGCGGGGCCGTCGGGGCCGTCCGGGACGGCGTCAGCGGTTCTTGTGGCGCATGTTCCGGACGGACTTGGTGGTCTCGTAGCTGCCCTTCTCGTCGTCCAGCTTCACGTCGTCGCGGTCGGTGAACATGGCGACGAACGCGATCACCAGGCCGACGCCGCCGAGCCACGGCTCGCGCCAGACGAAGCTGGCCGCCACGCAGGCGACCGCCACGGAGATGAGCAGCAAGAGCTTCACGTCGCACCCCTCGACCCGCGCCCTGGTGTCCGGGAGAACCGTTCACCCAGACTAGAACAGCCATTCGTTGCGGGATCAACGAGTAATGGAAGACTTACCCGGGTCCCGCAGGAGCATCCTGGCATGCCGCGGCCCGCCGGGGAAAGATCCCGGCGGGCCGCGACCGGATTTTCCGGCTACTTGCGGGCCTTGCCGCGCTTCTCGCGGATCTTCATCGCGATGTCCAGCGGCGTCCCTTCGAACCCGAACTCCTCGCGCAGCCGGCGCTCGATGAACCGCCGGTACCCCTCCTCGAGGAACCCCGAGGTGAACAGCACGAACCGGGGCGGCCGCACCCCCGCCTGCGTCGCGAACAGCACGCGCGGCTGCTTGCCGCCGCGCACCGGGTGCGGGTGGGAGTTCACCAGGTCGGCGAAGAACTGGTTCAGCTTCGACGTCGGGACGCGGGTGCCCCAGCCCTCCAGCGCCGTGTCGATCGCCGGCACGAACCGGTCCATGTGCCGGCCCGTCTTGGCGGAGATGTTCACCCGCGGCGCCCACCGCGCGTTGTGCAGCTGCCGGTCGATCTCGCGCTCCAGGTAGTGGCGGCGCTCCTCGTCCAGCAGGTCCCACTTGTTGTAGGCGATGACCAGCGCCCGGCCCGAGTCGATCACCATCGAGACGATCCGCAGGTCCTGCTCGGCGAGCGGCTCGTCCGCGTCCACCAGCACCACCGCGACCTCGGCGCGCTCCAGCGCCGACTGGGTGCGCAGCGTCGCGTAGAAGTCGGCGCCCTGGTTCTCCCGGTGCCGCCGCCGGATCCCCGCCGTGTCGATGAACCGGAACGTCCGGTCGCCCAGCTCGATCAGCTCGTCGACCGGGTCGCGGGTCGTGCCGGCCACCGCGTCCACCACGGCCCGGGTCTCCCCCGCCAGCTTGTTCAGCAGGCTGGACTTGCCGACGTTCGGGCGGCCCAGCAGCGCGATCCGGCGCGGCCCGCCCTCCGCGCCGAACGTCTCGCGCGGCGCCTCCGCGGGCAGCGCCTCCAGCACCGCGTCCAGCAGGTCGCCGCTGCCGCGGCCGTGCAGCGCCGACACCGGGTGCGGCTCGCCGATGCCCAGCGACCACAGCAGCGCCGCGTCCGCCTCGGCGCCCTGGTCGTCGACCTTGTTCGCCACCAGCACCACCGGCTTGCCGGACCGGCGCAGGATCTCCACCACGGCCTCGTCCACGTCCGTGGCGCCCACCGTCGCGTCCACCACGAACATCACCACGTCGGCCAGCTCCACCGCCAGCCGGGCCTGCTCGGCGATCGCCGCCGCCAGCCCGGCCGCGTCCGGCAGCCAGCCGCCGGTGTCGACGACGGTGAACCGCCGCCCGCTCCAGGTCGCGTCGTAGGCGACCCGGTCCCGGGTCACCCCCGGCACGTCCTCCACGACCGCCTCACGGCGCCCCAGGATGCGGTTGACCAGCGTCGACTTGCCGACGTTGGGCCGGCCGACCACCGCGACCACCGGCGCGGGCGGCGCGTCGGCGGCCACGTCCTCGGCGACGTCCACGGTCTCGATCTCGTATTCGCTCACAGTCCATATCCCCACAGGGGCCGTCAGGCCGCCCGCTCACTCATGCTCTTTGGCGAGGCGGACGACCGCCTCGATGACCTCGGCGAGGCCCAGCTCCGTCGAGTCGATCTCCTGCGCGTCGGCCGCCTTCGCCAGCGGCGACGCCTTCCGGGTGGAGTCCAGCCGGTCGCGGCGCGCCTGCTCCGCCTGCGTGACGGTCACCGACGCTCCCGGGTCGGCCGCCAGGTCCTTCGCGCGGCGGGCCGCCCGCACCTCCTCGCTGGCGGTGAGGTACACCTTGACCGGCGCCTCCGGGGCGACGACCGTGCCGATGTCGCGTCCCTCCACCACGATGCCCCCGGCCGCCATGATCTCACGCTGCAGCTCCACCAGCCGCGCCCGGACGGCGGGGACGGCGCTGACCGCGCTGACCGCGTTGGTCACCTCGCGGGTGCGGATCGGCTCGGAGACGTCCTGCCCGTCCACCGTGATCGTGGGCGCGTCCGGGTCGGTGCCCGACTCGATCACCGGGTCGCCGGCGCGGGCCGCGACCGCCCCCGCGTCCCGCACCGGGACGCCGTTGCGCAGCATCCACCACGTCATCGCGCGGTACATCGCGCCGGTGTCGAGATAGCGCAGGCCGAGCGCGCGGGCGACGCCCTTGGACGCGCTGGACTTGCCCGATCCGGAGGGGCCGTCCATGGCGATGACGAGCGGCACGATCGCTCCCTTTCGTCGGCATCGAAGCGCCCGCCGGCAGGGGCGGGCGGCGGGCGGGGCGGGCGGCGGAACGCGAGCGTCTCCCTCGCGGGGCCCAGCGCTCCAGGCTACCGGCCCGCGCCCACCACCGCGGCCCATCGCTGCGCACCGCGCTCCACCGCACGGGGCACCGGGTCAGACCGCGGCCGAGCGGGCCCGCCGGAGCCCGCCGCGTCGCGGCTCGACCTGAGGGAGGGCGGGCCCGTCAGCGGCCCGGGACCGACCAGCCGCGGGCGCGCAGCTCGGCGGCGAGCGTGTCGGCCGCCTCCGGCACCACCGCCAGCTCCAGCACGCCCAGCGGGCGGCCCGGCGAATGCTCGATCGTCACGTCCTCGATGTTGACCCCCGCGATCCCCGCCGCCTGGAAGATCATCGCGAGCTCGCCCGGCCGGTCCGGGATCACCACCTGCACCGTCGCGTACGCCGACTGGCCGCCGCCGTGCTTGCCCGGGATCCGCGACCGGCCCGCGTTCCCGCGCAGCAGCAGGTCCGCGACGTGCGCCGCGGCGCCCTCGCTGCCGTCGCGCAGCAGCGACGCCGCCACCGCGAGATCGGTCGCGACCCCCTCCAGCACGTCCGCGACCGGCTCGGCGTTCGCCGACAGGATCCCGATCCACAGCCGCGGGTCGCTGGCCGCGATCCGGGTGACGTCCCGGACGCCCTGCCCCGCGAGGCCCAGCGCCGTGTCGTCGGCGCCGGTCAGCCGCGCCGCGACCGCCGCCGACACCACGTGCGGGCCGTGCGACACCAGCGCCACCGCCCGGTCGTGCTCGGCGGCGCCGACCCGCACCGGCATCGCTCCGCACGCCTTCGCCAGCGCGGTCACCGCCGCCACCGCCTCCGGCGCCGCCTCAGGGGTCGCGCACAGCGCCCACGGACGGCCGAGGAACAGGTCGGGACGCGCCGCGCCCGGCCCGGACCGCTCGCTGCCGGCGAGGGGATGCCCCGCCACGAACGCCGACAGGTCGCAGCCCAGCTCGGCCGCCTGCGCCAGCGGCAGCGCCTTCACGCTCGCCACGTCGGTGTACGCCCTGGCCAGGCCGCGCTTCTGCGCGTCCAGCAGCGTCACCGCGACCGCGGCGGGCGGCACCGCCAGCACCGCCAGGTCCGCGGGCTCCGCCGACGCGCCGTCCGGCAGCGCCCGGCCCGCGCCCAGCTCGACGGCCAGCTCCAGGGCGGCCGCGTCCCGGTCGGTCAGCAGCACCTCGGCGCCCCGCTCGCGCATCGCCAGCGCGATCGACGTGCCGATCAGGCCCGTCCCGACCACGACGATGCGGCCCACCACGTCCTCGTTCACGCCCGTCACCCTACTGCGCCCCGTCCGCCCCCACTTGCCGTGCGATGTCCGGGCTCACTGCGCGATGTCCAGCCTGAGCGCCTTCGCGCCGCGCAGGTAGACGTGCTGGACCTCCGCACGCGGCCGGTCCGTCGCGACGTGCGCCATCAGCCGGATCACCCGCGGCAGCGCGTGCGGCACCGCGATCTCGGCGGCGCACATCAGCGGCACCTCCTGGAAGCCGAGCTTGCGCGCGGCCAGCGCGGGGAACTCCGCGGTCAGGTCCGGCGTCGCCGTGAACAGGACGCTGATCACATCGTCGGTCGTCAGCCCGTTGCGGCCCATCACCTCGCTCACCAGCTCGGCCGTCGCCGCCAGGATCTCCTCCCGGTCGTCGGCGTCCACCTGCGTCGCCCCGCGGACCGCGCGTACCGCCACCTCGCACCCTCTCCGTGTCGTCCGAATCGCCGGCCCGGGCTACAGCCCGACCGCCTTGTACAGCTCGCCGATCTCCTGCACCGTCAGCGCCCGCATCCCGCCCGGCTTCAGCTGGCCGAGCTTGATCGGCCCGAACTCGATGCGGGCCAGCTGCTGCACCGGGAAGCCGACCTCCTTCAGCAGCCGCCGCACGATGTGCTTGCGCCCCTCGTGCAGGGTGATCTCCACCAGCACCCGCCGGCCGACCTGGTCGAACACCCGGAACTTGTCGGCCTTGGCGGGGCCGTCCTCCAGGGTCACCCCGGCGCGCAGCCGCTTGCCGAGGTCGCGCGGGATCGGCCCGTGGATCTCGGCGAGGTAGGTCTTGAACACCCCGTAGCTCGGGTGCGTGAGGCGGTGGGCGAGCTCCCCGTCGTTGGTGAGCAGGATCAGGCCCTCGGTGTCGGTGTCGAGCCGGCCGACGTGGAACAGCCGCTCCGGCACCTCGACGTAGTCCTCCAGGGACTTGCGGCCCCGCTCGTCCGACATCGTGCTGACCACGCCGCGCGGCTTGTTGATCATGTAGTACCGGGTCTCGGCGCGGGTCTCGACGCGCTTGCCGTCCACGTGGATGACCGCGCGCTCCGGATCGACGCGCTCGCCGAACCGGAACACCCGCTTGCCGTCGACGGTGACGCGGCCCTCGCCGATCAGCTCCTCGCAGTGCCGGCGGCTGCCGATCCCGGCCTCGGCCAGCACCTTCTGCAGCCGCACGCCCTCAGTGTCTGTCACGTTTCCTCAACTATGTCTTCTGGCAGGTCGTCGGGGAGGTAGGGGGCCAGCTCCGGCAGCTCGCCGAGCTCGCGCAGCCCCAGCCGCTCCAGGAAGTACCCGGTGGTGCGGTACAGGTGCGCGCCGGTCTCCGGTTCCTGGCCGGCGTTCTCGATCAGGCCGCGCAGGGTCAGCGTCCGGATCACGCCGTCGCTGTTGACGCCGCGGATCGCCGACACCCGCGCCCGGCTCACCGGCTGCCGGTAGGCGACGACGGCGAGGGTCTCCAGCGCGGCCTGCGTCAGCCGGGCCTGCTGGCCGTCGGTGACGAACCGCTCCACCACCGGGGCGCACACGTCCCGGGTGTAGAACCGCCAGCCGCCGGCGACCTCCCTGAGGTCGAACCCCCGGCCCTGCTCGGTGTATTCCGCGGCCAGCTCCCGGAGGGTCGCGCCGATCTCGCCGCGCGGCCGCTCCAGCAGCTGCGCCAGGGTGATCTCCGCGACGGGCTCGTCCACCACCAGCAGGAGCGCCTCGATCGAGGCGCGCAGCCCCGGGAGGCCCTCAGGCGGGTCTTCGGGGGCGTCTTCGGGCCGGTCCGCGTGCCCGGCCTCGGGCGCCTCCTCGTCCGCGGGACGGTGCTCCGGCGTGCCCGGGCCCGGTCCGTCAGTCATCGTCTGCCTCGTCCTTCCCGTCCTTGTCGGCGGCGTCCGCGGCGGCGGCCTGCTCGCGGGAGCCCTCGTAGTCGTCGCCGACCGCCACGTCGCCCTCGTCGCTGCCCGTCCAGGTGACGTGCAGCTCGCCGAGCGGCTCCAGCTGCTCGAACGTGACGGACCGGTCCCGGTACAGCTCCAGCAGCGCCAGGAACCGCGCGACGACCTCGTAGGTGCCCGCGGCGTCGGACGCCAGGACCCGGAAGGTGGTCTTGCGGAGCCGCCGCAGCTTCTCGACGACGATCTCCGCCTGCTCCTTGACGCTCGCCTTCGGCTGGTACATGTGCTCGACCGACACCGAGGGCGGCGCCTTCGGGGCGAGCGCCCTGGCCGCGAGCCGGGCGAACTCCTCCGGGCCGAGGCCGAGCAGCACCTCCGGCAGCAGCCCGGCGAACTTCGGCTCCATCGGCACCAGGCGCGGGAACCGCCGGCCCGCCTCGGCCATCCGGCCGGCGAGCACCCGCGCGACCTCCTTGTAGGCGCGGTACTGCAGCAGCCGGGCGAACAGCAGGTCGCGGGCCTCCAGCAGGGCCAGGTCGTCCTCGTCGTCGACCTCGCCGGACGGCAGCAGCCGCGCCGCCTTCAGGTCCAGCAGGGTCGCGGCGACCAGCAGGAAGTGGCTGGCCTGGTCGAGGTCCCACTCCTTGCCGTGGGAGCGGATGTGCGCGATGAAGTCGTCGGTGACCTTGTGCAGGGACACCTCGGTGATGTCCAGCTTGTGCTTGGAGATCAGCCCGAGCAGCAGGTCGAAGGGGCCGTCGAAGTTGTCGAGGTGGACGCGGAAGCCCTGCTCCTCGCCGTCGGCCCGCTCCGGGCCGCCCGCCGGCTCTGGCCCCCGCTCCGGCTCCGTCTCGTCCACGTCGCTCACGGTAGCGGAGGACGCCGCCCGCCCGGTGCTGCCCGGCCACATGCTCACCGGCCCCATCGTCCCACGCCCGGCGGGGTGCGGGCGCCCGGCCGGGGCGGCGGGCGGGCGCGGGGGCGCGCGGCCGTCAGGACGGGCGGCGCCCGGTGATCCGGGCGATCAGGTCCTCGGCCTCGGAGCGGGTGAAGCGGCCGGAGATCTGCACCGAGCCGCCGGTGATGGGGCCGCCGCTGACCGTCGGCGCGGACAGCACCCGCCCGCCGACGACCATCGCGATCCGGTTCGCCGGCGACCCGGGCGCCTGCCGCGCCGCCTGCCCGGTCAGGTCCCCGAACGCGCGGGCGTCCGCCTCGGTCAGTTCCATCTGGACCGCCCAGGACGTGGTGCCGCCGGCCGGCGGCACCGCCTTCATGTGCCGGACGCGGCGGACGGTCATGCCGCCCCCGGCGAGCCGGTAGCAGGAGGCCCCGGACGCCTCAGGCTGGGTCCCGGGTGCCTCGGGCAGCGTCCCGGCCGCGCACGGCGCGTGGGAGACCTCGGCGACCTGCTGGAGGATCATCGGCTGCCGCAGCGCGGCCGGCCCGCCGTCGTACCCGTCGCCGCCGCGCGTCGCGAGGTAGGTCACGGCACCGGCGAGCAGGAGGACGGCGACGAGGGCCGCGCCGCCGGCGAGCAGGAGGACCGGCGTGCGGCGGGAGCGCGGCGGGGGCGGCGCCTGCGCGCTTCCCGGCAGCGGAAAGGCCGCCGGCGGGGCGCCCGGCGCGGGCCCGTAGCCGGGCGGAGGCGCGAACGGAGGAGGCGGCGGACCCTCACCGGAGGGCGGGGGCGCGTAGATGGGCGGCGGCGGCCGGAACGGCTCGGGCGGCTTCGGCGGCTCGGACGGGTCGTCGGGGGGCTGGCCCATGCGAATCCCTCGCTGCGGGGTCAGGGGGTGCGCGGCATCAGGAGGTGCGGTGTCAGGAGTGTGGTGTCAGGAGGTGTCGCGCAGGCGGCGGACGAGCGTGCTGTGCTCGCCGAGCGCGTCGAAGTCGCCGATCATCGCCGCGACGGCCTCGCGGACGAGCCGGCCCCGGTCGACCGGCAGCGCGTGGTCGGCGCGCAGCCGCAACCGCAGCTGCTCCAGCGCGAGCAGCTCGTCGGAGGAGATGTACACGGTGATCTTGGAGTCGTGGCGCTGCCGGCCGCTCGGGCGGTGCCCGGCGTCCGGCACCGTGACCCGGGACGGGCCGGTGCCCGGCACCGCGCGCTCCGCCCCGGCCTGCTCCGGAGCGGCGTACTCCGGGTACTCCGGGACGGCGTGCTCCGGACGTGCGCGCCCGGGTGCGGGCCGGTTCCCGGACGGGCCGGGAGCGGGGCCGGGCGGCGGCGCGGTGGGCCGGAAGATCTCATCGACACCGGGCAGCCTTACCCGACGTGAGCCCACCTTCCGAGCACCTCCCGCGCCAGACCCCGGTATGCGTTCGCGCCCATCGAGTTCGGGTCGAAGTACGTGATCGGCTCCCCGGCGACGGTCGCGTCTGGAAACCGTACCGTGCGGTTGATGACCGTGTGGAACACCTTGTCGCCGAAGGCCTCGACGATCCGGCCGAGGACCTCGCGGGTGTGCAGGGTCCGCGAGTCGTACATGGTGCCGAGCACGCCGTCGATGGCGAGGCCCGGGTTGATCCGGCCCTGCACCTTCTCGATGGTCTCCATCAGCAGCGCGACGCCGCGCATCGCGAAGTACTCGCACTCCAGCGGGATCAGCACGCCCTCGCTGGCGGCCAGCGCGTTCACGGTGAGCAGGCCGAGCGACGGCTGGCAGTCGATCAGGATGTAGTCGTAGTGCGGGATCGCCGACTTCAGCGCGCCCTGCAGGATGTACTCGCGGCCGACCTCGTGGACGAGCTGGACCTCGGCGCCGGACAGGTCGATGTTGCTCGGCAGCAGGTCCATGCCGTCGACGCCGGTGTCCAGGACGATGTCCTCCCACTCGGTGTCGCGTTCGAGCAGCAGGTTGTGGATCGTCATGTCGAGCTGGCGCGGGTCGCCCTTGCCGAGGCCGACCGACAGGGCGCCCTGCGGGTCGAAGTCGACGAGCAGGATCCGGCGGCCGTACTCGGCGAGCGCGGCGCCCAGGTTGATCGTCGTGGTCGTCTTGCCGACGCCGCCCTTCTGGTTGCAGACGGCGACGATGCGGGCGGGCCCGTGTTCGGCCAGCGGTTCCGGCTCCGGAAAGACGGGTACGGGTCGCTGAGTCGGGCCGAGGGCCCGACTCGGATCGGTCTCTATGGTGGCGGAGGAGAGAACTCCATGCCCGCCGTTCCTGCTAGTCACCAGATCCCTCCCCGGCGGCCGGGAAATGCCGTCCAGAACGGGGACTCTAGGGCCCCGTCCCCCACGTCTCAAGCCGACGCGCGCCGAGTGTCGGGATTTGTCGCGGCGGCGCGGCCCTGCGCCCGGGTGCGCGGGGCGGGCGCGGACGCTCAGCTCCGGGCGCGCGGGTGCGAGGTGGCGTAGACCTCGCGCAGCAGCTGGACCGTCACCAGAGTGTAGACCTGCGTGGTCGTCACGGAGGCGTGTCCGAGCAATTCCTGCACGACGCGCACGTCGGCGCCGCCGTCGAGCAGGTGGGTGGCGAACGAGTGCCGCAGCGTGTGCGGCGACACCTTCGTCAGCCGGGCCCGGTCGGCGGCGGCGCGCAGCACCATCCAGGCGCCCTGGCGCGACAGCCGCCCGCCGCGGGCGTTCAGGAACAGCGCCGGGCCGCCGCGTCCGGCGCCGGCGAGCTCGGGGCGGGCCCGGACGAGGTAGGCGTCGACGGCCCGCGCCGCGTAGTCGCCGATCGGGACGACCCGGGCCTTGCCCCCCTTGCCGGCGACCCGCGCGAACCCCTCGGCGAGGTCGACGTCGTCGACGTCCAGGCCGACGGCCTCGGAGATCCGCGCGCCCGACCCGTACAGCAGCTCCAGCAGGGCGCGGTCGCGCAGCCCGCGGGCAGTGCCGGCGTCGTCGCCGGACGGTCCGGCGGCGGCCGCGAGCAGCCGCTCCACCTCCTCCAGCGTGATGGCCTTGGGCAGCCGGCGCGGCGGGGTGGGCGGCTTGACGTCGTGCGCGGGGTCGCCGGACGCCAGGCCCTCGCGCAGCGCGAACCGGTGCAGGCCGCGGACGGCGACGAGGGCGCGCGCGGCCGAGCCCGCCGACAGCGGCGGATGCTCCTCGTCGCCCTCGCGCAGCCCCATCAGGTACGCGCGGACGTCGTCCTCGGTGATGTCGGCGATGGAGGTGCGGCCCCGTCCGTCCTGGACCCGGACGTAGCGGCGCAGGTCGCGGCGGTAGGACGACAGCGTGTTGGCGGCCAGGCCGCGTTCGACGGCCAGGTGGCCCAGGTAGGTGCGCACCGCCGCCCCGAGCGCGGAGCCGGCGCCCGGGCCGGAGCCGGCGTCCAGGCCCGGGTCCTGAGGGGCGGGGTCCTGAGCGGCGGCGTCCTGGGCGGGGGGCCGCGCGGCGGGCCGGCGGGTCGTGCTCGGGGACAGTTGCGGCACCTCTTCAGACGGTCTCTGCGGGCTTGATCGGCTCGGTCGGGGCGGGCTCGAGGCGGGACGAGACGTGCCCATCATGCCCCCTCCCACCGCGTCGCGCAGGCGTCATCGGCGCGGCCGTGTCGCATGTCGCGCCGACACCGTCCCGGCGGGCCCGCCATGCGGCCCGGCCCGGACACGGGAACGCCCCGCCGCCCCGTAGAGGGCGGCGGGGCGTTCCCGGGGTCGCGGGCGCGACCGTCGCGGCGTCAGCCCTCGGGGGCGTCCACGGGGCGCAGGTCGCGGTAGCCGCCGGCGCGCGCCGCGTGCACCGCGAGGATCCCCACGCAGGCGATCATGTTGTGCACGTCGCCGGCGAGGACCTTGCGGACGGCCTCGTCCAGCGGCACCCAGACGACCGGCATGTCGGCCTCCTCGTGCACCCGCTCGAAGTCGATCTCCTCGGCGGGCACCCGCGTCAGGTCGCGGGCGAGGAAGATCCGGCTGCGCTCGTTCGACATCCCGGACGAGGGGAACACGTCGGCGAGGGTGTCCCAGCGCGCGGCGCGGTACCCGGCCTCCTCCAGCAGCTCCCGCGCGGCGAGCTCGTGCAGCGGCTCGCCCTCGACGTCGCGCAGCCCGGCGGGCGTCTCCCACAGCAGCCGCTCGACGGGGTGCCGGTACTGGCGCAGCAGGAGTACGCGGTCGCGGTCGTCGAGGGCGAGGACGCCGACCGAGCCGAGGTGCTCGATGACGTCGCGCCCGACGACCTCGGTGCCGCCGCCGGGCCCGCTCGGCATCTCGACCCGGTCGCGGCGGACGTTGAAGACGTGCCCCTCGAACGCGGTCGACTCCTCGACGACGTTCCAGCGCTCCGGCCGGTCGCGGACGTCGTCCGGGCCGAGCTCGGGACCGGGCCGTGCCGGGTCGAGCTCCGGCTCGGACCGCCGGCCGGCGCTCACGAGGCGTCCGCCGCGTCCGCCGCGCGGGTGCCCGCGTAGTCGATCGCCGCGGCGACCAGGCCGGTGAACAGCGGGTGCGGCCGGGTCGGCCGGGACCGGAACTCCGGGTGCGCCTGCGTGCCGACGAAGAACGGGTGGTTCTCGCGGGGCAGCTCGACGTACTCGACGAGCCGGCCGTCCGGCGACAGCCCGGAGAACCGCAGCCCCGCCTCCTCCAGCCGGCCGCGGTAGGCGTTGTTGACCTCGTAGCGGTGCCGGTGCCGCTCGGCGACCTTCGCCTCCCCGTACAGCTCCCGGACCACCGACCCCTCGGCGAGGTCCGCGGGGTAGAGCCCGAGCCGCATCGTGCCGCCCATGTCCCGCTCGCCGGCGACCACGTCGAGCTGGTCGGCCATGGTGGCGACCACCGGGTGGGCGGTGGTGGCGTCGAACTCGGCGCTGCCGGCGCCGGCGAGCCCGCCGAGCGTCCGCGCCGCCTCGATCACCATGCACTGCAGGCCGAGGCAGATGCCCAGCAGCGGGACGCGGTTCTCCCGCGCGTGCCGGACCGCGCCGAGCTTGCCCTCGATGCCGCGGACGCCGAACCCGCCGGGGATCAGCACGCCGTCCACGCCGTCCAGCTCCCGCGCGGCGCCCTCCGGGGTCTCGCAGTCGTCGCTCTTCACCCAGCGGATGTGCACCTTGGCGTCGTTGCCGAACCCGCCGTGCCGCAGCGCCTCGGTGACCGACAGGTAGGCGTCCGGCAGGTCGATGTACTTGCCGACCAGCGCGATCGTGACCTCGCGGGCGGGCCGGTGGACGCGCCGCAGCAGCCGGTCCCAGGCGCCCCAGTCGACGTCCCGGAACGGCAGCCCGAGCCGGCGCACCACGTAGGCGTCCAGGCCCTCGGCGTGCAGCACCTTCGGGATGTCGTAGATGGACGCGGCGTCCACCGCGGACACCACGGCCTCGCGGTCCACGTCGCACATCAGGCTGATCTTGTGCTTGAGCCCGTCGGTGATCGGCCGGTCCGAGCGGCACACGATCGCGTCGGGCTGGATGCCGATGGAGCGCAGCGCGGCGACCGAGTGCTGCGTCGGCTTGGTCTTCAGCTCGCCGGACGGGCCGATGTAGGGCAGCAGCGACACGTGCAGGAAGAAGCAGTTGTCGCGGCCGATCTCGTGCCGGATCTGCCGCACCGACTCCAGGAACGGCAGCGACTCGATGTCGCCGACGGTCCCGCCGACCTCGGTGATGACGATGTCGACGTCGGTGTCGTCCGCCATCCCCCGGATCCGGTCCTTGATCTCGTTGGTGATGTGCGGGATGACCTGCACGGTGTCGCCGAGGTACTCCCCGCGCCGCTCCTTGGCGATCACGTTGGAGTACACCTGGCCGGTGGTGACGTTCGCGGACCCGTGCAGTTCGGTGTCCAGGAACCGCTCGTAGTGGCCGATGTCCAGGTCGGTCTCGGCGCCGTCGTCGGTGACGAACACCTCACCGTGCTGGAACGGGTTCATCGTGCCGGGGTCGACGTTGAGGTAGGGGTCGAGCTTCTGCATGGTGACCCGCAGCCCGCGGAGGGTGAGAAGCCGGCCCAGGCTGGACGCCGTCAGTCCCTTGCCGAGGCTGGAGGCGACACCGCCGGTGACGAAGAGGTGCTTGGTAGGACGTGATCTACCAGTGGCTGCCGAAGGCAAGAAGGCGCTCCCGTGGTCGTTGCGAGGCGGCGTTCACCGAAGGGCTCGGTACCGCACTGTCCACGGGCCACCAGAATAACAGGCACGTCCGGGTACACCGTCCAGCCCCGTCCCCCGCCCCCGCTGGTCAGAGGGTGTGGAGAGGGCGGCCGGCGTCCCCCGGCCCGCGGGCCGGGGGACGGGTCACAGCCGCGGCGTCGCCGCCGTGGGCATGATGGTGCGCAGCTGGCGGGTCAGCTCGTCGATCAGGGATCGGGCCTGGTCGGCGGCCTGCCGGGCGGCGTCGCGCTCCTGGGACAGCTCGGCGATCTGCGCGCGCTGCTCGGTGACCGCCTGGGCGAGCTGGTCGACCCACTGGTCCCGCTCGGCGAGCTTCTCGGCGACCGCGTCGCGCTCGGCGGCCATCTGCCGCATCCCGGCGACCGCCTTGTCGCGTTCCCGGCCGGCCTGGTCGGCGCGGCCCCGGGCCAGCGTCAGCTCCGACTCGGCGCGGGCCTGCGACTGCACCGCGGCCTCCCGGGTGCGGTCGGCGGCCTCGCGCGCCTTGGCGCTGGCGTCGCGTTCGCGTTCGGCCTTCTTGGCGGCCTCCAGCGACTGCGCGGCGGTGTCGAGGGCCTGCTGGCGCTCGGCCTCGGCGCCCTCGGCGCGGCCGAGGGCCTCCTGGGCGCGGCGCTCGGCGTCCTGCGCGCGGCGCTCCGAGTCCTGGGCGCGGCGCTCGTTCTCCTGCGCGCGGCGCTCGGACTCCTGCGCGCGGCGGCGGGTCTCGTCGGCCTCCTTGCCGGCGGCGACGACGGCGTGCTGCAGGTTCTGCGCGGTCATCTCGGCGTCGGTGAGCTTGGCGCGCACCGCCGACAGCTCGCTGTGCGCGGCCTCCAGCGCCCGCGACAGCTCGCCGGCCTGCTCGGAGACCCGGTCGCGCTCGGCCTCGGCGGAGCGGCGGCCGCCGACGGCGTCCTCGACGGCGCGCAGCGCGTCGTCGCGGGCCTCGCTCATGGCGTCGCGCTGCTGGATGGCCTGCCGGACGGTGGCCTCGGCTTCGGCGACGCGGCGCTCGGCCTGCTCGGCCTGGGCCTGCGCCTGCTCCATCTGGGCGCGGGCCTGCTCGGCCTGCGCCCGCGCCTGGTCGGCCTGCACGCGGGCCTGCTCGGCCTGCCCGCGCGCCTGGTCGGCCTGGGCGCGGCCCTGCTGCGCCTGGTTCCAGGCGGCCGCGGCATCGCGCTGCGCGGCCTCCTTCTCGTTCTGCAGGGCGGCGATCTGGGCGACGGCCTCGTTCTGCACCTCGCCGGCGCGCCGCTCGGCCTCGGCCGCCTTGCGCTCGGCGTCCACCGCGCGGCGGTCGGCCTGCTCGGCCTGGCCGCGGGCGCGCTGCACCTCGCCCCAGGCGGCCGCGGCGTCGCGCTGCGCCGACTCCTTCTCCGCCTGGACCGCGGCCACCTGCGAGGCGGCCTCGTTCTGCGCCTCGGTGACGCGGCGCTCGGCGTCGACCGCGCGGCGGTCGGCCTGCTCGGCCTGGCCGCGGGCGCGCTGCACCTCGCCCCAGGCGGCCGCGGCGTCGCGCTGCGCCGACTCCTTCTCCGCCTGGATCGCCGCCACCTGCGAGGCGGTCTCGGTCTGCGCCTCGGTGACCTTGCGCTCGCCGGCGGCGAGCGCGTCGCCGATGAGGTCGGCCATCTGGCGCAGCCGCTCGACGATGTCCCAGGGCTGGGCCTCGGGCTGCTCGGCCTCGGGACGGCCGGCGTCCGCGCCGTGGCCGGGCTGCTCGGGCTTGGCCATCTGGATCGGCTGCTGGGCGGCGGGCACGGGGACGTCGGACCCGCGACCCGGGTCACGTCCCATCGCGGGCCAGGGAGAACCCGCGTCCGGGACTCCGCGCGAACCACCCGATCCGTTCAGCTCACTCACTGGTCTCCTCCGCGGAGACAGCCGAGGGCGCCGGGACGCCCGCTCGGCTCGCTGCGTTCCTCACCTGACGGCTCGTCACTTCGCTCACACGTCTCCTCGCCGACGGCCCCGTCTCGGGGGCCGTGTCCGCGGGGGCTGTCATGGACATGGCGCTCGCGTCACTCCTCGCCCGAGGGCTCATCGCTCCGCTCACTGAAGGCACTCTAGTGCCGACCAGCGGAGCGTTTGCCCAGTTTGGGGTTTAGTTTCGTGCTCCCTTCGCGGTGCCGGCAAAGGCCGCGGGCCTGGTCACGGCCGGTGCGGGGCCTCTGCCGCCCCCACCACGGTGCCACGGGTCACACCGCGCCGCGCGGCAAAGCGCGGAGCCGGTCGCCCGGTGGGAGGATTCCGCACCATGGAGCTTCGCACCCTGTATCCGCCGATCGAGCCCTACGACTCCGGGCTGCTCGACGTCGGCGACGGCAACCGGATCCACTGGGAGGTCTGCGGGAACCCCGACGGCAAGCCGGCGGTGATGCTGCACGGCGGGCCGGGCGGCGGGTGCAGCCCGGCGCACCGCCGGCAGTTCGACCCGGAGCGGTACCGCATCGTGCTGTTCGACCAGCGCAACTGCGGCCGGAGCCTGCCGCACGCCAAGGACCCGGAGGTGTCGCTGGAGGCGAACACCACGTGGCACCTGGTGGCCGACATGGAGCGGCTGCGCGAGCACCTCGGCATCGAGCGGTGGCTGGTGTTCGGCGGGAGCTGGGGCAGCGCGCTGTCGCTGGCGTACGCGCAGACGCATCCCGAGCGGGTGACGGAACTGGTCCTGCGCGGCATCTTCACGCTGCGGCCGTTCGAGCTGTACTGGTTCTACCAGGAGGGCGCGTCGCTGCTGTTCCCCGACCTGTGGGAGAAGTACGTCGAGCCGATCCCCGAGGACGAGCGCGAGGACCTCATCTCCGCCTTCCACGAGCGCCTCAACTCCCCCGACCGGGACGTGCGGGTGGCGGCGGCGAAGGCATGGGCGACCTGGGAGGGCTCGACGCTGACGCTGCGGCCGGACCCGGAGCTGGCGGCGGGGTTCGGCGACCCCGACTACGCGGTCGCGTTCGCCCGCATCGAGAACCACTACTTCATGAACGAGGGGTTCTTCGAGGACGAGCAGCTGATCGGGGACGCGGACAAGATCCGCCACATCCCCGCCGTGATCGTGCAGGGCCGCTACGACGTGTGCACGCCCGCCGCGACGGCGTGGGACCTGCACCGCGCGTGGCCGGAGGCGGAGTTCCACATCGTGGACGACGCGGGCCACGCCTACACCGAGCCGGGGATCCTGCACCGGCTCGTCGAGGCGACCGACCGGTTCGCGCAGTCCGACTGAACCACGGGGCCCGACTGAACCACGGGCCGGGCTGAGCCCACGGGCCGGCTGAACCCCCGGGTCGGCCGAACCGAGATTACGGACGAGTCTCATCTCGTCCGCCGCATGTCCGGAAAGGGGGCCGGGATTCCGCGTCCGCGCGGGGGCCCGGCCCGCCCGGAAGGGGCGCCGAATCGCCCCAATCCTTACCTGCCCGCCAACTCTGTCTTACCGGGCGGCGAGCGAAGAAGCCCCTTGATGGTGAGGAACCGGGGGCTCCCAGGGGCCCGCGCCCGCGCCTTCACCCCCATCCGCCCCACGGCGGCGCGCGAAGGCTCGACCTCCCGCGATGCCGGGTGACGCCGACCGCACCCTTCCCGTTGTCACCCAATCCGAGTGACTTACCTCACACAACCGATACACAAAAACTCTCTGCACGCGAGCGCGGATCATTAAGGTGGCGTTCAGCAAAGCGCGCGGCGCCGCCGCCCGCGCAGCCGCCAGTACCTCCTGCGTATCGCGAGGAATGGCGCACCTCGGCCCGCGGAACGGCCGACCGAAAACCCCCCGCTTTTGGCAAGCGTATTGCCATACCCGGTGCGCGCCAGGCTAAACATCTCGACGGTAACATTACGGAACGATCACTCGGCGAGATTCGCTAAGTTGCCTGGACATGGCAGCGCAACCCCTGGAAACACCGACCCGACGCCCCGAACCGGACGAGACGACCGAGGACGTGCAACTCCAGGAGCCGAGCCTCACCGACGGCCCCGAACTGTGGCGGATCGCCCGCGACTCCAAGGTCCTGGACGTGAATTCCCCGTACAGCTACGCGCTCTGGTGCCGCGACTTCGCCGACACCTCCGTCGTGGCCCGCGACGCCGGCCGCGCCTGCGGCTTCGTCACCGGCTACGTCCGCCCGTCCCGCCCCGACACGTTCTTCGTGTGGCAGGTGGCCGTCGACGACGCGCACCGCGGCCGCGGCCTGGCCCGCCGGATGCTGGACCGCCTCGGCGACCGGCTGGCGGCCCGCGGCCACCGCTACCTGGAGGCGACCGTGACCCCGGACAACACCGCCTCGGCGGCGATGTTCGCCTCGTTCGCCCGGGCCCGCGGCTGCGAGCTCGTCCGCGAGCCGCTGTTCGGCGCCGAGCACTTCCCGGGCGGCGAGCACGAGCCCGAGGTGCTGTTCCGGATCGGGCCGTTCGGCGGCGAGATCTGACCCGGCGGCCGGCGGAGCCGCCGCCGGCCGTCCCCGAGACCGCTCCCGAACCGCCCCCGAACCGCACGTCCGGCGGCGCCGGCCGGACCGCGTCCGGCTCCGAACCGCGACACCGGCTCTCCGCGACATCTCTGACACCGCATCACGATCTCTGACACCGCATCCCGCCCCGAACCGTTCCCACCCCCAACCTGCCGGAGGCAGAACATGGACGTTTTCGCCCGCATGGAATCGGAAGTCCGCGGCTACTGCCGGAGCTGGCCCACGGTGTTCACCACCGCCCAGGGCGCCCACATCACCGATGAGGACGGCCGCACCTACCTCGATTTCTTCGCCGGCGCGGGAACCCTCAACTACGGGCACAACAACCCGCAGCTGAAACGCCGCCTGATGGACTACCTCGCCAGTGACGCCATTGTGCACAGCCTCGACATGTACACCACGGCCAAGCGGGACTTCCTGGAACGGTTCAACGAGTACGTGCTGGAGCCGCGCGGCCTCGACTACAAGGTCCAGTTCCCCGGCCCGGCGGGCAACAACTCGGTCGAGGCGGCGCTGAAACTGGCGCGCAAGTACACCGGCCGGGAGACCGTCGTCAGCTTCACCAACGCCTTCCACGGCATGACGCTCGGCGCGCTCGCGGTCACCGGCAACTCGATGAAGCGCACCGGCGCCGGCGTGCCGCTCGGGCACGGCGTCGCGATGCCCTACGACAACTACCTCGACGGCCGCACCCCCGATTTCCTGCTGTTCGACACGATGCTGGACGACAGCGGCAGCGGCCTGGACAAGCCCGCCGCCGTGATCGTGGAGACGGTGCAGGGCGAGGGCGGCATCAACGTCGCCACCGCCGAGTGGCTGCGCGGCCTGCAGGAGCTGTGCCACCGGCACGACATCCTGCTCATCGTCGACGACGTGCAGATGGGCTGCGGCCGCACCGGCCCGTTCTTCAGCTTCGAGGACGCCGGGATCACCCCCGACATCGTCTGCCTGTCCAAGTCCCTCAGCGGCTACGGGCTGCCGTTCGCGGTCACGCTGATGAAGCGCGAGCTGGACGTGTGGGAGCCGGGCGAGCACAACGGCACCTTCCGCGGGTTCAACCCCGCGTTCGTCACCGCCGTCGCCGCGCTGGAGGACTACTGGACCGGCGAGGGCATGGAGAAGCAGACCCTGAAGAAGGGCCAGCAGGTCCAGACGGCGCTGGAGGAGATCGCGCTCGCGCACGCCGGCGCGATCGACTCCGTCCGCGGCCGCGGCCTGGCGTGGGGCCTGGTGATGAAGGACGCGGAGGCCGCGCCGAAGGTGTGCGCCGAGGCGTTCGCGCGCGGGCTGCTGATGGAGACCTCCGGGCCCGAGGGCGAGGTGGTCAAGCTGCTGCCGCCGCTCACCACCACCGAGGCCGAGCTGGCCCGCGGCCTGGAGATCATCGCGGACTCCCTCGAGGCCGTCCGCACGGCGGTGTCGGTCTGACCCCGGCCGCGGCCGGGCGCACCGCCGCCCAGTAACACACCGGAAAAGAGGAATTCATGATCGTTCGCTCCCTTGACGAGATCATCGGCACCGATCGCGACGTGCAGGCGCCGACCTGGTGCAGCCGCCGCTTCGTGCTGGCCAAGGAGGGCGTGGGGTTCTCGCTTCACGAGACGATCCTGTACGCGGGGACCGAGACCAAGATGTGGTACGCGAACCACATCGAGGCCGTCTACTGCATCGAGGGCGAGGGCGAGCTCACCAACGAGGAGACGGGCGAGAAGCACGAGATCAAGCCCGGCGTGATGTACCTGCTCAACGGCCACGAGCACCACACCCTGCGCGCCCACACGGACGTGAAGACCGTGTGCGTGTTCAACCCGCCGTGCACCGGCCGGGAGGTCCATGACGAGAACGGGGTCTATCCGCTGCTCACCGAGGAGGACGCATGAGCATCATCGAGTCCCATCCGTCGATCGACGACGCCTATCCCACCCGCAAGGCCGCCGAGGCGGCGCTGCTGTACCGGCAGGACCCGGTCGTGTACGGCGGCCCCGGCGACGGCCCCATCGACGCCACGACCCTCGACTCCTTCGACCGCGACGGATTCCTGTCCGTCGAGCAGCTGATCGCGCCGGAGGAGGTCGAGGACTACCGCGCCGAGCTGCGCCGGCTGGCCTCCGACCCGCAGATCCTGGCCGACGAGCGCACGGTCACCGAGCGCGGCTCGGACGAGATCCGGTCCATCTTCGAGGTGCACAAGATCAGCGAGGTGTTCGGGCAGCTCGTCCGCGACCCGCGGGTGGTCGGCCGGGCCCGGCAGCTGCTCGGCTCCGACGTGTACGTGCACCAGAGCCGGGTCAACTACAAGCCGGGCTTCACCGGCAAGGACTTCTACTGGCACTCCGACTTCGAGACCTGGCACGCCGAGGACGGCATGCCGAGGATGCGCGCGGTGAGCATTTCCATCGCGCTGACGGAGAATTTCGTGCACAATGGCGGGCTAATGATCATGCCTGGCTCGCACAAGACGTTCGTGGCCTGTGTCGGGGAGACCCCGGCCGACCACTACAAGGAGTCGCTGCGCGGGCAGGAGATCGGCACCCCCGACCCGAACAGCCTGTCCATCCTGGCCGACAAGCACGGGATCGAGCTGTTCACCGGGCCCGCGGGCTCGGCCACCATGTTCGACTGCAACTGCATGCACGGCTCGAACGGGAACATCACCCCGTTCCCCCGCTCCAACGTGTTCATCGTGTTCAACAGCGTGGAGAACACGTGCGTCGAGCCGTTCTCGGCTCCGGCCCCGCGCCCGCCGTTCATCGGCGCGCGCGACTTCACCCCCGTCCGCGACTGACCGCGCGTCACATTCCCCGCTCCCAACTGGATATCCCCAACGACAGGTCCCGCGCCCGCGGGGGGCTCCACGGCCCCCCGCGGGCGCGGGCCACCCCCATCCTGCAGGAGTTCAACGATGACTTCCTCGAGACGAGACTTCCTCCGCACCGCCGTTCTGCTGTCCGCCGCGGTCCCGCTGGCCGCGGCGGGCTGCTCCACGACGGATCCGGACAAGGAGGTCTCCGGCGGCGGCACCCTCGACAAGGCCAAGAAGGCCGGCAAGATCACCGTCGGGTTCGCGAACGAGGCCCCCTACGGCTACACCGACAAGGACGGCAAGCTGACCGGTGAGGCGCCGGAGCTGGCCCGCGCCGTCTTCAAGAAGCTCGGCATCGACAAGGTCGAGGGCGTCCAGGTCGACTTCGGCGGCCTGATCGGCGGGCTCAACGCCAAGCGGTTCGACGCGATCGCCGCCGGCATGTTCATCACCCCCGAGCGGTGCGCGTCCGCGGCGTTCGCCAACCCCGAGTACGTCGCCAAGAGCGCGTTCATGGTGCCGAAGGGCAACCCGAAGAACCTGAAGAACCAGAACGACCCGGCCAAGGCGGGCGTGACGGTCGGCGTGCTGACGGGCGCCGTCGAGCAGGGCTACGCCGAGAAGAGCGGCGTGAGCAAGGGCAAGATCAAGACGTTCGCCGACCAGGCGAGCGCCTACGAGGGCCTGAAGTCCGGGCGCATCGACTGCATCTGGCTGACCCGCATCTCCCTGGCCGACCTGCTGACCAAGCACCAGGACGGCAAGTACGAGGTGACGGACGCGTTCACGCCCGTCATCGGCGGCAAGGAGCAGCTCGGCGCCGGCGCGTTCGTGTTCCGCAAGGCCGACACGGACCTGCTGAACGCCTGGAACACCCAGCTCGCCGCGCTGGAGAAGGGCAACCAGCTGCTGCCGATCCTGCAGCCGTTCGGGTTCACCCAGGCGGAGATGCCGACCGCGGCCGACACCGCCGCCAAGTTCTGCCAGGGCTGATCGGTGTCACAGGTCCTCGACAGCTATCACCAGTGGCTGGAGGGCGCGTGGCTGACCTTCCGGCTCACCGTCTTCGGCGGCGCGGTCGCGCTGGTGCTCGCCCTCGTCTTCGGCCTGGCGGGCACCGCGCGCAGCCCCTGGGTGCGCCTGCTGAACCGGGTGTACGTGGAGTTCTTCCGCGGCACCGCCACGCTGGTCCTGCTGTACTGGTTCTTCTACGCGCTGCCGCTCGTCGGCCTCCGGTTCACCACCCTGTTCGCGGCCGTGCTCGCGCTCGGCATGAACGTCGGCGCGTACGGCGCCGAGGTGGTGCGCGGCTCGATCAACGCCGTGCCGAAGGCGCAGTTCGAGGCGACGGTCGCGCTGAACTTCACGCCGTTCCAGCGGATGCGGCGCGTCCTGCTGCCGCAGGCGTTCGCGCTGATGCTGCCGCCGTTCGGCAACCTGCTCATCGAGTTGATGAAGGGCACCGCCATCGTCTCGCTCGTCGGCCTCGTCGACATCACGCACGTGTCGAAGAACGTGCAGGGCAGCACCGGGCAGACGATCTGGTCGTTCACCGTCGCGCTGGTGCTGTACTTCGTGATCGCGCAGGTCCTGCAGCTGTTCGTCCGCTACGCCGAACGGCGGGTGGACCGGATGCTCGGGCGCCGTCCCTCCCGTGAGCCCAAGCTCGGGACGGTCGCGGCGGGCGCTCCCGGGGCGGGGGTGGCCGGCTGATGGACTGGGACTGGAACTACACCGGCGACATCATCCCCGACCTGCTGGACGGGCTGCGCTACACGGTCACCGCGACGCTGGCCGGCTACGTGATCGCGGTGGTGCTCGGCCTGGTGTGGGCCATGCTGCGCCGCGCCCCGAACGTCGTCGTCAGCCAGACGGTGCGGTGGGTCACCGAGTTCATCCGGTCGACGCCGCTGATCCCGCAGCTGTACTTCGTCTACTACGTGCTGCCGTCGTGGGGCCTGACCATCGGGTCGCTCACCGCCGGGATCATCACGCTCGGGCTGCACTACTCGACCTACACCGCCGAGGTGTACCGGGCGGGGATCTCCGACATCCCGCGCGGGCAGTGGGAGGCGTGCACCGCGCTGAACCTGCCGCGGTCGCGGGTGTGGCTGGACGTGATCCTGCCGCAGGCGATCCGCCGGGTGATCCCGACGCTGGGCAACTACCTGATCGCGATGTTCAAGGACTCGCCGATGCTGCTGGCGATCAACGTGACCGAGCTGCTGCTGTCGGCGTACCAGGTGGGCTCGCGGAGCCTGCGGTTCCTGGAGCCGATCACGCTGGTGGGTCTGCTGTTCATCATCGTCAGCGTCATATCCTCGATTCTCGTCCGCCGCTTGGAGAGGCGTTATGCCACCAACTGACACCGCACCGGAAGCCCCGACGCCCGAGGAGTCCAAAGGCGTCTCCACCGAGAAGGAGGGGGTCCGGAAGAAGGACGGCGACGGCGCGGCGGCCGCGCTGCCGCACGGCGACGCGCCCGGCATCCGCTTCGAGAAGGTCGTCAAGCGGTTCGGCTCCAACGTCGTGCTGCGCGAGCTGGACTTCGCCGTGGAGCCCGGCGAGCGGGTGACGCTGATCGGGCCGAGCGGGTCGGGCAAGACGACGATCCTGCGGCTGCTGATGACGCTGGAGAAGCTCGACGACGGGCTGATCTGGATCGGCGACGACACGCTCTGGCACATGGACAAGGGCGGCCGCCGCGTCCCGGCGAACCAGCGGCACCTGCACGAGATGCGCAAGCAGGTCGGCATGGTGTTCCAGCAGTTCAACCTGTTCCCCAACATGAACGTGCTGCGCAACCTCACCGAGGGGCCGATGCGCGTGCTGGGGGCGTCCAAGGACGAGGCGGTCGAGCGGGCCCGCGGCCTGCTGGACCTGGTCGGGCTCGCCGACAAGGAGAACGCGCACCCCTCGCAGCTGTCCGGCGGGCAGCAGCAGCGGGTCGCGATCGCGCGGGCGCTCGCCATGCAGCCGCGGGTGCTGCTGCTGGACGAGGTGACCTCCGCGCTCGACCCCGAGCTGGTCGTCGGCGTGCAGGACCTGCTGCGCGACATCGCCCGGGAGAGCGACCTGACGATGCTGTGCGTCACGCACGAGATGGGCTTCGCCAAGGACATCTCCAACCGGGTGCTGATGTTCGACCAGGGCCAGATCGTCGAGGAGGGCCCGCCGGAGCAGATCTTCGGTGAGCCGTCCGAGCAGCGCACCCGGGACTTCCTGCAGGCGGTGCTGGCCTCCTGAGGGCGGCGGCCCGCCAGGGCCGGCCGCGTCCCGTCCGACATCGCCCGCGTCCCCGTCGCCCCGGGGACGCGGGCGATCCGCGTCAGGGCCCGGCGGGCGGCCGCCTGGTGATCATCGGGGCGAGGTGGCGGCGGGCGTAGCGGCGGGCGCGCTCGTCGTCGTCCAGCGGGACGCGGCCGTCCGGCGCGAGCACGAACGACAGCACGATGCGGATCAGCGTCTCGGCGGTGACGTCGGCGTCCTCGGCGACGTCCGGGGCGACGCCGTCCGCGCCGCGCAGCACTCCGGCCAGGAACGTCCGCGCCGCCGCCAGGAACGGTCCGCTGTCGACGGTCAGGAACGGCAGCAGCGCGTCCGGCTCGGTCGCCATCAGCCGCTGGAACAGCCCGTGCCCGCGGGCGTGCCGCAGCGTCACCACGAACCCTTCGGCGACCCGGTCGGCGACGTCCGGCAGGCCGTCCACGGCGGCGGTGAACACCTCCAGGAAGCGCCGCACCTCCCGCAGCAGCACCGCCTCGACCAGCGCGTTCTTGGCGGCGAACCGGCGGTAGACGGTGATGCGCGCGACGCCGGCGCGGCGCGCGACGTCCTCCATGGAGGTGCGGCGCAGCCCGAACTCGGCGAACTGCGCCAGCGCGGCGTCCAGGATGCGCGCGCTGGTGGCGTCCGCGTCGTGGTCGTGCGCGAGGACGCGGGCGAGCATGTTCTCGGGGGGAACGGCGGCCATCGCCGCCAGCGTAGCCGCGCCGGCTCAGGCGACGCCGGGCCAGGCTGCCTCCACCAGGTCCGTCCAGCGGGGTTCGGGGACGGCGGTGCCGGATTGGCGGGCCAGTTCGTACGGGAGCGAGCCCAGCGGGGCCTTGGCCGGGTTCGCGGCGATCTGGCCGACGATGATCTCGGCGAGGCCGCAGCCCGGTTCGAGCCGGGGGAACGCGGCGTGGGCGCGCTCGGCGATGCCGCCGGGGAGCCGCGCCGTGCCCAGGCCGGCGATGTCGGCGCTGGTCCCGGCGTGGGTGAGGGCGATCTCCGGGCGCAGGCGATGGGCGATGCCCCGGCTGGTGTGCAGGGCGATGGCCTCCCAGACGACGCGGACCCGCTCGCCGTCGAGCCCGTTCCCGGTGAGGAACTCGGCGGCGAGGTCGGCGCCGTCCACCTCGAAGCGGTCGCCGCCGTTGCCGCGCTCGGTCAGCCCGAGGTCGTGCAGGACGCTCGCCAGGAACAGCGCCTCGTCGTCGTAGTCGGCGCCGGGACGCAGGCCCTTCGCCTCTCCGAGGGCGCGGCCGAACAGGTAGGTGCGGACGCTGTGGTTGGCGAGCGCCGCCGTCCCGGTGGTGAACACCAGGTCGTACGCCTTGCGGGTCAGGTCGGTGTCGGGCAGGGCGAACTCGGCGAAACGGTCGGACACGAAGGCTCCTTGGACGTGGTGCTCGGGAACGCCACCGATCGTCCGATGCCGGACGGTGTCCCGGCCAGTGTCCGGGCTGCCGATGTGCGCTACGTTCTGGCCATGCCCGAACTTCACATCGTCGCGGTGCTCGCGCTGGACGGGGTCGTGCCGTTCGACCTGGCGACGCCTGGCCAGGTGTTCGGGACGACCACCACGACGGACGGTGTCCAGCTCTACGACATCCGGGTCTGCACGCCACCCGGTGGCGCGCGCACCTCCGCCGCACTCGGCCGGATGCGGGTGGAGGCGCCGTACGGCCTGGACGCGCTGGCGACGGCGGACACGATCGTCGTCCCCGGCCACGAGGGGGTCGCGGACGATCCGCCCGGCGAGGTCCTGGACGCGCTGCGGTCCGCGGCGGCGCGGGGCGCCCGGATCGCGTCCATCTGCGTCGGCGCGTTCGTCCTGGCCGCGGCGGGCCTGCTGGACGGGCACCGCGCGACCACGCACTGGCACTACGCGCGCGCTCTGGCGCGGCGGTATCCGCTGGTGGAAGTCGATCCGTCCGTGCTGTACGTCGACAACGGGCAGGTGCTCACGTCGGCGGGCGTCGCGGCGGGCGTCGACCTGTGCCTGCACATCGTCCGCCGCGACCACGGCTCGGCGACGGCGGCGCGGACGGCGCGGCGGATCGTCATGCCGCCGCAGCGCGACGGCGGGCAGGCGCAGTTCATCCGGCACGACGAGCCGCCGGACGGCGCGGCGGCGCTTCAGCCGACGCTGGCCTGGCTGGAGGAGAACCTGCACCGTCCGCTCGCGCTGGACGACATCGCGCGGCAGGCGTCGTGCAGCGTCCGGACGCTGACCCGGCGGTTCCGGGAGCAGGCCGGGACGACACCGCAGCAGTGGCTGTCGCACGCGCGGGTGCGCCGCGCCCAGCAGCTGCTGGAGGACACCGACCTGCCGGTCGAGCGGGTGGCCGCCGAGGCGGGGTTCGGGTCGCCGGTGACGCTGCGCGCGCACTTCGCCCGGCGGGTCGGCGCGTCGCCGCTGGCCTACCGGGGCGCGTTCCGGGCGCGGTCCGCCGCGGGCTGATCGTCCGCCCCGGTCCACGCTGTACCGAATGCTGTTCGGTACCGTGGCGGTGACGATGCGGGGAGGGATGCGACGAATGACCGCTGCGATCGCCGGGCTCGGGATGACGGAGCTCGGCCGGGTGTACGGGCGCAGCCCGCGGCGGCTGGCGGCCGACGCGGTGCGGCTCGCCGCGGCCGACGCCGGCCTCGGCCTGGACGACCTGGACGGGCTGCTGGTCAGCCACGGCATGGGCGGCTCGCCCGGGATCGAGCTGGCCGACACGCTCGGCCTGCGCGACCTGCGGCTGCTGACCCAGATGAACGCCTTCGGCGCGACCGCCGGGGCGATGGTGGCGCACGCGGCGATGTCGGTGCTGAGCGGCGCCGCGACCACGGTCGCGTGCGTGTTCGCCGACGCGCCGCTGAAGCCGAAGCAGTCGGCGGGCTCGGCCTACAACCGCAACGCCCGCGAATGGTACGGCTACGGCGGCATGACGGCTGCGCTCGGACTGCGCAGCGTCAACTCGTTCTACGCGCTGGCGGCGCAGCGGCACATGTCCCGGTACGGGACGACCAGCGAGCAACTCGGCGCGATCGCCGTCTCAACGCGGGAGTGGGCGGCGCGCAACCCCCTCGCGCAGATGCGCGAGCCGATCACGCTCGCCGACCACCAGGCGTCGCGGTGGGTGTCGGAGCCCCTGCACCTGCTGGACTGCTGCCTGGTCTCCAACGGCGCCATCGCGGTGATCGTGACGAGCACCGACCGCGCCCGCGACCTCGCCCGGCCGCCCGTCCACCTGTGGGGATGGGGGCAGGGCCACCCCGGGCACCGCAAGGAGCGCGGCAGCGACTTCGGCCTGACGACCGGTGCCGTCACCTCCGGCGCGACCGCGATGAAGATGGCCGGGATCACCCCGTCCGACGTGGACGTGTGCGAGCTGTACGACTGCTACACCTACACCGTCCTCGTGTCGCTGGAGGACTACGGGTTCTGCGCCAAGGGCGAGGGCGGCGCGTTCGCCGCGTCCGGCGCGCTCGGGCCCGGCGGGTCGCTGCCCACCAACACCGGCGGCGGGCAGCTGTCGGCGTACTACATGTGGGGCTTCACGCCGCTGTCGGAGGCCGTCATCCAGGCGCGGGGGGACGGCGGGGACCGGCAGGCGCCGTCCAACGACGTCGTCCTCGTCAGCGGGAACGGCGGCATCCTCGACCACCACTCGACCTTGATCGTCAGCCCGCACCCGAAGGGAGCCTGAGCGATGGACATCGGCGTTCTGCGGCGCGACGGGCGCACCGACCCGTTCTTCGACGGCACCGCCGCCGGCCGGCTCGTGATCAAGCGCTGCGAGGCGTGCGACCGCTGGTACGCGCCGGACGCGTCCGGCTGCCCCGAGTGCGGCGAGGAGGACCTGGCCTGGGCGGACGCGAGCGGCGCGGCGGCCCTGGTGACCTGGACGGCCACCTACGGCCGGCCCGCCGAGGACGGCACCGTCCCGCCGCCGGCGTACCTGGCGCTGGTCGAGCTGGCCGAGGGGCCGTGGATGTACGCGCGGCTCGACGGCGTCTCCGGCGGCGGCCTGCGCGAGGGGCTGCCGCTGCGGGCCTCGTTCGAGCATCCGGACGAGGGCGAGTCCTACGTGCTGTTCCGCCCCGCCGCCTGATCGCCCCGACCCTGGACCGAATGGCGTTCGGTCCATTAGCGTCGGGGGCATGAACACCGAGGTCTGCGCCACGTTCGGGATCGAGTTCCCGCTGTTCGCCTTCAGCCACTGCCGCGACGTCGTCGCCGCCGTCACCAACGCCGGCGGCCTCGGCGTCCTCGGCGCCGTCGCCTACACCCCCGACCGGCTGGAAGAGGAGCTGCGCTGGATCGACGACCACGTCGGCGGCCGCCCCTACGGCGTCGACGTCCTCGTCCCCGGCAAGATCGACGAGTCCGCCGAGCGCGCCGGACGCGGCGAGGGCGGCCTCGACACCATGCTCGCCGCGATCCCGCAGGAGCACTGGGACTTCCTCATCGGCCTGTTCGCCAAGTACGACGTCCCGCTGCCCGACTTCGAGAAGGCCAAGCAGTCCAACGCGCGCGGCGGCACCTCGGTCACCAAGGAGGGCGCCACCGAGCTGATCGACGTGTCCCTCGCCCACCCGATCCGGCTCATCGCCAGCGCCCTCGGCACCCCGCCGCCGATCATGGTGGAGAAGGCCAAGGCCGCCGGGATCCCCGTCGCCGCGCTCGTCGGCACCGCCGAGCACGCCCGCCGCCAGGTCGCCGCCGGCGTCGACCTCGTCGTCGCGCAGGGCGGCGAGGCCGGCGGGCACACCGGCGAGATCTCCACGATGGTGCTGGTCCCCGAGGTCGTCGACACCGTCGCGCCGGTGCCCGTCCTCGCCGCCGGCGGCATCGCCACCGGACGGCAGATGGCCGCCGCGCTCGCCCTCGGCGCGTCCGGCGTCTGGTGCGGCTCGGTGTGGCTCACCACCGAGGAGGCCGAGACGGCGCCCGCCGTCAAGGCGAAGATGCTCGCCGCCACCTCCCGCGACACCGTCCGGTCGCGGTCGCGCACCGGCAAGCCCGCCCGCCAGCTCAGGTCCGCATGGACCGAGGAGTGGGAGGGCCCCGACAGCCCCGGCCCGCTCGGCATGCCGCTGCAGATGATCGTCGCCGAGGGCGCCATGCGGCAGATCACCAAGGTGGCCGAATCCGGCAACCCCGGCGCCCGCGCGCTCGCCAACTACTTCGTCGGCCAGTGCGTCGGCCTGATGAACACCGTCAAGCCCGCCCGCCAGGTCGTCTACGACATGGTCGAGGAGTTCGCGGGCGCCGTCGACCGCCTCAACACCCTCACCTCCGCCGACTGACCGCCCCCGCTCCCCGCGGCGGCGGGGCACCCCTCCGCCGCCGCGTGACGGCGGTCCGTGACCGCCCCTACGCTTCCCTGCAGGCAACCAGATCCGTCCCCGCAGCCAGGGAAGGCAAGCGGTGAGCGACCCCCGCCCCGCCCCCGAATCCGGACGCGGCCTGTGTACCGATCCCTCCCCCGCCCGCTGGACGCGCGGCCCTTCCCGCTGCTCGTCCTCGAACCCGGAGACGGCGCCACCGACCCCAGCGCCCACCTCGACGAACTGAGACGCGCCGCCGGCGACCTGGCCGCCATCGCACCGCTGACCTGGCCCACTCCCAGTCCGGCCACCGCCGCTTCCCCCGCTCCGACTTCGTCCAGTCGATCCAGGCCGCCGCCACCAAGGACGGAACCCCCAGCGACCCGCCCTACGACCGCCGGCCCGCCACCGCCGTCGGCCGCGGGAAACAGGCGTCGGCGCGTCCGCGAATGCGGGGGTTGGACAGCTCACTCTCGTCGCGTCGCACTCTAGGAGATGCGGCGGCCTTGGCACGTAAAGGGAAACGTCGACTGGTCCGGTGACAGAGACCGCCCGCCGCAGTAGGCATAGGGGTTCCCGCCTCCACGCGTGTTCACAAATCCCCATAAATGGCATTCCGAGAACCCGGTAGAGGATGGCGAGCATTCCGAAGGTATACCTAGCCATACCTTTCTTCGAAGCGTCGAAATAAGGGCCCGTCTGGCCGACTTTTGTCGGCCACGTAGGGTATGCTTTACCTATGCAATCAGTGACGGTCAGCCTGGAGGGTGCGTCCACCATGCAATTGGTGGACGCGGTCTCGGCGATCGCCGCTGAACTCGCCCAGCGCGAAGCCCCGGAGTCGGCGGCAGCGTGTCTGGAACTCACCGAGTCTTTGGCCGCTGCCTGCGATATCCAGGAAAGCGCACTCGCCGGTTTCATCCGCCGAGTCGATGCCACCGGTGAACAGAAACGCTGGGGATATCCCTCCACCCGGGCATGGCTGCGGTCCCGGCTGGGCATGCGGGAGAACCGCACCACCGAACGCCTCATCCTCGCCCGGCAACGCCACCGCCTCCCGACAGTCGCCGAACGCCTGGCGGCCGGGGAGCTGTCCTACGGGTACGCGGCCACGGTCGCGCAGAGTGTGGCCAGGCTGGAGGACACCGACTGCGCCGAAGCCGAGACCACCCTGCTGAACTTCGTCGACCAAGGCTTCTCGGCGGCGAAGGTGGCGGTGTTCGGCCGCCGCATTCGCGACGTCATCGCCGAACGCGACGGCACCGAGGCCGTCCCCGGCGAGGATGCCAAGCGCGGGTACGCCAAATCGTGGATCACCAGCACGGGGTCGCTGGACGGCGGCCGCTACATCAAAGGCTGGTTGAACGCCGAGGACGCCGCCATCTGGGACGGCACCCTCGCGCCCTTGGTCAAGCCGGCCGGGCCTGATGACACCCGCGACGTCGGCGAACGCACCGCAGCCGCCCTGTCCAGTGTGCTGTCGGGCGGGCACAAGGCCACGAAGGTCACCGTAATCTGCGACCTGGACACCTTGACCGGCGGCAACACCCCCGCCCGCCTCACCGACGGCACTCCCATCCCGGCCGCCCAGGCGCGCCGCATCGCGCTATCGGCCGGAGTGTCACCGCTGATCCTCGGGCGGGGGCACACGCCGCTGTATCTCGGTTACCGGGAGCGGTTCGCCAGCGCGGCCCAACGGCAGGTGCTGGAGACCCTCTACTCCACTTGTGCGGTGCGGGAGTGTGAGATCCCGGGGACGTTGTGCGAGGTCGACCACGTCAACGGCTGGGCCCTCGGACACTCACCCACCGACATCGACCAGCTCACCCTCACCTGCGGATGGCACAACCGCTTCAAACACACCAGCCCCCAGCAGATCGGCATCAGCAAAGACACCGACGGGCGGTACAACTACCGGCTGCTACCACCGCCGGGCGCCCGATCAAGATCCCGGACCGGTAGCGGGCCACCGGGCACGATCGGCCCACCCGACACCACCGCCAACTGGGCCGCGTAAACCGGCCACCCTCACTCCACCGGTTCGCCCGAATCCATCCCGGATCTCGGGCGAACCGGCATGCCCGCCGACCAAGACTCCATGGTCACGGCCCACAACACTGGGCCTGACAGCAGCCAGACCACACCGCTGCCTGGCGGAAGTGATCGGCTTGGTTGCGGGCCTGATGCTCGGGTCCCGGTGGTTGCGACACTGGGCGTGCCGACGGACGGTGCTGTCGGGATCGAAGGAACGGCCATGGCAGCGCGGGATCCGATCGCCGAGCCGCTTTCCAGCCCCAGCGGCGTGCCGCTGACTGCGCTCACTTGGGCGGAAGTGCGGAGTCGGCTGGCCGCCCACGAGACGTATCTTCTCGCCACATCGGGGCAGGGCGGAAGGCCACACGTGGTGCCCGTACTGGGCGTCTGGCTTGACGGCACCGTCTGTTTCAACACCGGTCGGCATTCGCGCAAGGCTCGCGACCTCGATGGCAACAATGGATGTGCCGTCACCGTGCCCGGTCACGATGTTGACCTGGTGCTCGAAGGTACGGCGCAAGAGGTGCGGGATGCTGCCCTGCTGCAGCGGATCGCCGAGCTTTTCCTGGCCAAGTATCCGTGGTGGCACCCGGTCGTCAGAGGTGGGGAGTTCTACGACCCGGCCGACACCGCTTTTGAGGATCCCAAGCAGGTCTTCGCCACCATGCCGACAACGGTGTTCGCATTCGGCAAGGAGAAGGGCTTCAGCGCGACCCGCTGGCGCTTCTAGGCCGAATTCCTCCGTGCCGAGCTGTTCGGCCTCCCCATACGGAAGAGGGCGGTGGGGTGGCGCGACCAGGCGGGGCAGGCGGAGCCTGCCCCTAAGCGCTGCCTCAGGGGCCGCAGAGGCTCCAAAGTCAAGGGTGGACGAAGTCCATCGCGAAGCGACGCCGAAGGCGCCCT